>DATKLX010000081.1:0-9018 GCA_035542155.1 Anaerolineaceae bacterium
TTTGCGCGCTGGCGCCAACTTGCCGGTCGATTTCTTCGATCAATCCAATTTCCTGGCAGATCCCTGTCACGATCCCCAGGTGGTCGATCCGCTCGGTTTGATAGGTAGGTTCGGGGTTCATCCCCCCAGCGTATCATTTATTCCTATATTCCGCTATTTCTAGGTGCGGAATGTGGGCTATATATACGGGTTTTTCTAATTTTGTCTAAACTCGAATTTGTAATCATGGTATATTTTGATAGCAGCCTGCACGGGCTGCTATCTCATTTTTCGAAGAACAACGCAATGGCAAATACACCCTGGTATCAAAACGCGGTTTTCTACGAAGTCTACATCCGGGCGTTTGCGGACGGAAATGGGGATGGGCACGGCGATTTTATCGGCCTGACCCAGAAGCTGGATTATTTTCTCGACCTGGGGGTGGACTGCATCTGGATCTCGCCGTTTTATCCCTCGCCGCTCTACGACGATGGCTACGACATCTCCGACTACTACAACATCCACCCGGATTACGGAACCCTGGAGGATTTCAAGACCTTTCTTCACGAGGCTCACGTGCGGGGGTTGAAAGTCATCGCGGACCTGGTGCTCAACCACACTTCGGACAAGCATCCATGGTTCTATGAGGCGCGCTCGAACCCCGAGTCGCCTTACCGTGATTATTACGTGTGGAGCGACACCGACCAGAAGTACGCCGGCGCGAGGATTATCTTCCTGGACACGGAGCCTTCGAACTGGACGTGGGACCCGGTGGCGGGTAAGTACTTCTGGCACCGGTTTTATTCCTCCCAACCCGATCTGAACTACGATAACCCAAGGGTGCAGGAGGAAATGCTGAACGTGATGCGATTCTGGCTGGACATGGGATTGGATGGGTTTCGTGCGGACGCGGTGCCATACCTGTTCGAGCGGGAAGGGACCAACTGCGAAAACCTGCCCGAAACGCACAAATACCTCAAAAAGGTTCGCCGGTTCATGGATATCAATTATCCAGGGACGATCCTGTTGGGAGAGGCGAACCAGTGGCCTTCTGATCTGAGGCCGTATTTTGGGAACGGCGACGAATTCCAGATGGCTTTTCACTTTCCGGTGATGCCAAGGATCTTTATGGCCCTGCGGAAGGAAGACGCCAGCCCAATTGTCCAGATTTTGAATGAGACCCCTGAAATACCCAGTACCTGCCAGTGGTGCACGTTCCTGCGCAACCACGACGAGCTAACTCTGGAAATGGTGACCGAAGAGGAGCGGCAGTGGATGTGGCAGCAGTACGCGCCGGAGCCGCGTATGCGGCTGAACCTGGGGATCCGGCGGCGGCTCGCACCACTGCTGGATAATGATCTGATGAAGATCGAGCTGGTCAACGCACTGCTATTCTCCCTGCCGGGGTCGCCGATTCTGTATTACGGGGATGAGATCGGCATGGGGGATAATATCTGGCTGGACGATCGGGACGGGGTGCGTACGCCGATGCAGTGGGATGGAGAAGAGAACGCGGGGTTTTCGAAAGCGCCATCTGGGTCGTTGTATTTGCCGAATATCAATGACCCGGCCTATGGATTTCGCGTAGTCAATGTGGAACACCAGAGGAAGGCGCCTGAATCGCTGTGGAACCGGCTGCAGCGGATGCTGGCTCTGCGCAAAGCGCACCCGGTCTTTGGGATCGGATCCACCGAATTCCCAACCACAGGAAATCAGGCCGTGCTGGCCGTCCTGCGCGATTCGCCGAAAGAAACCGTGCTGGCCATTCTCAATCTGAGCGGGACGGCGCAGTCCGCCTGGCTTCCATTAGGCCGCTGGACCGGGGTGCTGCCATTCGACCTGGTAGCCGACCGGCGGGTTGAAACGATCATGAATCAGGACTACCATTTGGAAATGAAGGCGTACGAATTCTGCTGGTTGAAGCTTCTCTAAGCTTCGTTCGCCGAACGATGGCACCAATCTGCTTTCCAAATGAAAACCCTTTTACGGGTTCATTGGGATTTCCCGTGACGGGTCCTCCCACAGAGATTCCTAAAGAACCCTTATCCGCAGTTGCTTTTTGGGAGCGTTCTCTGCTATACTTGGAAGGCAATGTTGGCAAGCCAATTTAGAAAGACTTTCTCTACTTCAGACGAGGAATTGATGTGAAGACTATACTTCTCATGCGCCATGCGAAGTCAAGCTGGAAAGAAAAGGAAGAGAAGGATCATAAACGACCGCTGGCGAAGCGCGGTAAACGCAATGCCTCCCAAATGGGAGAGCTGATGAAAGAGGAAGAACTTATCCCCCAGCTCATCCTTTCATCGTCGGCATTGCGAGCTCAACAGACCGCTGAGCTATTCGTAAAAGGGAGCGGTTACCAGGGCGAGATCAAATATCTCGATTCCTTATTCATGGCGGAAGGCGATGAATATCTCAAACTTCTCCGCTCTTTGCCAGACGATATCGAACGGGTGATGATCATCGGGCATAACCCGGGTCTGGAATCTATGATCCCGCTGCTGACCAGGCAGGTGGAAGCTATCCCAACAGCAGCCATTGCCTATCTGATCGCGCAAATCAGCCATTGGAAGGACTTGAGTAAAGATACCGAGATCGATCTGGTCGAAATCTGGCGGCCCAAAGAACTGACCACTGCTTAACTGCTGCCAGTTCAAGTACGGCCTTCCGAACCGAAAACAAGGATTATCTGGAGAATAACCTGGAAAATCCTGGATAGGGAACCAGGGGCAGGATGTCGAAGGTGATCAATCCTTGTTGAACCAGGGGGAGCGAATCCAGGACCTCTCTTGCCTCCACCACGCCGGAACACTCCAGCACAATGATAGCCGTGTGGTCCGCTTTATGAAAATACAGCTCGCGAAAAATCCCTGCCTGGTAGAGCTCCCAGGCTTTTTTTGCTTCGAGGACCTGGTGAGGCTCAAAATCCGCGGCGGTTTTTCCGGGGAGCTCTTTTTCGATGGCGATTAGCTTCATGGGATTCTCCAAAACTTTGATTGAAATCTGTTATTGACTTTGGCATCCAGCTATGTTATTATGGTAACGATACCATATCTGAGATAACTGCCCAGAATGACCACAATTCGTGATGTCGCAAAGTTAGCCGGGGTCGCACCGATCACTGTTTCACGTGTAATCAACCACAATGGATATTTTACCGAAGAAACTCGTGGTCGGGTGCAGAACGCAATCGAACAGTTGGGTTATGTGCCCAATAAGCTGGCAAGGAGCCTGCGCCTGCGCAAAACAAGCATGCTGGCCCTGGTGCTGACCGATATCACCAACCCATTCTGGACGACTGTGGCCCGAGGAGTTGAGGACGCGGCGAGCGACGCTGGATTTAACCTCATCCTGTGCAATACCGATGAATCGGACCTGAAAGAGGAGAAGTATCTGAAGGTGCTCCTCGAGCGTCAGGTGGACGGAATCCTCCTGGTGCCATCGACAAACCAGGCCGAACCGATTCTGATGGCGCAGAGACAGGGGGTCCAGGTGGTGATCATCGACCGGCGCCTGGACGGCGAGCTTTTTGCCGACGTCGTGCGCAGCGATTCGTTTGGCGGCGCGTACCAACTCACCCGCCACCTGCTGGCGTTAGGCCACCGGCGGATTGTGATGCTGGCTGGACCTCGAGATGTTTCAACGGCGGAAGATCGGAGGGCCGGTTTCTTGAAAGCGCTCGAAGACGCAAGGCAGCCGGTAACCTCCCAAAACGTACTTTACGGCGAGTTCACCATCGAAAGTGGTCATCGTCAGGCGGATCAGGCGCTGAACCGATCTCCCGGACCCACAGCGTTGTTCGCGGCAAACAACTTCATCGCGATCGGAGCTTATCGGGCCATCCGCCAAAAAGGGTTATCTGTCCCAGAAGACGTCTCCCTGGTTGGATTTGACGATTTACCCTCTGAGCTGGTCTGGGAGCCATTTCTGACGGTAGCTGCCCAACCCGCGTACGAAATGGGCCACAGAGCCACCGAAGTCCTCCTCGACCGGATGGCAGAGGCAGCTCGAGAGGCGCCGCAAAGGAATTTTGAGGATATCATCCTGCCGGTCGAAACGATTGTGCGAAAGTCGACCAGGGCCTGCAAGCCGGAAAATTGATGGGATTCAGATCGGGTAACGATACCCTATTTTTTGTCCGTTACAATTATGCATCAACCTTTTGGAGGAAAACATGGACCGAAATTTAACAGCAGCGACCACCCCGGATCTCAATAAAGACGACCTGATCGTCATCACCGGAGCAGGTGGATTTATTGCTGGCGCATTAACTCGGTATATTCACGACCAGGGTTTTACTCACATTCGCGCGATCGACCGAAAACCGCTGCCATACTGGTACCAGCGTATCCCTGGTGTGGAATGCCTGAGCATGGATTTAAGCGAAAAAGAAAATGCCATTCGCGCGGTAGAAGGCGCAGTGGAGGTGTACAACCTGGCCGCTGACATGGGCGGAATGGGCTTCATCGAGCGGTTCCGAATCGAATGCCTGCGCAGCGTTTTGGTGAACACACACCTGATCGAGGCAGCCTACCGGGCGGGGGCGAAGCGGTATTTCTTCTCCTCCTCGGCGTGCGCATACAATACCGATCTGCAAAAGGATCCCCACGTCCGGGCGTTAAAGGAATCGGACGCGTACCCGGCTATGGCGGAACGCGGTTACGGCTGGGAGAAGCTGATCTCGGAAATGTTCTGCCAGGAATACTGGGCGGAGCGGGGTCTTGAGACTCACATTGCCCGCTTCCACAATGTGTTTGGGCCAAATGGGACCTGGTTTGGCGGACGGGAGAAAGCCCCGGCGGCGCTGTCGCGAAAGGTGATCGAAGCCAAAGACACCAGCAAGATGGAGATCGATATCTGGGGGGATGGGACCCAGACGCGCAGCTTTATGTACATCGACGACTGTACGTATGGGATCGACCTGATTATGCACTGCGACGAGTTGATCGCCACGCCGATCAACTTAGGGACGAGCGAGCTCATTTCGATCAATGACCTGGTTTCGCTGATCGAAGAAATCGGTGGGGTCAAGCTGAAGAGAACCTACGACCTGGACGCACCAAAAGGTGTCGCCGGACGGAACAGCGACAACACATTCATCAAGCAGGTGTTGAACTGGGAACCAAACACGCCCCTGCAGGTTGGCATGCGCAAGACCTATGCCTGGATCGAGGAGCAGTACTTCCTGCGTAAAGCTGGGAAGAGCGTGGTCAGCGAATTCGCAATGCAAGCCATCTAGGCATGATTTCGACCAAAGTGAAATCTGAAGGCGATATTTCCCGGTTGGTCGGGAAGATCCCTTACCGGATTGCCCTGGCAGGTGGGTGGATCGACCAGCCTTTCGTCTCCAGGCTCAATCCCAATCCGCCGGGATCGATGGTGGTTTTCTGCGTGGAGCCGACCTTCCGCTTTATGGACCGCTGCGGAATGGGAACCAGCACGAGGAAAGCCGCATATGAACTGTGGAACGGCGAGATCCCAGAGGGAGACCCGGCCCAACTGGTGGGAGCGCTTTACGCAGCCGAAAACCGCAATTCGCCCGAGCCTTCCGGATCGCAAGACATGGCGGGGATCCTTTACCCGGGGGTGAACCGCCTCGACTACGATTTCAATTTCGAAGGCGGGTATTTTCCAATCCACGTCGAATCGAACAACGATCCTGCCGTGGCAGCCTGGTTGGAAGACGCCATCCACATAGTCCCGGTGGCGCCCCGGCCGGACGGGTACAATCCGCTGGGAATCAAGAATCTAGTGATAGAGTGGATCGAGCGGCTAGGCCAATCGGGCAAGGATTGCTTCACCGCTATCATCGAGCAGGATATCCAGAAGTTGGGGGCATCATTCAATGAATGCATGATCTGCTGGGAGGCGCTCCTCCCGCAGACGGTGCGCCACCCGTTATTAAAATTGGACCTGATGGAGATACTGGGCTATTACCAATCCTACTATCCAGGGGCAATGTACTCGGGTTGCGGAGGCGGCTACCTGATCGTTGCCTCCGAAGAACCAGTGCCGGGCTCAATCCAGGTGAAAGTTCGTGTCGCAAAACAACAGGCGGCAAGATGACCAGGGTGTTAATATCCGGAAGCTTTGACGATCTGCGCTCCAGGCACATCCGTTTTCTGGATGAGGCGGCCCGGATGGAAGAGCGCCTGGAAGTGCTATTATGGAGCGACGACGCGGTGATCGCGGCGACGGGCAGCGACCCGAAATTTCCGGAGGCAGAACGGAAATACCTGATCGAATCGCTACGGGCGGTAGATGCGGTCAGCCTGGTAAGCCACATAGAGAGCCTGGATACCCTGCCGGCTGATTTTTCCACCCAACCCGGCGATACCTGGGTGGTCGGGCTGGATGGAGATTCGGCCTTGAAGCGGGATTTCTGTCTGGCGAGAGGGCTAAATTTCCGGGTGATTACGGCGCAAGAGCTGGCCGGTTTTCCACCTTTGGAGGTTCAGGACGATGGGGACGCAAGCCGAAAAAAGGTGGTGGTCACCGGCTGCTATGACTGGCTTCACTCGGGACACGTGCGGTTTTTTGAGGAAGCCTCGGCGTTTGGAGACCTGTACGTGATTGTCGGCGGGGATGAAAACGTGCGTTTCCTGAAAGGACCCGGCCACCCGCTCTTTCCGGAGGAGGAGCGGCGTTATTCCGTCCAGGGGGTGCGGTTCGTCAAACAGGCGCTGATCTCCACCGGGTGGGGGTGGATGGACGCAGAGCCCGAAATCGAGCGGATTAGGCCGGATATCTACCTGGTCAACGAGGACGGAGATAAACCGGAGAAGCGGGCCTTCTGCGAGGAACGTGGGCTCGAATATGTCGTGCTCAAGCGCACCCCAAAAGAAGGGCTGCCCAGGCGGGAGAGCACCCAACTGCGCGGTTATTGATTCAAAATAAAACCATTCCGAGGGGCATCATGATCAAGCATGGCATCCTGAATCCGCACATCCTTTCCCTCCTTGCGCGAATCCGGCATACGAACGCGGTGGTGGTCGCCGACCGGGGTTTCCCATTCTGGCCGATGATCGAAACGGTCGATATATCTCTGGTGGACGGGGTGCCGACCGTACTGCAGGTGGTCGAGGCTCTGCGACAGCACTCAACCTTCACAGAAGCCTTTATGGCTGAGGAATTCCTCAGGGAGAACAATGCTGCCGTGAAGGAAGCTTTTGCCCAGGAACTGGTCGGGATCCCGATCCGGTATGAGGCGCACGTGAATTTCAAAAAACGAGTACCCGGAGCGATTGGATTAATCCGGACGGGGGAGACGATCCAGTACGCCAATCTGATCCTGGTTTCAGGATAAAATGAGACCATGAATTCTGACATTGGAATCCGACAACCGATCCTGCTCGAGCCGGAGTACCGTGATTACGTCTGGGGCGGGAAGAGGCTGAAACCGCCAGAAGAACCTATCGCGGAAATGTGGGCAGTGTATGAGCAGAACCGCATCGCCTCTGGGCGGATGACGGGGAAGACCCTGGGGGAGGCAGCTCAAGAATTTGGGGAAACACTGCTCGGAAGCCGGCCGGTTAGGGAGACCGGGACCCGCTTTCCGCTGCTAATTAAGCTCCTGGACTGCGCGCGCTGGCTCTCGGTGCAGGTGCATCCCAATGATGAACAGGCTGCTCGCCTCGAAGGGCCAGGCATGTTTGGCAAGACCGAGGCCTGGTACATCATCGAGGCTGATCCGGGAGCGAAACTCCTGGCAGGTTTGAAGCCAGGCTTAACCGCTGAAGAGCTGGAAGAAGCGGTACGGGGTGGGACGATCGTAGATTGGATGAACCACCATACAGTAAAAGCAGGGGATACGATCTTTATCAGGCCGGGAACGGTTCACGCGCTGGGACCGGGGCTGCTGGTTTACGAAGTCCAGCAGACTTCAGACATCACCTACCGGGTTTACGACTGGAACCGGCCGGTTTCCGAAGGCCGCAAGCTGCACATCGAGAAATCACTGGAAGTGATCGATCCGCAGGCATCCGGGACGCCGAAAGCGCTGCCGAACCCTCCCGGAGCGTGCGACCGCCTGGTTACCAACCAGTACTTTACCCTCGAACACTTCCAAATTGAGGGGAAGCCGCTCGCGCTGGACACCCAGGGAGAGACGTTCCACTGCCTGACCTGCATCGAGGGGACGGCTGTGCTGGTAGGGGATGGATGGGAGCAGCCGATGCGGCGCTTTCAGTCGGTCGTCGTGCCGGCGGTTATGGGGGTATATGCTATCCAGGCTAAAGCAACATGTCAGGTGTTGAAATCCGCAGCGTGAGAATCAATCGAAGTCGAACAGTTTAAGGGATTGGTGTCTTGCTCACTGCTTCCTATGGATTTATTAATCCTTTTAATAGGGTTTCTAAATCATTTTTAAATAAGTCGACTCTAGAATGGAACGCAGTTTTGAGTGGACGGAAGCAGGTAATTGGCTTTAACATCAGACAAAGGAAGCATGGTCGCTATCTTCAATTATTCCAGATGAGGGGAATTCCGGTAACCATGCCCATCAAATGGGATTCTGCCCAAACGGAAGTGCTGACGCAGCGGGCGTGCTTTGAACGATCAGTGGCGAGGGTGGGATTTGAACCCACATCCAAGGGCTTATGAGTCCCCTGCTCCACCGTTGAGCTACCTCGCCGGAGCAGGGCATATTCTAACCGGGCTTGGGTGGGCTGTCAAGGCGAGCTGAGAGATGTTAGCCTTTCAGAGCTCCGGCCAAAATCCCACGAATGAAATAGCGGCCCAGGAAAAGGAAGAAGAACAACGGCACGGCAACGGTGACGAGTGCAGCCGCCATCTGGAGGTTGTAGAGGACCAGGGTGGTGCCTTTGGCCTCGGCCATGACGACCTGAACCGTCTGCGTATTAGGCGCAGAGAGGGACAGAGCCAGGAAGAACTCATTCCAGACCTGGGTAAAGATGATAATCGCGACAGAGGCGAAGGCGGGCAGGGAGATCGGAAGGATGATATTGAAATAAGTCTGGACGCGTGAGGCGCCGTCCACTTCAGCCGATTCTTCCAATTCGCGGGGAACGCCGGTGAAGA
>DATKLX010000082.1:0-14129 GCA_035542155.1 Anaerolineaceae bacterium
TTTGCGCGCTGGCGCCAACTTGCCGGTCGATTTCTTCGATCAATCCAATTTCCTGGCAGATCCCTGTCACGATCCCCAGGTGGTCGATCCGCTCGGTTTGATAGGTAGGTTCGGGGTTCATCCCCCCAGCGTATCATTTATCCCTATATTCCGCTATTTCTAGGTGCGGAATGTGGGGTATAAAGTTATTTTATAAAAAAAGTGGAAAATATTTAGCTGCTTTTTCTCCTCCCGCTGCGAAAAATCAAACTATGTGGATTAGACCATCTTGGATTGGAGATTCTTACCGCGAACGGCCAGACGTAATACCCCGATTTGTGCATGCTCCCCAGGCAGGCTATGCTATACTCAGTGTATGGGAGGTGGTAATGATTCCCCTGAAAGATACGATTCGTTCGGCGACGTTTCCTCTGACTAACTGGATTTTTATCATTCTCAACGCTATCGTCTTCTTATATGAATTAACCCTCAGCCCGGCCAGGCTGGAGCTCTTTATCCAGAACTATGGCCTGGTCCCGGCTCATGTCAACCCGCTCAACCCGGTCAGCCTGCTGCCCTTCCTGACCAGTATGTTCATCCATAGCGGGTGGTTCCATATCCTAAGCAATATGTGGGTGCTGTTCATCTTCGGCGACAACGTGGAAGACCGCATGGGGTCAGGGCGTTACTTCTTCTTCTATCTGCTCAGTGGGTTTGCAGCCGGGCTGCTGCAGTATTTCGTCATGCCCACCAGCGAAGTCCCATCCATCGGCGCCAGTGGAGCCATTGCCGGGGTGCTGGGCGCGTACTTCCTCTTCTACCCGCGGGCCCGGGTATTAACCCTCATTCCAATCATCATCATCCCCTGGTTCGTGGAGATTCCGGCCATCGTCTATCTTGGTTTCTGGTTTGTCTCGCAGTTATTCTCCGGCCTGCTCTCGTTGGGAGCTCCGGCGGCCCAGTCAGGTGGAGTGGCCTGGTGGGCGCACGTGGGCGGTTTTCTTTTTGGGCTGATCGCCGCGCGCCTCTTCGCGATCCGCAAGCAGCCCACCCGCTGGTACCCGGACCAATATTATCCCTGGTAACCCGTTTCTCGCGCAGGAGGAACAAAAAATGGATTTCTTCAATCTGGTTTGGATTTTCCTGATCCTCGCCTCTCTGGTACCCCTCATTCGCCAGCAGATGCTGAATTCGTCCCGAGTGGTCCTGCTGCGTCGCCTGGAGGAAAAACGGGGGACGCGGGTCATCGCCCTGATCCACCGCCAGGAAAGCCTCTCCATCCTGGGTTTCCCCATCGCCCGCTACATCGACATCCAGGATTCGGAGGAGGTTCTCCGCGCCATCCGGCTGACCGACCCCGAGATCCCGATCGACCTGATCCTGCACACCCCGGGCGGCCTGGTTCTGGCAGCCGAACAGATCGCCTATGCGCTGTGCAGGCACCACGGCAAAGTGACCGTTTTCGTGCCTCATTATGCCATGTCAGGCGGAACGTTGCTTGCTCTCGCCGCGGACGAGGTCGTCATGGATCCCAATGCAGTCCTCGGCCCGGTTGACCCGCAGCTCGGGCAGTATCCGGCGGTTTCGATCCTCAAAGTCCTGGAGCAGAAGCCGCCCGCTGAAATCGACGACCAGACCTTTATCCTGGCCGACCAATCGCGTAAGGCCATCGCACAGGTCCATAACACGGTATACTCCATCGTTAAGGAGAATAACAGTGAAGAAGCCGCCACGCGCCTGGCCGATACACTCACCAGCGGCATCTGGACCCACGATTACCCGATCACTGTGCAGGAAGCCCAGGAGTTGGGCTTCAAAGTGACGACCGAGATGCCCGCGGAAATCTATAAGCTGATGAATCTGTACCCACAGGCCAACCCAAGCCGGCCCTCGGTAACATATATCCCCATCCCCTATCCCAACCGGCCTGCCGCCCCCGGGCGGGCGGAGCGCAAGACATAGCGGCCTGCCCAGTGCCGGAGCCAGGATGTCAATCCAGAACCTGGTTCTTTGACAGCTTCCAGCAGCATCCACATGTTTTTTCAGCAATCAACAACCTTGAACGAGGCGCCAATATGACCAAGCTATCTTCGCCAGAACCCGATACCAATCCCACCTACGGCCAGCGCCTCCAGAGCGGCCTGCAGGTTTTCCTGCGCGGCCTGCAACGTCTGGTGATCATTATCCTGGTAGGCACCCTGATCGGCCTGGGAATCTACGCCGCGGTGCGCTGGTTCTACCCGCGCTATCTGATCCCCATTCAGACCAACACCCAGGAGCTTAATCTGCTCAAACAGCAGTTCACCGACCAGGACCAGCAGTGGAAGGACCGCATGGGCCAGCTCCAGGAAAGCGTGGCTGCCCTGGAAAGCCAGCACAGCGCCGACCGCGAAACCATTTCCGGGCTCCAGGCGCGCCTGAATGAAGTGGACCAGTTCCAGAAGAACAGCCAGAGCCGCCTCGACCAGCTCGACCAGATCCAGGCAGACCTTGCGGCGTTGAAATCGTCCGTCGCGCAAAACCAGTTCGATGCCCAGGCTATCAACCAGCGCCTCAGCGCGAGCGACGGTCCGTTGGCCGGGCTTGAACGCGAGGTGCTGGTGCTGAAGGGAATGGAGTTGCTCCAGCGCAGCCGCCTTTCGCTGGCTCAGAACAACGCCGGTCTGGCCAGACAGGATCTGCTGACCTTGCACGATTTGCTCACATCCCTCGAAGAGCTGGCCACTCCCGAGCAGAAGACCGCCGTAGAAAAGTTCCAGGCTCGTCTGGACCTCGCGCTGGGAAACCTGCCTGCATTTCCCGTCCTGGCCGCGCAGGACCTGGAAATTCTCTGGTCAATGGTCGGCCTCGGCCTCCCCGGAGACCCGGCCAGCCTGATCACCCCCTCTGCCCTTCCGGCTGCTGACCTGGGGGGGCTCACGCCGACCCTGACCGGAACTCCTACCCCAATCCCCACGCCCACCATTGGCTCGACCACAGGGACTCCAACGCCCCTCCCAACCTATACTCCCTTCACTCCCGTCCGCAGTACCACAGCGACGGCCACCCCCCAATTCACTCGCACCTCGACACCCACGCCCTGAGTGAGACAGGAGCATCCTCCATGGACAACCCTTCTATCCACCCACCTGACCAAGACCAGCCATCCCGGAGTGAAGATCTTGCCAGTGAAAATATGCCAGTGAGCCCTGCGGAAAATTCAGCCGCGGAGACCGCCAACCATGGAGCGCCGCCGGTCGAGCCGTTTCAGGAGACGGCCGGAGAGCCCGCCCCAGCCGCGCCGGCGAAAAAGCCGCGGAGCGGGGTTCTGAACTTTTTCTTCAACCCGGATACCCGCTTTGGCCGTTTCAATCGGGCAACTCTGCGTGTTGTGGCTACAGTGGTGGGCTTGTTTGCTTTGGGGCTGCTCTCCGCCTACCTGCTCCTCTACCGTCCTGCCCAACAGGAGCTGCAACAGACAAAAGCGGATCTGGCCCGGGCCAACCAGCGGCTCGACAGCCTCCAGACCGACCTGGACCAGGCCCGGCTGGCCCAGGAGAACTCGAACAGGTCTTCCCAGGAGCTGTCTGGCCAGACTGAAATGGCCAACAACCATGTTCTGCTGCTCCAGGCAATGAATAAGGCCAACCTGGCCAGGCTAGCCCTGGCGAAAAACGATCCGGCCGGGGCCGAGCAGGCGCTCAAGGATGCCCCGGCAATCCTGCTCAAGCTCAATCCGGCGATCAGCGCGGAGAACGGCGATCTGGCGAAATCGATCCAGACCCGGCTTAACCTGGCGCTCAATGAGATCCGCAGCGATCCAAGGACCGCCACCTCGGACCTGGGCATCCTTAATGACCAGTTCCTCGACCTGGAAAAGAAGATCACCGCTGGTCCGTAACTCTCTAGTATCGATAGCCTGACCTTATCATACTGGCGCCAGCGCCAGAAAGGGGATCGTGCATATGCAGCAAACGAACAAAGTGGACCAGAGCAGAAAGGTCGGTATCATCGGAGGCGGCCTGAGGGGGACACAACTATTCAATCTTTTCAATAGAAGCCTCCTGACCCGAGTCGAATATGTGATGGACAGAAACGCCTCAGCCCCTGCCCTGGCAACCGCCCGCGAAACAGGGGTAAAGGTATATACCGATCTGAATGATGCCCTTGCTCACCCCGTCGATTTAATTGTTGAAGTGACGGGTTCGGCGGAAGTAGCCCAAGCCATTCGGGAGCGGATCGACCACCGCCGCGTGAGTATGATCTCCCACGACGTCGCTTTTGTCTTCCTGGGCGCGATCGAGGAAAACGAGCAGCGCTCGAAACAGGCGGTGATCGCCGAGGTGACCGGCATCCGCAGTGAAATGACAGGTAGCCTCTCCGGTATGCGCCAGCTCGTGGCGGATATCGAAGACATCACCGCGCAGATGAATATCCTCTCCATCAACGCCCGCATCGAAGCCGCCCGCGTCGGCGAGCAGGGAAAGGGCTTTGCTGTGGTCGCCAGTGAGATGGGGAAATCGACCGAAGTGATCAAAGAAACCGTCCTCCAGATCCAGCAGATCCAAAATTCAATCGAAAGCGCCGCCTCCCGCATCGACGCCTCCATCGAGCGGCTAAAGTAAATTTGACAGTTCTCGGTTCCCGACTTCTTCCTGTTTTCCGCTCTCTGTTCTCTCGCTCATTTCCATATTACAATCAGTCGCATGACTGCACAAAAACCACCCATCGTGCCCATGTCTTCTCCAGACCTGACTGAGGCCGAACGCCAGGCTGTTCTGGAGGTGCTGCAAACCCCTAACCTGAGCATGGGCAGCCGCATTGACGCCTTCGAACAGGCCTTCTGCGCCTATACAGGCTCGCGCTTCGCCATCGGGGTAAATTCCGGCACCGCAGGGTTGCACCTCTGCGTGCGCGCCGCCGGGATTGGCCCGGGCGACCTGGTCCTGACCACGCCCTTTTCCTTCGTTGCCTCGACCAACGTGGTCCTTTTCGAGCAGGCCCTGCCCGTCTTTGTCGACGTCGACTCACAGACCGGAAACATGGATCCGCTGCTGGTCAGCGAAGCAGTCCGCGATCTCATGCAGGGCGGCGGCGCCGCGCAGCGCTGGCTTCCCCGATCGGCAAAAGACCGCCCGTTAGCCTGCCTCAAGGCCATCCTGCCGGTCGACGTGTTTGGCCAGCCCGCCGATCTGCACCCGATCCGGGAAACGGCCGCGGCGTATGGCCTGCGGGTGATCGAAGATGCCTGCGAAGCCCTTGGAGCCGAATATAAAGGGTGCAAAGCGGGAACGCTGGGCGACGCCGGCGTGTTTGCCTTTTATCCTAACAAGCAGATCACCACCGGTGAAGGTGGGATGGTGGTGACAAACGATGAAGGGGCCGCCAGCCTGATGCGCGCGCTGCGCAATCAGGGCCGCGCCCCGGGGGATACCTGGCTCTCGCACACGTACCTGGGCTACAACTACCGCCTGGACGAGATGAGCGCGGCTCTGGGCCTGGTCCAGATGGGCCGCATCGAAGAGCTGCTGCACAAGCGCGACCAGGTGGCCCAATGGTACTCAGAGCGTCTGGCGGAGATCCCGTGGGTGGAACCGCCCTGCCTCGCTACCGAAACGACGCGGGTGAGCTGGTTTGTGTATGTCGTTCGCCTGGAGCAGGGCGTCGACCGCCAGGCCGCCGCCCAGGCCCTGGCAGACCGGGGGATCCCGGTCCGGCCATATTTTCTGCCGATCCATCTCCAACCGTACATGGTCGAGCGCTTTGGCTACCGTGCCGGTGATTTCCCCATCACAGAAGATCTGGGCGAGCGCGGCCTGGCCCTGCCCTTCTCTGGAAAGATGACCGAAAAACAGGTCGATCTGGTCTGCGCCGCCCTACGAGACGTCTTCGGCCAGGGATAGCCGCTTGCAAACGGCGCCTGGACGGCCAACTTATTTCCAAACCAACGATGAACCTGCCCAGCCAGTATCCTCCTCCCCGCCGCGACGGCCTGATCTTTCAGATTGGCCTGAGCCTGATTTTATTGGCCGCGGGAAGTTACTGCATGTTCCAGGCCACAATCGCCAGGATCGGCGGGCCGTTCCTGATCTACCTGGTCCTGGCGCTGCTCTTTTTCGCCCCGGTTCCGGTCCTGCTCTACCGGGCTTACTCGTTGATCGGAGCAACCTACGTATTGGAGCGCGATGGACTGCGCCTGCACTGGGGACTGCGCTCCGAAGATATCCCCCTCCCAGAAATCGAATGGGTTCGCCTGGCGAGCGACCTGCCTTCGCTGTACGTATCTCAGGGCCGCTCGCGGCCGAAAACGATTCCTCTCCCGTTGGTCCATTGGCCCGGGGCGCTGAACGGGACGCGCAATGTCGAAGGTCTGGGACCGATTGAGTTTATCGCTTCCAGCCAGCGAGGATTGATCCTGGTGGCCACGCCTCGCAGG
The DNA here is from genome assembly GCA_035542155.1 of Anaerolineaceae bacterium. GTDB lineage: Bacteria > Chloroflexota > Anaerolineae > Anaerolineales > Anaerolineaceae > DATKLX01. The sequence goes on from DATKLX010000082.1 coordinate 6,395, forward strand.
ATTTACGCCATTTCTCCCGCCCAGCCGGACGAATTTCTCAAGGCCTTCAACCGCATCACCGAGCTGGGCAGCCTATCGCCGCTGGCCTCCCGCTCGGTGTACCCCACCTTCCTGCTGACCCGCGTCTGGACCGATGTGCTCGCCCGGGTGCTACTGGCTGCCGACTTTTTTCTCGCCCTGGCGCTCCTCTTCTGGGTCATCCTGGTCATCCCCACCCGTCCCGCGATCTCCCTGGGCTTTACTCCCGGCGGGCTTCCCGGGGAGTCTGGCCCGGTGGAGCGCCTCCTGCTTCTGCCGGTGTTGGATGGGCTGGCCTTCCTGGCCTCATTCCTGGCCGGTTTATATTTCTATCGGCGTCCCGACCAGAAACTGATCGCCTATTTCGTCTGGGCCGGTAACCTCCTCGCGGCAGTTTTGCTGCTGGCAGGCGTCTTTTTCATCACCCTCTCCTGAGCATGTTCGCCTCTCCCGCTCTGAACCTGGTCCTTGGACTGTTGCTCGCCAGCGGGGTGGCATATGCGGCCTACCGCACCCGCACCCTTTCGGTCAGCGGGGCGATTGCGGCCGCTGCGGAAGGAACGTTCATCTTTGGCTTTGGCGGTCTGGTCGGAGCAGCCCTGCTCCTCGCCTTTTTTATTTCCTCGAGCGCGCTATCCCGGGCGTTCACCCGCCGAAAGGCTCGCTTCGCGGAGAAATTTTCGAAAGGCGCACAGCGTGACGCCAGTCAGGTGCTGGCTAACGGCGGCCTGGCGGCAGGTTTCACGATCCTCCACGGCCTTTTCCCGGGGCAAAGCTGGCCCTGGATTGGCTTCGCTGGCAGCCTGGCTGCCGTCACCGCGGATACCTGGGCCACTGAGCTGGGCGTGCTGAGCCGCACGCCGCCCCGCCTGATCACCACCGGCCGGGCGGCTGAGCCGGGCGATTCCGGGGCGGTTAGCCTGGCAGGGATTCTGGCTGCCCTGGGCGGTGCGGCGCTGATCGCCCTGCTGGCCTGCCTGCTCTACCCCCTCGCTCCAGATGGCGTCCAGTTCCAGGGTCCAGTCCTTCTGTTCTTTGCTATAATCTCTCTAAGCGGGGTCGCTGGGTCACTGTTGGACTCATTCCTGGGGGCTACCGTTCAGGCCATCTACTACTGCCCTTCTTGCGACAAAGAAACCGAGCGCCATCCCCTGCATTCGTGTGGCACGCCGGCCACGCTCAAACGCGGTTGGACCTGGCTGAATAACGATTGGGTCAACGCTGCCTGTTCGTTGTGCGGTGCCGGACTGGCGCTGGCTGTTCTCCTGGCCATCCCGGGCTGGGTTTCGCCGGCCCAGATAGAGGCAATCACAGATCAAGGAGGGAGTTCTATGTCATTTCCGATCTTCAGCACCTCTTTTGAAGAAGGGGGAGCAATCCCTCCTCAATTTACCTGCACAGGCGAAAACCGCTCGCCCAATCTCTCCTGGCGAGACCTACCGGCCGGCACCCACAGCCTGGCGCTCATCACCGAGGATACCGATGCGCCGGGGGGAACATTTATCCACTGGGTGCTGTATAACCTCCCGCCAACCCTGGTCCTTCTGCCAGAAGGATTGGGAAAAGATGCGCCGCTCCCTAACGGGGCCACCCAGGGGCTCAACGACTTTCGCAGGCGTGGTTACGACGGCCCCTGCCCACCCCCGGGGCCGACCCACCGCTATTATTTCATTCTATTCGCGCTGGATTCGGCGCCCACCCTGCCGCTTGACCTGACCGCGGCGCAGCTTCGCAAGGCCATGAAGGGCCACATTCTTGCCGAAGCCAACTGGGTAGGTAAATTTGCCCGCTAGCTAGCCCCCGATCTCGCTCATCACCCGGTCGGTAGCGAACACCCCTTCGGCCAACCCGTGGCCCCAGGGCTTGTACCAGATGCCGTCGAGAATGATCTGGCGCAGCTCTTCCAGGCAGGCGCCAAGCCGCAGCGGGGTGAGCAGATCCACCTCATTGTCGCGTAGCAGGCAGAGGCGCAGCCGTCCATCCGCCGTCAGCCGCGCCCGCGTGCAGGCCGCGCAAAAGGGCGCGGTGACCGAGGAGATAAAGCCCACCTCCCCCGCTCCGCCAGGTAGGCGGTAGATCTGGGCTTCGCCGTCCAGCTCGCCGTTGTTGGTCAATTCGAGCGGGCCTAATTCCGCGGCGATCCGCTCGCGCATTTCCTCTGCGGTGACCACCTGTTTCTGCTGGATCTCGGTCGCCCCCGCGAACGGCATCATCTCGATAAAGCGCATCTGCCACGGCCTGTCCAGGGTCAGGCGGGCCAGGGGGACCACGTCGTTCTCGTTATACCCGCGGACCACCACCGCGTTCAGCTTGACCGGCGCCAGCCCGGCCGCCTCGGCGGCGAGAATGCCCTCCCAGACCTGGTCTAGCGATCCCCAGCGAGTGACGCGCTTGAACCGGGCCGGGTCGAGCGTGTCGATGCTGATGTTTACCCGCTGCAATCCTGCCTCGGCCAGGGGCCGGGCCAGTTTGCCTAACAACACTCCGTTCGTGGTCATGCTCAACGAGCGCACCCCTGGCGTGGCCGCGATCCCGCGTACCAGGTCGACGATGTGCGCGCGAACGGTCGGCTCCCCGCCGGTCAGGCGCAGCTTATCGAAGCCCAGGCTGGCAAAGAGGCGCACCAGCAGGAGGACTTCATCGTCCTGCATCATTTCCGCGTTGGGGCGAAAGGTCATGTCCTCGGGCATGCAGTAGACGCAGCGCAGGTTGCAGTGGTCCGTGAGGCTGATCCGCAGGTAATGAATTTTCCGTCCAAAACGATCCAGTGCCATTCTTTCACCGATAATATTTGTGAATTTTGTCTTAATTATTATAGCAAGAATGTTCCCACCTTACAAGGCGGCGTGAAGAATTGAGATTAACAAACACAATTCCCGTCCTAACATTCAAAAGCTAGAACTGTGGCGAGTTTTTTGGCCCAGGCCGCGACCGCCGCTGCGGTCGTTTCGACTGGATCGTGGGTGGTATCCAGCAATTCGATCCGATCATCTTCTCGATCCGCGGACTGTTTAAACCAGTCATTGAACTCTACCTGCGCGCGGATAAATTCTTCGGCGTGCGTTCCCCGCCATTCGGGGCGGGCTACCAGCCGGCGGCGAAGCACCTCCTCTTCACAAGTTAGGGCAAGGTAGTGGACCCGCGAGAAATAGCGCCGCTCGACACAGGGCTCGATGTTCGCCGGAACGCCGGCTCCCGCGCCAAACAGCATCACCGGCCTGCCCGATTGGGCGATATTCTTGGCCACGCGCAGCCAGATCTCAAAAAAGCTGCGGTAGTTGTCCTCGGGGTTGTTGAACTCCGCCCGCCAGAGGATGTCCGAATCGAGGAGGACGAATTCGTCCAGGCGGCCCAGGAGTTTCTGAAGGATAGTGGTTTTCCCCGTCCCACTCGCCCCGGAGACCACGAAGAGGGGAAGCTGCCGGAACAGGTGTTTGTACCCGCATTCCGGGCAGACCGCGAAAGGGCCTTTCGGATCGATGAGCTTATCCGCGCGGTACAGGCCGCAGCGGTGGCAAATGTTCATCATGGATTAGGTCCCTGCTTGATCAATCTAGCAGTCGGCTTTGGATGAGAGAGAAAAAGGAACGCCAACCATTGGATTATATCCGCGCCTGTCACTGGTGAGAACAGATCCTGGACACCTGTGCTACAATCAACGAAATCTTTCAAACAGGAGAACCATGCAGGCGAGCGAAGCCGGGACCCCTGAACCTGAGAGCTTCATCCTCGCCCGCGGGCTGCGCAAGACGTTCCGGCGCGGCAGCGAGCAGGTCGAGGCCGTTCGTGGGGTAGATCTAGGTCTCCCAGTCGGAGTCTTCGCGGTGATTCTCGGTCCCAGCGGCGGGGGAAAATCGACCCTGCTGCACCTGCTGGGCGGGATCGAGCGCCCCACGGCGGGGGAGATTCGTATCGCGGGTGAGGCGTTGGAAAAGGCCGGCGAAGAAGAGCTGACCCGCTTTCGCCGCGACCACATCGGTTTTATCTTCCAGTTCTACAACCTGCTGCCCTCCCAAAGTGCAATGGACAATGTGGCCCTGCCGCTCCTGGCCAGAGGCACCCCCTGGCCGCTCGCCCGCCGCCGCGCCGCTGAGCTCCTCGAAAGGGTCGGCCTTTCGGCGCGATTGAAGCACCACCCGGCCGAGCTGAGCGGGGGCGAGCAGCAGCGCGTGGCGATCGCCCGCGCAGTGGTCGCCAGCCCGGACCTGGTCCTGGCTGATGAGCCCACCGGCGACCTGGATACCGCCACCACCGAAGAGATCCTCGCCCTGTTGAGCGATCTCAACCGCGACCTGGGAGTCACCCTGCTGGTCGCCACCCACAACCCGCGCATCGCTGATTTTGCCAGCCTGCGCTACGAAATGCGTGACGGCCTGCTCCACCAACAGGACGGTGCAGGGCCATGAACCTGCCCGCTCTGGTTGCATTGCTCCTCAAAGACCTGGTGCACGACGCCAGCCGCTCGCTGCTGACTTTTTTCAACCTGGCCACGGTCATCCTAACGTTTTTCCTTCTCGCAGCGCTCTCTCAGGCGATCGCTTCTTTCGGGCGCCAGCCTCCGCGCACAAACCTGCTTCTCCTGATGAACTGCCAGGCGATCGATCCGATGCAAAGCTATCTGACCGAGGCGGACCTGGAGCCGCTCCAACAGCTCGGCCCGGCGGTGGTCCAGCGCGTTTTCCCCGTCCTTTTTTACCACCTGCGCATCCACTCGGAGATCGTCCAGGTGCGCGCGGTTCCCAGGGAAGAGATCACCACCGCTTTCAACCTGACCCTGCTTGAAGGCGCCTTCCCCGCTGAAGGGCAGATCGCGGTCAGCGAAGGCGCCCGGGTCACCTACGGCTGGAAGACCGGCGACCGGCTGCCGGTCTACGGCAGCGAGTTCCCGATCAGCGGGGTGGTCCGCGCGCCGGGGACCAAATTCATCTCGGTGTGGATGCCCCTGGAGACCGCTCGCGATCTATTCGAATCACCCGATCATTTCCAGATCGGGGCAGCGGTGCTGGCCCCGGGAGCCGACCCCCAGGCCGCCAGGGCCATCCTCGAAGCCGATCCGCGGGTCAATACGCGCAACTCGGTATTTTTCGAGAGTAATCTGACCGACCGCTACGCTCAGGGGATGGGCGACCCGGCCCGCGCAAATCAACTGCTGGCCCTGGCGTCCCTGCTTGCGGTCACCTTTGGAGTGTACAACACGATCCGCTTGAGCCTGGAGGAGCGCGGGCTGGAGCTTGCCCTGCTGCGCGTCGTCGGGTTTACTCCCGGCCAGGTCGCCGGGTTCCTGGCCGCGCGAACAGCGCTGCTCACCGCCGCGGCCTACGCCGCCGGTTGGATCTGCGCCGCGTTCCTGCTGGACTGGTTCCAGGCCACCACGTCGATCATCCTCTATGGGGTCAGTATGCCCCTGGAGATCAGCCCGCTGGTCGGCGCAGGTGGAGCGATTCTAACCCTGTGCTTCGCTCTGGTCGGAGTCTGGCTGTCCACCCGCCACCTGTCCGCCCGGCCGGTAGCCGCCGTTCTGCGCGAAGAGAGAGCATGAAGAGCCTGTTGGCCGCACTCGCCCTGCTTCGTGTCAGCCTCCAGGACCTGGCTGCGCGCTGGAAGTTAACGCTGGCGATGACTCTCGTGGTGGCTCTTTCCATCCTGATCTACCTGGTCGTGACCGTGTCGCAGAACGAGATCGGCAGTCTGATGACCCGCGTTCGACCGGATACCCTGGTCGTCCAACAAAACCGCGCCTTCGGCGAGATCTATGGCAGCCGTCTCTCTCCCGAGATCGGGAATCAACTGAAAGGTCTGGGCATCCCTTCCCCCATCCCGGCCATCCACGAGATCGTCGGCGCGTCCATCGGGGAAGCCATTCTGCTGCGGGGTGTGGACCTGCCGACCTATCTGAACAGCGAGCGGCCCTGGATTGTCGCCGGGAGAGCGCTCCAACCCGGGGACCCGCCTCGCCTGGCCCTGATCGGCGCGCGCCTGGCCGGGCTCAAGCGCTTGAGCCCTGGAGGATCGATCTCACTCCGCGGGCGCGATTTTCAGGTCGTGGGCATCTTCCGGCTGGACACCTACCTGGATAACGAGGCCTGGATTTCCCTGCAAGATGCTCAGGCTCTGCTCAATCTGGGGAAAGATGTCTCTACCTACGAGATCCCGGATAATGGCGTCCTGCAGGAAGGGCAGACGCTGCCCGGCGGCCTGGTTGTGGCGCGCAAGGGCGAAAGCGGGAAAAATTTCGCCCGCCAGACGCTGGCCATTTTCACCTATCTCGGGCTGGCCGCCCGCGTTATGGCGCTCGCGGCGGCTTTCACGCTGACCAACGTCCTCTGGCGACTGGCGTACCTGCGCCGGCGCAGCCTCGGCATTCTGCGCAGCCTGGGGTTTGGCCGCTCGACGGTTGGGCTGTATTTGCTGGGACAGGCTTTTTCGATCGTCGTCTCCGGGTTTGTCGCCGGAATTCTGGGTTTTACGATTCTGCGCATTCTGGCTCTGAGCACCTTGAATGTTTTCGGCCTTAGCCTGAGCGCGCCCCCAGGCCCTTCGCTGGCCGGGAGCCTGGCGGCCTGGATCGCCCTGGTGGCGGTCGTCGGGGTCGCTCTGCCGGCCTTTTTAATCAGCCGGTCAAGCCTGGCCGGCCTTCTACTGTCCGAACCCTGACCATACCGCATTCTTACCTGGGAGGTGTGCCATGCAGTACAGTTTGAAACGCTCTGCGATTGCCCTGGTCCTTGTCGGCCTGTTGATCGGAAGCTGTAACCTTCCCGGGGCAGGTGCGCCGCCCTCTGGACAGCCCGGCCAGGCCCCAACCGTTGAAGGGGCGGCTCAACCAGCAGGACAGGCTCCAGTTCAGGAACAGCCTGCAGCCGCGCCGACCCAGCCTCCCACCCCCACCGTGGAACCGACGCCCACGCCGATCCCTTCGGAGCCAGTGAGCATCCAGAAGGGTCTCAATGGGCTGGACAGCTACCGCATCACCATCCAGACCAGGATCGCGGGCAATGACCCCAATGACCGCACCGAGGTGACCTCAACAGTGCAGCGCGACAATAAGCTCAAGGCTTCCCACACGCTGACCACCAGCCTCAATTCGACAAAAGACGAGCCATCTAACAAGCCATCCACCAGCGAAAGCTATACGGTCGGAAACGATACCTGCCAGAAGGATGAAGAAGGGTGGAAGAAAGAGACCACCACCGCCCAAAAAAAGGAGATGCAGGATGCCCTGTCGCGGATGATCGACTTCGTTCCCCTGATCGACAACCCTGAATTCGTCGCCGCGGAGACGGTCAACAATATTCCCAGCCATCATTTCAAATTCCGCGTCGCGGATGTCGGCGTGACCTCCGGCACGATCGCGACGGTCAACACGGGGGAATACTGGCTGGCCGTCGATGGCCGCTATATTGTCAAATATTCCCTCGACCTGGAAACGCGCAGCGGCCCGACTACGGATCCGAAAGCCGAAGTTGCAGGCTTATCGGTGCATATCGAGCTGACCGACGTTAACCAGCCCATCACCATCCAGCTTCCGCCTGATTGCAAATAAGAGGTTCGAGGCGGATGCCTTGCAGGTTCCGAAAAAAATTCCCTGGAGTTTGGCCTTTTGCCCAGGGTAGTTGAAAAATAGAAGCCTCTTGAGTACAGTATGGTTACCAGGCCACACGAAAACTCAGGAGGCTTCTAATATGAAGGATAGCACAAAAACCACCCGAACAGACCC
>DATKLX010000083.1:0-30181 GCA_035542155.1 Anaerolineaceae bacterium
AATTGGCGCCCATACCTCGGCCTGGGTGGGCTGGTTAGAGCAGGGTTGTGTGTTAAGGTTCACAGACCACAGCGTTTTCGCTGGTCGGTCTTTTCAGGTGAAAAAACCGGTGGCCATTCAACTGGCCTTGCCGTTTGCGCATAAAAATTTAAATTTGCGAATTTGAGCGTTTTCCGCTCTATTTGCACAAAAGTTACGCTAATGTTCGTCTTTTCTCAATATTACATTCTGAGACAAAACGGCCGGGTCTGGAGGATCAAATCAGCAAGAAACCGGATGCGACCGCCGGGAAATTAAAGTACAATTCCTTGACTATCATCTTGCTGAGTAGGTGTTTTTTCATGAGCTCTGGCAGCCCTTCACAAAAAAAACAGCCCAGCCTGGCGGCGATCTGGGCGGGGATGTTTGCCATCTACGTTTTTTGGGGATCAACTTATCTGGCCATTCATTACGCGGTTGAGACCATCCCACCTTTTTTTATGGCCGGCGCACGGTTTTTGATCGCCGGCTCGATCTTGTTCGTGTACCGCTTGCTCGCCGGAGATCCTCTGCCAATCCGACAGGAATGGCGCTCTGCCTGGATCATCGGCTGGTTCTTACTGATGGGGGGAAATGGGGGCGTCGTATGGGCAGAACAATTCGTTCCTTCGAGCATCGCTGCGCTGATCATAGGCACCGTGCCGCTCTGGATGGTGCTGATCGATGCACTCCGCCCGGGTGGAAACCAGCCAGACGTGAAAGCGTTCCTGGGAGTGGGAATTGGCTTTCTAGGGATTGTGGTCCTTTTCTGGCCATTTAATGGAAATTCGGGGTCAACTGGACAGGAGGCCAACCTGCTCGGATCGATCGTTCTTTTGCTTGCCGCGATTTCCTGGGCCACTGGCTCATTGATCAGCCGCAAAGCCCGGCTTCCCGAGTCACCCCTGATGGGTTCGGCGATGGAGATGCTGATAGGTGGATCCGGCCTGGTTTTGTTGGGTCTGGCCGTTGGAGAAGCCAACCAGTTGAATCTCTCGCGGATCAGTTGGCAATCGGAAGCCGGGATAACCTACCTGATCTTTTTTGGTTCACTCGCCGGTTTCACCGCCTACACCTGGCTGCTGAGGGTCGCCCCAACCTCGCTGGTTTCCACCTACGCCTACGTTAACCCCCTGGTCGCTGTCGTCCTGGGCTACTTCATTGCCAGTGAGCCGATTACGATCCGCACCCTGCTAGCCGCTACGGTGATCCTGGGATCCGTCGTCCTGATTTCGCGGATCAACTCCCAGTCCCAGCCAGCCTGGCTTCGCCACGAACCGGATCCAGGCGCGGCAGCCGAAGACTGAAGATTGATGCGCCATCGGCCGAACGCAATATCCTTCAAATTAATTTTGATTGAGCATGGGGAGACTGACGTTCACAATCGTCCCGGCGCTCGATGAGCGGATGTTCATCGATCCGTTTAAAGCCTCGACCCGCTCGCGTACTCCCGCCAGCCCCAGGTGACCGTGGCGCACTAGGTCAATCCAGTTATCCGGAACGTCGAATCCGCTGCCGTTATCGGCAATCTCCAGTTCCGCGCAGTCCTGGTTGATCCCAAAACGGACATAGACCGCGCTTGCACTGGCGTGCTTGGCCACATTGGTCATCAGCTCGATGTAAATTCGGAAGATGGTCAGCCGAATATCTTCTGGTAAAATCAATCCATCTTTTCCCAGTTGCAGGTGAATCTTGATCTCCGGGTAGGTGGCCTGAAACTTTTCGACATGTGAGCGGATCCCCTTTTCAACGCCAAAATGGACCAGGATCGGTGGGCGAACCGCGCCGCAGAAATCGCGCAGATTTTCAATCTGGTCCTGAAGTGTTGTGCGGATTGCGTTCATGATCTCTTTCAGAGTTTTTTCCTTGGCCATGCGGTTTGCCTCGTCAAAGGCGAAGGCAATGGTCAGCATATTCTGAAGGAGGTTATCGTGGAGAGTCCGAGCGGTGCGCAGGCGTTCCATTTCCCGCCCCTGGAGGAGGTAGTGCTGCGCTTCGATGGTATCGGCCTTTTCTCGGACCTCATCCAACGCCTTCTTACGATCGGTGATATCCCGCCAGGCCATGATCGCTCCGTTGATCTGGTTGGTCGCGCTCTTGCGAATGGGGGCCGCATTGCAAAGGATAAACTTGTAATGATCCTCATCCAGGCGCAACAGCCATTGCTCGTTGAGAATGACTTCGCCCTCTACCGCTGCCCGGTAAAGAGGCATTTCCTCGGGCAGAGCCTCGGTTTTGCCATCGAGATGGTAGATTTGTATCAGGTTGGGATGTTCGAGGAAGGAGATAGTCTCCAGGTATTCATTCGCGAGTTGGAGAGTTTCCAGGCCGTGCTGACTGATCATGCGAACTTTACCATCCGGCATGTCAGCAATCGCGATACCCTCAGGGATAAATTTCATGATTGCATCGAGGATCCGCTTGCCTTCTTCGGTCTCTGCAGCGCGATCCTTGGCAACCTCTTCCGCCTTGATCCGTTCCGATAACTGGATCTGGAGTTCCTTGTTCGCGGACTGCAGCTCGGCTGTTCTTTCGATCACACGCAACTCGAGTTCGTTCTTGGTCTTGATCAGCTCCTGTTCGGCTAACTTTTTGGCAGTGATATCGTTGACCAGGTGATCGATGCGAACCGGGTGATTGTTGCGCTGGGTGATTAGCTTTGTGCGATCCAGCACCCAGCGGACCTCTCCGTTGGGCTGGAAGATGCGGTATTCCCACTCGCATTCCTTTTTTTCCAGAACTTCCGCCAGGGAATTTTCCACCAGCGGCCGGTCGTCCGGGTAAACCGCTTCCGACATCAGCCTGGAGTTTTGGACGATTTCTTTCAGTGGCCTGCCAAATAAACGTTCCGCAGCGGGGTTGATGTTCAGCAGCTTAAGGCCCGGAACCGAGATTGAATACACCACTTCATTCATTCCCGCTAAAATACTGGAGAGCTTCTCTTCGCCCACCTGTCGAACGTATTCAGTCCGCTGGCGCTCTTCGACTTCGCGTATATAATGCCGGCGCAGATCGCTCAACCAACCCAGGCCGATCCCGATCGTGATCAGCGCGAGCGCGTCTGCGGAGCCATCCGGAAGCCATATTGTCTGCCAGGTCGGTATCCCCAGGATGCGGATGAACAGGGTATTGAGGCTAACCGCCAGAACGCCGGAGATCAAACCAGCCAGACCGCCAAAGAATAGCGCGGCGGTACTGATTGGGATCAAGGATAAGGCGGCTGTTTTTAACCCCCACAATGGCTGGAGAGTAAAAAACGCAACCACGTAGGTTGCGGTCACAACACCCAGGATCAACCAGCGTGTCCTGGTTGAAAGAGATTTGGTTTTCACCGGGAATCTAACCCGAGAAGGTTGAGCTGCCGGAGATCCGTTCATACCGAAAATTACTCCCACATCTATTCAAATAGAATTCGATAAGATCCTGTTTTCAGGAGACTGCGATCGTTGCAAAATATGCCGAAGCTCCCTGGATTGCCCATTGGGATAGGGTCATTTCTGCGAAAGAGATATGTTGAATGAGGCCAGCGATGGATTTGGAATGAATGAAGCCCATTTTGCCCGATAGCCGTGGGGAAGAGCTTCAGTGTTAACAACTACTGGAAAACCAGTATATCAAGTATAACTCAAATCCGAGCTTTTTGATGTTAAAACTTTAAAGGTTGTTAGTCGGGTTTTAATTCAACGAGCAGCAGAGTCATATCATCGAACTGGGGGGCACTTCCCTGGAAACGAGAAATTTCCTCGATGAGTCTGAGGCCGATCTCATTCAACGGAAGATGCTGGCAGGACTTCACGGCTTCGAGAAAACGGTCCACTCCAAAAAACTCACCATTAGTATTCACCGCGTCGACAAGACCGTCGGTATAACAAACTAGGCGATCCCCCGGCAAAAGAAAAATCTCTTCTTCCGAAAGGTTGACCTCACTTTCGTTGAGCATCCCCAGAACCGTCCCGCGACCGGCCAATGGAATGATCTGGCCCTTGCGCAAAATCAGCGGGCGCTCGTGGCCGGCTCGCGCGTAAACCATCTTGTCAGTCGATTGCTCGATCACACCGTAAAAAACAGCCACGAATTGGGGCGACTCAGCCAGCTCGAGAAGGAGGTGGTTGACCTGGAGAAGGGTATCCCGTGGAGATACTGTCCGGTGTGCTTCAGCCAGGATCAGGCTGCGGGAAAGGGCCATGTATAGCGCTGCCGGCATTCCTTTATCCGATACATCTGCAATCACGACCCCCTGGTGGTCTTCATCGAGCTGGATCACATCATAAAAATCCCCACCCATCTGGCGGGCGGGCATTCCTAGGGCCGAGAAAGAGAATTTTCCAACCGAGGGGAAAATCTTCGGCAGCAGGCTTTGCTGAACCTGGCGGGCTAGCTCCAACTCGCGTTCAATCCTCTCTTTTTTCACCAGCTCTTCCTGAGCCTGCTCCAACTGGATGATTTTACCTTTTAGATCCTCGATCAGGCTGGCGCGTTGGATAGCCATCGCCGCCTGGCTGGACAGCGTTTGTAACAGGGTGATCTCACCCGGAGAAAAAAACTTTTTTTGTGTGGATTGGATCACCATCCAGCCAACCAGCTTATCGAGAGCCATCAAAGGGATCTTTACCCCGGCCTTGATCCCTTCCCCCTCGTTTTTCCGAGACCGTCCCGCGAGGCCCGGGGGAGTTTTCCGATAGCTTTCCGGCTCCTTTTTTTCCCGCGGCCCAAACTCTTCGGGCAGATCCATCTTCTGGCGTAAAACATCCTCTCCCCAGCCGACACAGCCGAGAATCTCGGCCTGGGAAGTCCCAAATTTTCCCCATTCGATCAGGTAGAGCACGATACGGTCCGCCGAAAACAGCGAGGAGGCCTTCTGGCAGATCCGCCGGGCGAGCGAATCGATATCGACCGAGGCCATCATGGCCTGGCTGACGTCAAAGAGCGAGATGAACTCTTCTGTCCGGTGGTGGAGCACGCGGTTCGATGCTTCGATCTCAGCTAGGCGAGCATTCAAGCTCATCTCGGTCTGCGAGAGCGCCTGTTCTCGAGCAAGCAGCAAATGGTTCGTCCGGCGCAGCAGATCTTTTTCCAGGCCCAGCAGATCGTCGGCCGCAAGAACACCCTGGGTGATCTGGTGAGCGACGCAATCCTCGAGCGAAGCGACAGTTTCAAACGTGCCCAGCGGCGAGACGCGGAAGACGTCTAAAAGCATGGCATCGCCCAACCGCCCGGTTCCATGGCAGTATCGGCAGCCGGCAGCCTGATACAGGTGAACTTCGCCAGGGTGCTTAAATACTTTCCCTTCTTCAAAAAGCTGTGGAAAGCGTACTTGCAGGCGGGTGAATTGGTCCCGCGCCTGGGCATCTTCAGTCTTACAATGTGAGCACAGGGTTGGAATACGCTGCACCGAGAGGACCCAGGAAATGATGCCGGCGATATTCGCCTTTGGCTCAAAATCAGTCAGATAGCGCAGGATCTGTTCTCCCCACAGGATCGAGTCAAGCTGACCAATGACCATGCATTTCTGCTGGACCAGCCCCAGCGCGAGTGGGATCGTGGACCGGTCCAATCGGTCGAAGCCAACTAGATCAACACCCTGGTTCTTCACCTCCGCAACAGCACCCACATACGATTGTTGCGACTCAATATAGTGAAGATCGATCCTGCTGCGCAAGGATCGCGGCGGCCGGAAAGAATCTTCATCGCGGACAAGAATTGCGGCGGACAGATTGGGCTGAGTGGTGAGGATCTCCTGGACCAGGACGCCGTAGATGGTATTTCTCCCGCTGGGAAGGACGCGGTCTTCCAGATTTTCAATCACCTCCGGCCGGGGATCCATGCCCGAGACCACGATCATTCCCGAGCGGCAGGCAGCCAGCTCTGAAGAGACCGCGTCTAGTTGGGGAAAATCGACAAAATTCTTCAAGCGCAGCATAGATTGGCCCTTGTTCTCCCGCACAATGCGATTGAAACACCTTCCTGGATAGCCGAACATTTGTATTATATTCAAAACGGAGGGAGATACCAAATCTTGTTCGTTGCTGAGAACAATCCCTGAGTTATCGAATGCTCTCTCATTATCATATCCGACCATATCATAAAAAGAGGAATCACAATATATAGAACCTTTGTTCTATTTTTCGATTCGATTATTGCAATAGGAGGTTTTTGAATGAATGTACTGGAAATTAAACCTCATATCGTAAGGGGATGAGGTCGGGTCAATGTTGCGCTGGGATTTCGGATATACCAATAATTATGAACGAAGAATAGGGTAGAGGCCAATCAAAAGCGAAAAGGTTGCATATGATATGTGTGTTCGATAATGATACTTATCGTACTCTGAAATTTTGAATCAAATAATACCCGGGGAAAATCGGCCCTGCCCTGTAGGTTCGTGAATTGAATGGCCTCGGTTGCATAATATAAATGGCGCTCGATCAAATATAATCCCCATCAATAAGAACTTCCAGAGAAGGAAACAGGGTTTTTCATATCCACTCTATCCCCCCTCCCTACCCCTATTGATCAGGATGAAAACCCCGAACTCCGGAAACGTATTGGGCGGCGCGAACGGGATCCCAACCGCAGCCGCCACAGATCGCCCGGTCATCGGCAGGGGGAGCGATGAGCCATCGTACGTACCGGTGATCACGTCTCCATAAAAATCGACCGCGTTGTGCAGCTCGTAACCCTCCCCGGCGCGAAGCTGTACCCCGGAAAGCGCCGCGGCCGGTATATTAACTGTCGAAGCCCTGGACCAGTTATAGATTACCAGATTCGCACGCCCAGGCTCGTAAATATTTGGCTGGACAAAATATCTAAGCCCGGATGGCTTCCCAGAAAGGTAAGTGTTGCCCGGATAGCTGGACGAGGAAAAGCCATTTAAACTGCCGAAGATCGTATTTCCGGTGAAATTTAACCCCGGCTGCGAGCCGGCAAGAGCAACCATCCCATTCATGAAGTAATTGTTGATCACTTTGGCGTTGCTTGAGCCGGCCGCGTAGCCCAGGTCGAAGGCCGATGCGTTGGCCGCGCTGGCATAAGTGTGATTGTCGTTGATTTCAGGGTTGTGAGTGATGGCTGTATCCCCACCGATCAGGAGCTCGGGAAAATGGTTTCCATACTGCCCGGAGCTGGCGGTGCGGCCGATCGAACCGTTGTTAAACAGGGTATTTCCGGCGATCATGTAATTATCGATCGCGGCCGATCCGGAGGAATAAATATGGATGCCAAAGGCAGCGTTATCAAAAATAATGTTATTGGTCAGTCGTTTGACCCCGCTCTCGTTTTGGGAATATACGCCGTGGTCGTACTGCATGACCCCATTGTTGTAGACCAGGGACCCATAAATCTCAGAATCGGTGTTCGTTCGCCACCAGGCCACTCCGTGGCCGGGGAGATCGTGGATCACCAGGTTGATAAATTTGATATTGGAAGACGTCGACGCGCTGCTGATCAAAATGCCGTGCTCCGGGCTGGTATTCGAAGATACTGGCCGGCTGTTATTCGATTTTGTAATTTCAAATCCCCAGAAATACACCCAGGAAGAATCCGATATTGTCAGCATAGGACCGGTGCCGTCCAGGGTAGCTCGCTGCCCGGGATAGGCACGAACCACGATCGGCGCTCCGGACATTCCTTTCAGATGCGATTTGAAAGGCGCATTATAGCGCCCACCCAGCAGCCAGATTGTATCGCCGGGTTTGACGGTCGATGGCTGGTTGAGGACGGTTTGCAGATCCCAGGGATTGGATTCTGATCCGTTCCCGCTGGAACGGCCGTTCGGAGAGACAAACCACTGGTTGCCGCCCTGCGGTAAGGGCGCTGGTGCGATGCTCTTGTTGACAATTGGCAAATAAATGATGTTCCCTCCCCCACCTGGATCCGCCGTGCGGGCAAAAAAAAGTCCCGGCAGACTGGCCGTGCACCAGAACACGACCATAACGATCATAATCCCCTTAGCAATGGGCTTCATCGGTCATCCTTTCGTCCGAATTGAAATACCTTTGGGATAACGGGAGTATAGCGACCGGCTGAGAGAAAAACAACTGGCCTAACAAAATTGATAGCCGGACTTTGGCTTTTTTCTTATGAATATGACAGATGAAAGTTAGGGAATAAATTGACTACACGCATTGATGAAAACAAAGGTTGAATAATAAACCGGATGGCGATTGAAATCAATGCTCCATCCGGCTATTTGGAACCAATTCACCCACAGCAATACCCTCGATGATTAACCTATATCACGCGTTGCGATCGGCGTTAAATACGAGCCAAGCAGCGCATCCATCTGCTCAAACGATTCGCAAACGAAAAACATCGGGTTGAACGCATAGACAGTCTTCGGGATCCGGGCAATCGTTTCCACGTCAAATGGAGCCAGGATCACACCTCCCCCCAGATAACCACCTTTCAGAATCCCCTGCTCGCGATAGAGCGAATGAACCACGTTCCAACCATTGGTCTGCGAGGACATCTGTCCCTTCTGGTGGAGCTCGTTTACCCCGGTGATGATGCGGTCGATCTCCTCCTGGTGAATGTGAAAATGTTCCTGGAGCTGAGGAAATATATCGCTGGTATAGTCGATAATCTTGTCCCTGCCCAGGCGGTAGAACTCCATAATGGTGTTGGAAAGCTCGCTTCGTCCTGAAATCGTCCCGGCCCCAAACACCTTAAACCGGTTGTCCTCGATGATCAGGCCAAATTCCGTGCTGTACCACGCCAGGCGTTTGATCACCTCTTTCTCTTCCTGGGTTGCCTTCAGATAAGCCGGTGCGAATTTATCTTCGATCTTGGCGTAAAAGTCCTGGGTCAGGTAAGGTAAGTGGCCAAAGATATCGTGGAACATATCCGGCTCGGGGGTGAATTCGATCTGGTCGCGCGAGCGTAAATAATCCGTGATCAGAAAAATGCGCCTGGCGAACATCTGATACCAATCGTCCGCTAAAGTGTAGCGGACAACCGTCCGCTCGATCCGCCATCCGGTCCGGGGGACAATCATCTCGTTGAGGTGGGCAACACTGGGAATATGTAGTGGGTCGAGGTCGAGCAGCGCCATGCCGCCGTGGAACTCTCGGCAGAGGTGCTCGAGCAAATAAGGCTGGTGAATTCCAGCATATAGATCGGCCCAGATGGCGTGCTGGTCTGGTGTAAAGGCTATT
Source organism: Anaerolineaceae bacterium (assembly GCA_035542155.1). Lineage (GTDB taxonomy): Bacteria > Chloroflexota > Anaerolineae > Anaerolineales > Anaerolineaceae > DATKLX01. The sequence goes on from DATKLX010000083.1 coordinate 9,171, forward strand.
TCCTGATTTTGTGAAGTATATTCACGGCTTGGGTCAATCTCAATCCTGGTAATATCTCCGGTATAAAAAGGAACGCTTTCTTTTCTATTCATTTTTTGAGTATGGCATAACTCGCTAAAAAGTTCAACTACTTTTTCTAATCCTCTACCCGACCATCTTGGCTCCGTACCACGGTAGCTTTTTTACACGATCGATTGGATAGGGGCGTCTGAGATCCTGTTTACTACATCCGAAAGAGAAAATCTACCTGGCCTTTCGGATAGGTTGTTCGGACGAATTCCTAAGATAATTCTTACACTCGGGTGGTAATATGAATGGCAGTATATTTTGCTCGGATAGTATTGCTGCACCTTAACAATTTACTGGCCTGTCAATTGCTCTTCTTTTTTCATTGCCTGCCAGGCGCCCATCCACGGCTCGCCCAGGCGGTGCCGCTGCGGGACTTCCACGCTCATCAGCTTCTGCGCGACCTGGGCAGCGGTCATGGCGATTTTGGCCCAGTTCTCCTCGAGCACGGCCTGGCGCATCTCCTTCCCCAGCCTTTCAGTCCAGGCCCAATCCATCCGGAATCGGTCGGCTTTGACCCAGTACCCCCGTTTTTCCCAGGCCGTGACTGATAGATCGATGGTGCTGGCAATCTTCTCCAGCGCAATGGCAATAAAGGCGGCCTGGTCCCGGCTGCTGTCGTCCGGCTCGTTTTGCTTCATTAGCTCCCGAATGGCTAAAACGACGGACTTGCTGAGGCGGGTACGCTCTTTTCCGACGCTGTCTGGATGGTACACTCGTGACAAGAATTCCTCCTCGCTGGTGCAGTGAATACCCAAAAAGATCACCGGGATATATCCACCCAGTGTGTCATGATTATAAACGATTATTGACGGTAAAGATGCTCTCGCTTATAATTCCAAAGCTTTAGAGGGGAAGTGCTGGAACTGGCAGACAGGCATGACTTAGGATCATGTGCCGCAAGGCGTGCGGGTTCAAGTCCCGCCTTCCCCACCACAGCAGCCCAAGCATATGAGCTGAAACCAATGATAGAAGGAAGTTTACGTTGAAAATAGAAACCACTCCCCGTGATGATCATCAATTGAAGGTAGTCGTTGAACTAGAACCGGAGCAATTAGAGCGCGGCAAACGCCAGGCAGCCCGCAAGATCGCACAAGAAACCAAAATCCCTGGATTTCGGCCTGGTAAAGCACCCTATGAGGTGGTGCGCCGCATGGTTGGGGAAGATACTATCCAGAAGGAAGCCCTGGCCCTGCTCGTCGATGAAACCTACCCCAAAGTGATTGAAGAAGCGGGGATCAAGCCATACGGCCCCGGAACCCTGGCAGACGCGGAGAAAACCGATCCGATCACGTTTACCTTTATCATCCCACTCGAACCCAAAGTCGAGCTGGGAGATTACCGCTCGATCCGCGTTCCATACGAGCCGCCAGTAGTGGAAGAAAAAGAAGTTGACGCCTTTATCCAGCGCCTGCGCAACTCGTACGCGACCCTGACCCCAGCCGAACGGCCAGCCCAGGAAGGCGACCTGGTCTTCGTCTCGGTCAGTGGAAAACGTGTGAACCCGGCCGAAGGTGAAAACGAAACCCTGGCTGAAAACCGGGTCTTGCAGGTTCCCATTCAACCCGCGGACCAGGTAGACGAGAACGAATGGCCGTATCCCGGGTTTGCGCGTGAATTGATTGGCGCCGAGGCCGGCCAGGAGCTCACCCTGCGTCACACCTTCGAGGATGACTCTCCCTATGAGTCGCTTCGCGGCAAGGAGGCTGAGTACACGGTGAAAATCGACTCGGTGAAGGCAATGGAGCTGCCTGAATTGGACGCCCCCTTCGCCCAAACCGTGGGTGAGTTTGAGACGGTGGATGCCCTGCGCGAATCCATCCGCAAAAGCCTGGAAGCTACTGCGAAAGAAGACTACGATAACGAGTACTTTACCAAAATTCTCGACCAGATCCGCGAGCAGGCGACCATTCAGTATCCTCCGCAAGCTCTTGATAATGAAGAGAACCAGGTCATCAACAGCATCGAGCGCGACCTGGCTCGCCAGAATCTGGATCTGGAAACCTATCTGAAGATCCGCAAGGAGGACCGGGAGGCCTTTAAAGAGCAGGAAGTCCGCCCGGCGGCTGTCCGTCGCCTGGAACGCTCGCTGCTCATGGATGAGATTTCGCTCGCCGAGCACCTGCACCTGGATGAGAAAGAATTTGCCAGCGTTTTCTCGCAAACAATGAACGAATTGCAAGGCACTTCCGACTTTAACCAGATGCGCAAAAAAGTCTCATCCGACCGGCTGGCGAACGCGGTCGCCATGGAAGCTGCCTCTCGCCTCATCAACCGCCAGGTGTTCGACCGCCTTAAGCTGATCGCTAATGGCGAAGAGATACCGGAGGATACCAATGATCATGAGCACGAGCATGAGGTAGAAGATGAAAAAACCACGGAAAAAAAGCCTTCCGAACAACCTTCGACCGAACAGTCCGAATAAGAAGTACCAATTCGAAGCGGGCTGGACAATCCAGGAAAATTTAACTTATCAACCTTTATCAAGTATGGGAGGATCCACAATGTCAATACCTGATTACCGTTCCGTCGTACCGATGGTCATTGAAACTTCGGGCCGGGGCGAGCGCGCCTATGATATCTATTCACTCCTCTTGAAGGAGCGGATCGTCTTCGTCGGTACCGCCATCGACGACCAGATCGCAAACCTGGTTGTCGCCCAATTATTGTTCTTGAGCCGGGAAGACCCTGAAAAGGGGATCCAGATGTACATCAACTCCCCAGGCGGCGTGATCTACGCGGGTATGGCCATCTATGACACCATGCAAATGATCCCTAACCCGATCAGCACTCTGGCGGTCGGTGTGACAGCGTCCTTCGGAACCGTCCTCCTGGCTGCCGGCACCAAGGGCCAGCGCTATGCGCTCCCCCATGCCACAATCCACATGCACCAGCCGCTTGGCGGCGCCCAGGGCCAGGCTTCGGACATCGAGATCCAGGCCCGGGAGATCCTGCGCCTGAAGACCCGCCTGAACCAGATCCTGGCCGACGCAACCGGCCAGCCGCTGGATACCATCATCCGCGATACAGAGCGTGATTTCTTCCTGGACGCCCAGGGCGCAGTGGAATACGGCCTGGTGGACAAAGTCTTAACCCCACCCAAGAAATAACGTGCCAGGGTTTTTGATCGAAAACCAGCTCCAACACCTCCAAGCCGGATGGCATCTGCTGTCCGGCTTGGAGGTGTTTAACACAGATGAGGAGTATTGATGATCCATTCACTGCGACCACCTGTATGCGGTTTGATCCTGGATATGGATGGGGTGCTCTGGCGGTCCAACCAGCCCATCGGTAATCTGGAAAACCTTTTTCAAAACATCAAAGACTCGGGGCTGAAGGTGGTCCTGGCCACCAACAACGCAACCCTTTCGATCGAGCAGTATCTGGCCAAGCTGGAGGGGTTTGGTGTCCGGCTCGAGCCCTGGCAGATCATCAATTCCGGCCAGGCTACCGCTTACCGGATGAGCCAGGATTTCCCCCGCGGTGGACCGGTCTATCTGGTCGGGGAAAACGGAATCGCGACCGCGCTGGCCGAGCGCGGGTTCACGCTCTCTGATCAGGATGACATTATTGCGGTGGTCGTGGGTCTTGATCGCCGAATTACCTACGAAAAGCTGAAGCACGCCACCCTGGCGGTTCGCCGGGGTATCCCTTTTTACGGGACCAACCCGGATGTAACCTTTCCGGCCCCGGAAGGTCTGATTCCCGGCGCGGGGAGCATCATCGCCACGGTGCAAACTGCTTCGAGTGTGACCCCGGTAATCGCCGGCAAGCCCTTCCCGGCCATGTTTAACCTCGCCCTCGAGCGAATGGGATTAAAACCCGGGGAAACCTTATGTGTGGGCGACCGACTGGACACGGACATTGCCGGCGGGCAGCGGGTTGGCTGCCGGACGGCCGTCGTGCTGACCGGCGTCACCACTCATGAAGAGGCCCAAGCCTGGTCGCCGCCCCCGGATCTCATAGCTCCGGATCTTACCGCCCTTATTATTGATTGATCAAATTTTATAATGGATGCTATACCACTGATCTTTGATCTATCCCAGGACCAGTTGGCTGAGATTCTCCGGGGAATGGGCGAGCCAGCTTACCGGGCCAGGCAAATCTGGCAGGGCCTCTATCAGCACTATTGGCAAAAGGCGGAGGAATTTACGAACCTGCCTGTTTCCTTGCGCACCAGGCTGGCAGAAGCAATCTCGTTCACTGCCATTCACCCGGAAAAGGTGCTTCAATCCAGTGATGGTGAGACTATCAAAACGCTCTTCCGCCTGGGAGATGGGAAAGCAATTGAAGCTGTCCTGATGGAGTATGACGTCCGCCGAACGCTGTGCATCTCCAGCCAGGCCGGCTGCGCCATGGGCTGTGTGTTCTGCGCAACCGGGCAGATGGGGTTCCAGCGCCACCTGACCAGCGGGGAGATCGTCGCCCAGGTCCTGTATTACGCGCGGATGCTCAAAGAACAGGGCGAACGGGTGACCAATGTGGTTGTCATGGGGATGGGCGAGCCTTTTCACAATTACAAGGCAACCCTGGGAGCCATCGATCGATTGAACGATCCCGCCGGTTTTAACCTCGGAGCGCGCCACTTCACCATCTCGACCGTGGGGCTTGTCCCGATGATCGAGCGTTTTGCCGCGGAGAAGCGTCAGATTAACCTGGCAATCTCGCTGCACGCACCAGATGATGAGTTGCGCTCCTCGATGCTGCCGGTCAACCGGAAATATCCCATCGACGTCTTGTTAGAAGCTTGCCGGAATTACGTCGAAAAAACCCACCGGCGGATCACTTTTGAATGGGCACTGATTCGCGATGTCAACGACTCCCCAGAAGTTGCCCGCAGGCTGGTGAAACGGCTCAAAGGTCTGCTCTGCCACGTCAACGTCATTCCCCTCAATCCCACCCGTAAATATCTCGGGCAGGCGACGACCCGGGAACGGGCCGAGGCGTTTCGAGACGAATTGGTTAAAGCCGGGATCCCCTGCACGATCCGCATCCGCCGGGGGATCGATATCCAGGCCGGGTGCGGACAACTGGCGAATCAGTCTGCGACCGAGTCAGGCGGCAGGCCGGTATGATATAATTTTCACCTATGGCTGACCTGTTTAATAAAGACAGAATAAATAAATGGAAAGAAGGCCTGGCGCGCACACGCAAGGTTACCTTTGGCCGGTTAGCAAACATTATTGGGGCTACCCAGATCACCGAGGACACCTGGGAAGAACTCGAAACGACCCTGATCCAGGCCGACATGGGGCTGGATACCGTGGAAAACCTCATCAATATCCTGCGCATGCAGGTCGAAGTGGACGGTATCGTCCATACCGAGGATTTTAAACAGGCCCTCCATGACGAGCTGGTCAACCGGCTCGATCCGCCCCCCGACCTGACCTTTACCAGCACCCCTACCGTGATCATGATGGTCGGGGTCAACGGGTCCGGAAAGACCACCACCATCGCCAAGCTGGGCAAGATCTTCACCGGCCAGGGTAAGAAAACGCTTCTGGTCGCCGCGGACACCTACCGTGCGGCTGCGGTCGACCAACTCCAGGTCTGGGGAGAGCGGCTCAACGTTCCGGTCATTTCTGGCGCGCCGAACGGCGACCCGGGAGCGGTCGCTTACGATGGTATCCAGGCCGCCCACGCCCGCAAAGCCGATATCGTCCTGATCGATACGGCCGGCCGGCTGCATACCCGCTACAACCTGATGGAAGAGCTGAAAAAAGTCTACCGGGTGGTCGGCAAAGCCATACCCGGCGCGCCACACGAGGTCTGGCTGGTGCTCGACGCGACCACGGGACAAAATGCTCTCCAGCAAGCCCGTGCTTTTAAGGATGCCGTTCAGGTCTCTGGGGTGATCCTGGCCAAGCTGGATTCGTCGGCCAAAGGCGGTATGGCGTTCGCCATCCAGAAGGAGTTAGGACTGCCGATTCTCTACGCGGGCCTGGGCGAAAAACCAGAAGATTTACAGCGTTTTGACCGCGACGCCTTCGTCGACGGCATCCTGGCCAGCCCTTAAGTGAAGGAGTTATCATGCAAGACTTGATCGATCGCCTGCAAAAGAGCGAAGAAGCAATCCAGAATTTACTGGTGCATCTTTGACTTACCCGCCAAAAAATCCGAACTGAGACGCCTGGAAAAAGAATCAGAGGATCCGAACCTCTGGAACGATCGCGATCACGCCCAGAAGTTAATGAAAAACCTGGCCGACCTGAGGGAAGAAATCGAGGGCTGGGAGGGGATCGAAAAACGCATCCGTGATACGCTCGAGCTGGCAGAGCTGGGGGATGAAAGCCTGCGGCCAGATCTGGAACCGGAAGTCGCAGCCATTGAAAACGAAGTAACCCAACGCGAGTTGGCGACGCTCCTCTCCGGCCCCTACGATAAAGGCAACGCCATCCTGACCATTAACTCTGGCGCGGGTGGGACCGACTCGCAGGACTGGGCGGCCATGCTGCAACGCATGTACCTGCGCTGGGCGGAGCAACACGGTTATCAGACCGAAATCCTCGATTTCAGCGAAGGGGAAGAAGCCGGGATCAAAACTGTCACCATCGCGGTCAACGGCCGCTACGCCTACGGTTATCTACGCGCGGAAAAAGGCGTCCACCGCCTCGTCCGCCTCTCCCCATTTGACTCGGCTCACCGCCGGCATACATCATTCGCTCAGGTGGAGGTACTTCCTGAAGTTAACGACGACAACGAGATCGAGATTAACCCGGATGAGCTGCGCATCGATATTTACAAATCGAGCGGCGCTGGTGGCCAGAACGTGCAGAAGAACGCCACCGCGGTACGCATCACCCACCTTCCCACCGGCCTGGTAGTCTCCTGCCAAAACGAGCGCTCCCAGATGCAAAACCGCGAGAACGCCATGCGTGTGCTCAAGGCCCGCCTGCTGGAGATCAAGCAGGAGGAGCAAAACAAGCAACTGGCCGAGCTGCGTGGGGAATATGTGAAAACGGAGTGGGGCAGCCAGATCCGGTCCTACGTGCTGCATCCATACCAGATGGTCAAGGACCATCGCACCGAGTACGAGATGGGAAACACCGCGGCCGTCCTGGATGGCGACCTGGATGGGTTCATCGAAGCCTACCTGCGCAGTAATGCCGCGGCCAGGAACGGAAGCTCATCTAACGTAAACTAGAAACATTACGAGCAGTATCTCAACGCGATCCTGCCGCGATCGATCTCAACCTTTAAAATCTCGACGGTGATCACATCCCCCACCGAGAGCTTCGTCCCTCCGGGGATCTGGCTGCGGTGCACCAAACCATCCTGCTTCACGCCAATATCCACAAAAATCCCGAAATCGACTACGTTGCGTACGGTGCCTTTGAGCTCCATCCCTGGCGCCAGGTCCTCCATTTTCAGCACGTCACTGCGCAGGATCGGAACGGGGAGATCCAGGCGAGGATCACGCCCAGGCCGGATCAATTGCTCAAGGATATCCATCAGGGTGAGAACCCCGATGTTCAGAGCTTCAGCCAGGTGGGTGATAGAATAGTGTTTTTGGAGGCTCTCCAGCGCAGCGCTGCGCCCGGCCAGGTTGCCCTTCAAGTTCAGACCAGCCATCTCGAGCAGCCTTTCTGCCGCCGGGTAGCTCTCCGGGTGGATAGCGCTGGCGTCGAAGGGATGCTCCCCGTCGCGGATGCGTAAAAACCCCGCGGCCTGCTCGAACGCCTTGGGTCCCAGGGTTGGCACCTTCTTCAGCGCCTGGCGGTTTCTGAACGGCCCATTCTCATCGCGGTACTGGACGATTTTTTCAGCCAGTTTGGGTCCGATCCCGGCCACATAGGTCAATAACGCCGGCGATGCCGTATTCACGTCCACCCCCACCCGGTTAACCGCGCTTTCGACCACCCCCGTCAGCGCTTTTTCGAGGAGCGGCTGGTCCACGTCGTGCTGGTAAAGGCCCACTCCGATCGATTTCGGGTCGATTTTGACCAGCTCCGCCAGGGGATCCTGGATTCTGCGCGCGATCGAAACCGCACCGCGCAGGCTGACATCCAGGTTTGGAAGCTCGGCCCTGGCAAGAGGGCTGGCGCTGTAGACGCTGGCGCCGGACTCATTGGCGATCACATATCGAACGCCAGGGCATCGTTCGATCAGCTCCGCGACGAGTGCCTCGGTCTCCCGCGAAGCCGTCCCATTCCCGATCGAGACCAGGGATATGCCGTGCTGATTCACCCACTTTTCCAGGTCGTCGAGAGATCTGGCTTTCTGGTTCTGGGGCTCGTGCGGATAAATGGTACCCGTGTCCAACACTTTACCGGTTGGATCGACGATGGCAACCTTACAGCCCGTGCGGTATCCCGGGTCGAGGCCCAGCACCGTGTGTCCAACAAGCGGCGGTTGTAGAAGCAGGGCTTTCAGGTTGTCCGCAAAAACCCGGATGGCGTGCTGCTCCGCCTGCTCCTGCAGCGATCGGCGCACGTCCCGCTCGATTGCGGGAAGGAGCAGGCGCGCAAGGCTGTCTTCCGCTGCGAGCTTTAACTGGTCGGCGAAAATGGAACGACGAACCGGTCGGAACACCGCGTCGATGGCTCCCCAGGTGTCGCGATCGGATACAAGCAGCACCGCCCGTAGAACCTTTTCCGCTTCTCCGCGTTGGATAGCCAGAACCTGGTGCGGGCGCAGTATTTCCACACGTCCCTCGAACTGGTAATAGGTCTCGTATACCCTGCGGGGATCCTCAGCCGCTGAGATTTTTTCCGTCCGCAGCATGCCCCACTTCAGCGCCTTTTCTCGCAGCGACTGGCGCACCTGTGGGTGATCGCTGATCACCTCGGCGACGATATCTCTCGCGCCAGCCAGTGCATCATCCTGGGAAGGAACCTCAGAGCTGAGGTACGGCCTGGCTACCTGTTCCAGCGTCTGGTTCGTGAGCGTCTGCGCCAGGATCAATTGGGCCAGGCCTTCCAGGCCTTTTTCACGGGCAATGCTGGCGCGGGTGCGCCGCCTGGGTTTGAAAGGCTGGTAAAGATCCTCCAGTTCGGTGCGCGTCTCCGCGGCGAGGATTTGTTTGTGTAGCTCGGGAACCAGCTTCCCCTGGGATTCGATTGACTCGAGCACCGTCGTACGGCGCTCATCCAGAGCGCGCAAATTTTCCAAATTCTCTACCAGCAGGCGGATTTGTTCTTCATCCAGGTTGCCAGTGACTTCTTTCCGATAGCGGGCGATAAACGGCAGGGTGTTCCCGGCATCCAGCAGCTCGATCGTCGCTGCCACCTGCCGCGGTTGAACGTTGATCTTTTGCGCGATAACCTGTTCGTATGCCATCAGCGGTCTAAAACCTGGGCGAGCTCCATCAGGCGTAGATCGAGGGGTTTTTTGTTACCCGCCACGACATTCAACGGTGTGGGGACGATCTCGCCTTTCTGAAGCCCGACCAGCACGCCTAAATTACCGCTGGCAAGCTGTTCGATCGCCGCAGCGCCGAGCCGGCTGGCCAGGATCCGGTCGAATGCTCCCGGATTCCCACCCCGTTGAACGTGACCGAGTATGGTCACCCGTAAATCGAAACCCAACCGGTCATGATGCTCCTGGAAATAGGCCTCCAGCTTCTGGGCATTGTAGGTCGCCCCCTCCGCCACCACGATCACAGCGTGAGCCTTTCCCTTGTCATATGCTTCATTGATGACATCGGCCAGCGTTTCAGGGTTTGTTTCCACCTCTGGAATGACTACAGCTTCGGCCCCGCCGGCGATGCCAGTCATCAGGGCCAGATAGCCACATTCTCTTCCCATCACTTCTAGAAGGAAGGCTCGCTGGTGAGAACTCGCCGTGATTTTTAACCGGTCCAGCGCTTCGAGGGCGACGTTCAAGGCAGTATCCACCCCGATCGTCATATCCGAGCCATACAGGTCGTTATCGATGGTGGAAGCGATCCCCACCACCGGAAACCCAAGTTCAGCCAGGGCGTTCGACCCTGTCTGGGAACCGTTACCGCCGATCACCACCAGGGCATCGATCTTTCGCCCCTCCAGAATACGGATCGCCTGCTTCTGGCCTTCTTTGGTCCGGAATTCTGGACAGCGGGCGCTGCCCAGAAATGTCCCTCCACGTTGGATGATCCCGCTGACATCGCGGGCATTGAAGGGCGGTGTCATATCCCCGGTGATCAAGCCGGCATAGCCATGGTTGACGCCAATCACTTCCCATCCCTGATCCAATCCGGTTCGGGTGACCGCACGGATGGCCGCGTTCATCCCTGGCGCGTCACCCCCACTTGTCAAAACAGCGATCCGTTTCATTTGTTGTCCTCCTGAGGTCGATTCGCAAAAATTGTATCACGGAAGTCATAGGAAGACCTATTACATCCTTCCTGTTTCTCCGGAGAACCACCTGACCTGGGTTACAATGGAATTGCCGAAGTACTCTGCTTTTCCAACCTGAACTGCCCGTTGCACATAACAAATTTTCTCGGGAAACGCATCCGAAGGAATGGAAAATGACGGCGTACCGCATCGAAAAACATCCTATTCTACCCATCCCATTTCGCGAAGAAATCCCATTTTTCTGGAAAGAGCAGGAGCTGACAGCCTACAAAGGTGAAACCATAGCTTCCGCTTTGTTTTCCCACGGCATCCGCATCTTCGGTCACCATCATAAAGATGGGTCTCCCCAGGGGATTTTCTGCGCCAACGGACAGTGCGCCCAGTGTATGGTCCTGGCCGGGGGCAGGCCGGTAAAATCCTGCATTGAGCTCGTTCAGCCCGGGATGGCTGTGAGCCCGGTCGAAGGTTTTCCCGAACTGCCTGTTGTCTCCGAACTGCCCGGGCTGGATCCCATTGAAGAGCTTTCGGTCCCCGTCCTGATCATCGGCGGCGGACCGGCGGGAATGTCAGCCGCCATCGAGCTGGGGAAACTGGGGATCCAGGCCTTGCTTGTGGACGATAAGCACCGTCTGGGCGGAAAACTGGTTCTGCAGACCCACCGCTTTTTTGGTTCGACGAAGGCCGTTTATGCCGGTACGCGCGGGATCGATATCGCCGCCAAACTGGAAAAAGTAGTCCGGTCCTTTTCCTGTGTGGATGTCTGGCTGCACAGCACCGCCCTGGCGGTTTTCAGCGACCAAAAAGTAGGCATCCTCAAGGATGGCAGCCAGTACGTTCTGGTCACGCCGCAGGTACTGCTGGTCGCCTCAGGCGCGCGGGAAAAGTTTCTGGCGTTTCCCGGAAATACCCTGCCCGGGGTGTACGGGGCAGGCGCGTTCCAGACCCTGGTCAATCGAGATCTGGTCCGGCCGGCGGAGCGCCTTTTCATCGTCGGTGGCGGAAACGTCGGCCTGATCGCCGGCTATCATGCGCTCCAGGCGGGTATCGAGGTCGTTGGGCTGGTCGAAGTACTCCCAGAATGCGGCGGGTACAGGGTGCACAAAGATAAACTGGCGCGCATGGGCGTACCCATCTATACCTCGCATACCATCCTGAGCGCCGATGGGTCCGAAGCGGTCGAATCGGTAACGATCGCCCGGGTGAACGAGAAATTTCAACCAGTCCCCGGCAGTGAAAAATCCTTTGCCTGCGACAGTGTGCTGATCGCGGTCGGGCTCGACCCGGTCGATGAGTTTTACCAGAAAGCTCGCCAGTTTGGGATGACCGCCTTTGCCGCCGGCGATGCCGAGGAAATCGCCGAGGCTTCCGCCGCAATGGTTTCGGGCAAGATCAAGGGATTGGAAATCGCTCGAACGCTTGGCTCGGGGGAGGTCGTTGTTCCAGAAGAATGGTACCACACAGCGGAAATCCTGAAATCGAAACCGGGTGATCTCCAGGTGCAGGACCTGGTCGAGTTTAGCGGCGGCGCGGGACCGGTGATCCACTGTACCCAGGAAATTCCCTGTAACCCTTGCGCGGCAGTTTGCCCTCAGAAACTGATCCAGATCGACCCCGAAGATATCCGCAAGATCCCCGTCTACCTGGGCTCGAGCCAATCTTGTAAGGTCTGCATGATTTGCGTGGCCAAATGCCCCGGCCTTGCGATCACGTTGGTCGATGACCGCGCCGCTGACCTGGAGCCAATCGTATCGATCCCCTACGAATATACAGATGATTTGCTGCAAGAAGGCGATCTGGTCACGGTTCTCGATACCACCGGGCAACCCCTGGGAAAGCTTCCGGTTTTCCAGGTAGCTACCCTACCCAAAGGTGACCGGACCCGTTTGCTGAAGGTCCGCGCTCCTCGGGAGATCGCCAGCCAGATCGCCGGGATCCAGATCCAGGATCAGGAGCTCGTCCAGCCCCTCGACCGGTACGTCCGGCGAATCAAAGATGACACGATCATCTGCCGCTGCGAGCGGGTCACCGCCGGCGAGATCCGGGCTAGGATCCGCCTGGGATACCGGGATATGAACGAGCTCAAGGCGATCACCCGGGCGGGGATGGGTTCCTGCGGATCGAAGACCTGCAGAAGCCTGATTCTGCGCCTGTTTCGAGAAGAAGGCGTCCCTGGATGGGAGGTGACCGAGATGACCCGCCGGCCTCTGTTTGTTGAAGTGCCGCTCGGGGTTTTTGCCGGAGCCAAAAGCCATGAATGAAGCGCCCGTTTCCACATTTGACACGATTGTCATCGGCGCCGGTTCGATCGGGGCTCCCATCGCTTTCTATCTGTCGCGGACCGGCCTACGCACGCTGGTCCTTGATTCCACCCCCAGCGTAGGCCAGGGCTCAAATAAGAAAGCTATCGGCGGGATCCGCGCGACCCATTCTGATCCAGCCAAAATCCGCCTTTGCCTGCGCAGTATCGACATTTTTTCGACCTGGAAGGAAGTCTATGGCGACGACATCGAGTGGATTGAATGTGGTTATTCCTTCGTCGCTTACCGCGAACAGGAAGAAAATACACTCAAGGATTTGCTGGCGATCCAGCACTCGTATGGATTGAAGAACTTCTGGCTGGACCGGAATAATTTATTGGAGTTGATCCCAGATCTCAACCCTGAGAATCTGATCGGGGGGACTTATTCGCCTTTGGATGGAAGCGCGTCGCCTCTCCTGGCGATTCACGCCTTCTTCCAGCATGCCCGCGAGAATGGTGCGGAATTCAATTTCAATGAAACAGTCACCGGGGTTGTTGCGGAACGTGGTAAAGTCCGTGGGGTCATCACGAACCGGGGAGTTTATCATGCTCCGGTGGTAATCAACGCCGCAGGTGCCTATGCCGACGCGGTCAGCCGGCTGGTTGGGATGAGCGTCCCGGTCCGGCCGGACTGCCACGAGGCTGCGATCACCGAAGCGGTAGCGCCTTTCCTCAAGCCGATGGTGGTCGATATTCGCCCCGCATCCGGATCGACGAATTATTATTTCTACCAGCACTCGACCGGGCAAATCGTCTTCTGCATCACACCCAGTCCCCAGATCTGGGGCGATAACACCCTCGAAACCAGCCAGTTCCTCCCCATGGTTGCCAGGCGCATGGTCCAGATCATGCCCAGGCTGAAGAATATCCGCGTCCGCCGGACCTGGCGGGGCCTGTACCCAATGACCCCGGACGGCTTTCCGATTGTGGGCTGGTCGCGGGAGGTGGAAGGGTATTTCATCGCGGTGGGGATGTGCGGCCAGGGGTTTATGCTTGGCCCCGGCCTGGGCGAGCTGATTTCCCGCATGGTGACCGGGGATCTTGAGGCCGAAGACCAACAGGTACTGGATTTTCTTTCTCCATATCGCCAGTTTGTCGGTCAGGAGAAGTTGAAGTAAAATACCCCGGAAGACCCAAATCATCAAGTATTGGAGGGAGACATGGCGACCGAGGATGCGGTTTTATTGCCCGCCGAGCAGCTTCACCAGTTTATGACTGATGTCTTCTGCTTCGCGGGAGTGCCTGCCGGGGATGCAAAAATCGTCGCTGATGTATTAATTGCGTCGGATCTGCGTGGAATCGAATCACATGGCGTCCAGCGGCTGCGCATGTATTACGACCGGATCAAGGCGGGGATCCTCCAACCCGTCACCCGGCCTGAAACGGTCAAGGAAAGCCCAACGACCGCGGTCATTGATGGTCATGATGGCATGGGTCATGTCATAGGCGTCCATTCGATGAATTTGGCCGTTCAAAAAGCCAGGGATTTCGGGATGGGCGCCGTTGCAGTGCGTAACTCCAGCCATTTTGGCATCGCGGGTTATTACGCGTTGATGGCTGTCCGAGCAGGGATGATTGGATTGGTCGTGACCAACACTCGCCCCTCAATTGCGCCGACGTTTGGGGTCCAACCCCTTCTGGGGACCAATCCCATCGCTTTTGGCGCCCCAACCGATGAAGACTGCCCCTATCTATTCGATGCAGCTACCTCGATCATCCAGCGCGGGAAGGTGGAGGTGCTCGCCAGGGCGAAGAAACCAGCCAGCCCTGGTTGGGTTATCAACCAGGTGGGCCAGCCCGCCACTGACGCGGATGAAATCCTGAAGGGATTAAATAAAGACACTCATTCGCTGCTCCCGATCGGCGGCTACGGAGAGCAGTTCGGCGGGCATAAAGGATACGGACTTTCAACAGTTGTGGAAATCCTATCTGCATCGCTTCAAATGGGATTATTCTTGCACAACCTGATGGGCATCGACGAAAACGGCAAAGCCCGCCCGCACCGCATCGGCCACTTCTTTATGGCGGTGAACATCGAAAACTTCCTCCCCCTGGCAGAATTCAGAAAAACCACCGGAGAGATCCTTCGCGAGCTGCGCTCCTCCCGCAAAGCTCCGGGAGAAAAAAGGATTTATACGGCTAACGAAAAGGAATATGAGAATGAGTTTAGAGTGCGCAGAGAGGGTGTCCCCATTATTGCGGATCTTCAGAAGGATTTGATCTATTTACGCAACGAGGCTGGTCTTTTCCAGTACCAGTTTCCCTTTTAAGAAATACAAGGTCGCTCATTTTTCTGGAGCGGAGATTTTTATCGACCTCCGCTCTTCACGTTTATTTACCTGCTGCATACAATTTTTTGATCGAGGATTTTATTTTTGGATTTTAAGGAGACGCCATGATTTTCAAAGCAGTTTTGTTTGATTTTGGCGGCGTTCTGGTGCGGACCCACGATTATTCAGGCCGCAGAAAATGGGAGGAGAAGCTTGGACTGGAAAAGGGCGGGTTGGAAAGAGTCGTCTTTAATTCCGATACTGCTTTGGAGGCTACACTGGGCCGAGTCGGATATCTTGAGGTATGGCGATTTGTCGCGAAGACTTTTCATCTCTCTGACCGCGATCTAGAAGAGCTTCGCCATGACTTCTGGAGGGGGGATCGCCTCGATCAGGAACTGGTAAATTTCGCCGGCAGACTCCGTCCGAACGATGTCACCGCGGTGGTGAGCAATGCCTGGTCCAATGCTAGAAAAGTCTTCGAAGAGAAATACTTACTCAATGAGGCGTTCGATCGCCTGTTTATTTCGGCGGAAATCTCGCTTGCAAAACCCGACCAGCGCGTCTATCACCTGGTAGCCAGGGAGCTGGGGGTCTCCCCCACTGAAGCCATTTTTGTCGATGACGTTGCTCAAAACGTGGAGGCTGCCTCCGCGGTGGGAATGGTTGGGATCCGTTATGAATCTACTCCACAGGTGACCCGCAAAATACAGGATCTGCTGGGCATTCGAGTTAAAAATTAATACAATTCAGACCATCGCATGTTATAATGACTATGCGAATTAATTTTTCCTCGCCCTGCGTCGTCGTTCAACTGCCCAGGCCTTCCCTTGCAATCGAACCCTGACCACAGGTATACTGTATGGATATCGACCGACCTGAAACCAGGACCGATTTCTTGCTTCCTTCGATCCAAAGGGTGTTGGTATGAGAATTGAGAATTTACTGGAGTCTTTGCCAGATAATTATAGCCTGGTCGACCGGGAGCTGATCCAGCGGGCTTACCGCTTTGCGGAGCAGGCTCACAGCGGCCAAAAAAGGGCTTCCGGGGAGCCGTATATATCCCACTGTGTCGCAGTCGCCGCCATCCTCGCAGAGATGCGCGTCCCGCCGGCGGTTGTGATCGCCGGTCTGTTGCATGATACCGTCGAAGATACCAGCGTCACGCTGGAAGAGGTGCGCAGGGAATTCGGAGACGAAGTTGCCCGTCTCGTCGATGGTGTAACCAAACTGACCAATTTACCCCGCGTCTCCCGCGGAGATCAACATGCCGAAGAACTCCAGGCCCTGGCGGACACCCTTGCTGAGCCCACCCTTAATGCAGAAACCCATGCGCGCGCCGCGGATGCCACCGCCGAGTTAGCCCCGGTTCGCACCCGGAAAAGAGACCTTACCTCTGAAACGTTGCGGAAAACATTTCTGGCGATGGGCGAGGACGTTCGCGTCGTATTGATTAAGCTTGCGGATCGGCTCCACAATATGCGCACCCTGGGGTATATGCCCGAGGCGAAACGCAAGCGCATCGCCCAGGAAACACTGGACATTTTTGCTCCTCTGGCGAACCGGCTGGGAATCTGGCAGATCAAATGGGAGTTGGAAGACCTGGCTTTCCGCTATGTCGATCCCGAAAAGTACAAAGAAATCGCCGAGAACCTGGCTGAGCGGCGAGCTGACCGCGAACACCAGATCTCAGATATTATTCTCACCCTGCGCAGCCACCTTGCCCAGGCCGGCATCCAGGCTGAAATCACGGGGCGGCCCAAGCACATCTATTCTATCTACCGGAAGATGACCGACAAGGGCAAAGCCTTCGAAATGGTTCGCGATCTCCGCGGCGTCCGCCTGATCGTTCCGGATATTCCTGCCTGCTACGGCGCTCTGGGGATCATCCACACACACTGGCGGCCGATCCCTCACGAGTTTGACGACTATATCGCTGCGCCGAAAGACAACTTCTACCAATCGCTCCATACCGCGGTCATTTACGACGATGGCAAACCGCTCGAGGTTCAGATCCGCACCGCAGAGATGAACCAAAACGCGGAATACGGCATCGCCGCCCACTGGCGCTATAAAGAGGGAGTCCGCCGGGACGAGAGCTACGAACAGCGCATCAACTGGCTGCGCAAGCTGATGGATTGGCGCCAGGATGTTGAAGACGCCCAGGAATTCGTAGACGGGATGAAAACCGACGTCTTCCAGGACCGGGTCTACGTCTTCACACCTCGCGGCGATATCATCGACCTTCCGGCTGGATCGACCCCCATCGATTTTGCTTATCACGTCCACACCGAGATCGGCCACCGCTGCCGCGGCTCCAAGGTCAATGGGAAGCTGGTCACCCTCGACTACGTCCTGAAGACAGGCGATCAAGTGGAAATCCTCACAGCGAAACAGGGCGGGCCCAGCCGGGACTGGTTGAACCCCAATCTGGGACTGGTGAAGACCCAGCGGGCGCGCTCTAAAATCAAGACCTGGTTCAAGCGCCAGGATCGCGAACAAAACCTGATCCAGGGAAAAATGCTCCTGGAGCGCGAGCTTCGCCGGTTGGGCCTGCAGGATTACGACCTCGACACGTTAGGCCGCGAATTGGAATACCGCAATATCGAGGACCTGTACGTCGGCATCGGCTGCGGGGATATCTCCGTCGGGCGGATTATCAACCGCATCTCCGAAAACGATAAGAATAAGATCGAGGACATTCTTATCCCTTCTCATCCGCAATCCGATACCCGGATTGGGAAAGATACCATTACGGTGTTGGGCCTGAAAGGAATCCTGACGACCATTGCCAAATGCTGCAATCCGGCCCCTGGGGACGAGATTATCGGCTATATCACTCGCGGCCGCGGAGCGACCATCCACCGCCAGGACTGTCCGAACATCCTTCGCCTCTCGGAACACGAGAGGGTGGTTAAGGTTTCCTGGGGAGAGCCGCAGAAAACCTACCCGGTGAATGTGGAAATTAAAGCCTACGACCGCCAGGGACTAATGGGCGATATCTCCAACGTGTTGAACAATGAGGGGATCAATCTTCTGGATATTCGCCTGAAAGTCAACCACAACCTGGCAGCGATCAAGCTGGTCCTGGAAGTCGGCGACATCGCTCAGCTCAGCCGCGTGCTGACCAGGATTGAAAACCTTCCCAATGTGATGGAAGCCCACCGGCTGCGCCCTGGTTGAGCAGTGGTATAATTGCGCTTCAATAAAATTCAACTGGCACCCAGGGCAGGAGAATGGAGCGCCGGTTATTTTCAACTGATCGAGGAGAATGGAACCTTTGGCGGATCTGCTGACCGTTCGTGAGGCTCGGTTCCAAATTCTGACCCATTTTAAACCAGTAGGAACCACGCGCATCGCCTTTGACCAGGGTCTCGCGCGGGTTCTTGCAGAATCTATCATCGCCCGCGAGGATATTCCTTTTTTCCCAAATTCATCGATGGATGGGTACGCCGTCCGTTCCGCAGATCTTGCCCGAGCCTCTCAGGATCAGCCAGTCTTCCTGCCGGTCGCCGGGGAAATTCCGGCCGGCCGGCCGGACCCTATCACCCTGCAGCCTGGACAGGCAATTCGTATTATGACCGGCGCGCTGCTCCCGGACGGAGCCGATGCCATCGTCCCGATCGAAGAGGTCAGCGAAGTCAGCACCCAGGCAGGAGCACCCGTAATCGAATTCCGGTCCGGCGCTTACCCTGGGCAGTACATCCGCCCGAAGGGCCAGGACCTTCATGCCGGAGATGTGATTTTCCAATCAGGACGGCGCTTATCTGCGACGGATCTTGGCCTGCTGGCGTCCCTGGGGATCACCGAGTTGTTGGTCTACGAACGACCCAGAGTCGCTTTGATCTCTTCCGGAGACGAGCTGATCCAGCCCACCGAACCCCTGGTCCCGGGAAAAATTCGGGATGCCAATTCTTACCTGCTGGCAGCCCTTCTCGCCCAAAATGGCATCCAGGTCGTTCCCCTCGGCATCGCCCCAGATCAGTTTGAAGCCATCCAGGTGAAACTAGGCTCGGCCGTCGGCCAGCAGGTTGATCTGATCGTCACTTCCGCAGGCGTCAGCGTGGGTACGTATGATTTCGTGCGCGCCGTCATCGAATCGCGAGGGAAAATGGAGTTCTGGCGAGTGAACATCCGCCCTGGAAAGCCGATCGCTTTTGGCGCTTATCGCGGCGTCCCGATCATCGGGTTGCCGGGGAACCCGGTCTCGGCCTATGTGGGCTTCGAAGTGTTCGTTAAACCGGTGCTTGGTCGTCTCTCCGGGCAGGCGGCAATCGAACCCCAGATCATCCCGGTGAAACTGCGCGAAGAGATCAAATCAGATGGGCGGGAGAGCTATCTGAGGGCAAAGGTCAAATTGGAGAACGGCATCTGGCAGGCAAGTTTGATCGGCCACCAGGGTTCGGGAAATTTGCGGGCTTTGACAGATGCAAATGCTTTACTGATCGTACCCTCTGGGGTAAAATCGCTCCCTGCTGAAAGTGTCGCGGATGCCTGGCTGCTGAACTCAGATTTCTTATAATCGCATCCGAAAGTGAAGGATGCATTTGAATGTCAGTATTTTGAACGCATTATCCAGCCTTAAGGAGAAAGAACATGCCAAAAATAAGATGCCATTACCTAGATTGTATCTTTCTTGATGAAGGCTATTGTAGCGCGGCTGCAATCGAGCTGGATCCGGATGCAGGCTGTATGACATACTCACCATCTGCCGAAGCCACGGCTGAAGAGGATTGGGAGGAAGAAGAAGAACTTGAAGAATGGGAAGATCTTGAAACCGAAGAAGAGGAAGAAGAAGACGTCTGGCTGGACGAGGACGAGGAAGAATACTAATCAATACGGCCCCGGATGATCACCTCCGGGGCCGTACTCAGATCCATTGTGGGTGGATGAGCACCCAACCAATTCTCCCTCCTGATATGGAATCCAAAGAAAAACGAAATCACCGTCATAACTACATCGCCAATTTGATCGACGGCGGTTTTTTTGGGTTTGCCATGGGGTTTGCATCTTTTACCACAGTCATCCCGTTATTTGTCAGCTCCATGACCAGCTCCGCGGTTCTCATCGGCCTGATCCCGGCCATCCACAGCGTAGGCTGGCAGTTTCCACAACTGTTGACCGCCAGGAGAGTTGCTCGCCTGATACGGCTCAAACCGGCTGTTCTCTTCCTGACCATTCAGGAACGGCTCCCTTTTCTCGGCCTCGCCATCGTCGCCTGGTTCTTGCCAGATTTGGGAAAAAACACGGTTCTCGTTCTCACCTTCCTTTTTTTGATCTGGCAAGGCTTGGGAAGTGGATTTACTGCAAATGCCTGGCAGAACTTGATTGTCCGCATTATCCCGGGAGACGAGCGAGGCACCTTTTTGGGTTTGCAATCCGCAGCCGCTAACCTACTCGCCAGCCTGGGCGCTTTCCTTGCCGGGCTGATGCTGGACCAGTTTCCTTATCCGATGGATTTTTCCATCTGCTTCCTGGCGGCGGTCGGGTGTTATGTCCTTTCCTGGTTCGCGTTGAGCCAGGTGCGCGAGCTTGCCGATCCAGGAAACGCCCGGGAATCCCTTCCGGAGGATGGGCTATGGAACCAGGTTTCCAGTATCCTCAAACGGGATCGCCGGTTCCGTGGATACCTGGTCACGCGCATGCTCTCGCAGTTTGCAATGATGTCATTTGCGTTTTATACTGTATATGCGGTTCGCTTCCACCACATGAATGAAGTGCAGGCAGGAATTCTAACCAGCGTCCTGCTACTGACCCAGGTGATTGCTAACCCTGTTTTGGGCCGGTTATCGGACCGGATATCGAAGAAAATGGTACTGGAAATCGGGGCATTCGCTGCCTTGCTCAGCTCTCTGATCGCTTGGATCGCTCCCCAGGTCGGCTGGTTTTACCTGGTGATCATTCTCTCGGGAATTGCCAATACCGCCTATTGGACGATCGGCATGGCCTATACCCTCGAATTCGGTTCGGATCAGGAACGGCCCACGTACATTGGTCTGGCAAACACCCTGATTGCCCCAAGCACAATTCTTGCACCTATCGTGGGAGGATGGTTGGCCGATTTGTCCGGCTATCCGGCTACATTTATCAGCTCTGCCG
>DATKLX010000084.1:0-22112 GCA_035542155.1 Anaerolineaceae bacterium
CGGTAACTTGGCAAGGCTGGTTTCTAGTGCTATATTCATTCTGGCTCTGCTCCTAACGATAAATTTGGTTTCGCAACCTCAATTTACCACGTTCGAGCAGAGCTTTCTATTCCCTTCCTATTTGTGGGTAATCACCGATTCATCTCTATTTGCGAATCAGGGAACGCGTGGTATAATCCTTTCTCGCGTCCGTGATGGGCGCCTGATCGGAAATTGCTGCCTGGAAACGGGCGAACCATTTCGTAAGGACTAAAGACAATGAGTGAATTATTGAAGGCCATCGAGGCCCCAGTCAACCCCAATATTCCAGCCCTGCGACCCGGCGATGCGGTGAGCGTGCATGTGAAAATCCGCGAAGGCAACCGCGAGCGTATCCAGGAGTTTAAAGGTACGGTACTGTACGTCCGCGATAGTGGCAACAACGCCAGCTTCACGGTGCGCCGGATTGCCAGTAACGGCGTCGGAGTCGAGCGCACCTTCCTGATGCGCTCCCCGCGAATCGAAAAGGTCGTCGTCGAGCGGCACAACATCGTCCGCAGGGCGCGCCTGTACTTCCTGCGCGGCCGGACGGGGAAAAGCGCTCGCCTCAAGCAGAAATTCTCGTAATTTCTGTCCCATTCAGCCGTCGAGCAGGGTGCAATCCCCATGGATTGCACCCTTTTAACGTTCGGCATCCGCCTGTTTTCAAGGAGAACCAGGAATGCCCTCCCCCCTGATTGGCCTTTCTACCGGACACCTGCCCAACGAATTGACTACCATGATCGGCACCACCGAGGCGTACGTCCAGGCGGTTATTACCGCCGGGGGGATCCCTGTGCTGATCCCGGTCGGCCTGCCGGAAGGGCGCCTGCGCGAGCTGGGCCGCACCCTGGACGGGCTGCTGCTCACCGGTGGGGGAGATATCGACCCGGCCCGATTTGCGGGTCGCCCGCACGAGCGGGTCTACGACGTGGACCCGGAGCGGGACCGGCTCGAGTTCACCCTCCTGGACGCCGCCCAGGAGGTGGGGATGCCCTTCTTCGGGATCTGCCGCGGCCTTCAACTGGTCAACGTGGCTTTCGGAGGCAGCCTCTACACCGATATCGCCGACCAGCACCCCGACCCCCTCAGGCACGACTATTTTGGCGATACACCGCGCAACCACCTGGCTCACCCGGTCCAGATTGAAGAGGAATCTCGCCTGCGAAAGATCCTCGAACTGCCGGCGCTGAAGGTCAACAGCCTGCACCACCAGGGGGTGGAACGGGTCGCGCCCGGGTTGAACGCCACCGCTCACGCGCCGGATGGGCTGGTGGAAGGGCTCGAGCTGCCCGGGTACCCCTTTGGACTGGCCGTCCAGTGGCATCCGGAGTGGATGCAGGAACACGCGCCGATGCGGGCCATTTTCACCTCTTTTATCCAGGCGGCGCGCGAATACCATCCCAAGGCTGATTCAAACGATCATGGATGCGTCACCGCGCAGGAGTGAGAACCAGCCGCAGTCGCCCATCGGGATTTTCGATTCGGGCGTCGGCGGGCTGTCCGTGCTGCGCGCCGTGCAGGCCCGGCTCCCCGGCGCGCCCATCGTCTACCTGGCCGACCAGGGCCACGTCCCCTACGGCCCCCGGCCGCTCGAGCAGGTGCGCGATTTTGCCACGCGGATCACCGGCTTCATGCTGGATCAGGGCGCCTGCCTGATCGTGGTGGCCTGTAACGCCGCATCCGCCGCGGCGCTGCGCCACCTGCGCGAGCGATTTCCCGCAACGCCGTTTGTCGGCATGGAGCCGGCCGTCAAGCCGGCCGCCGAGCACACCCGCACGGGGACGGTCGGGGTCCTGGCCACACCGGCCACTTTCCAGGGAGCGTTGTACGGCTCGGTGATCGAGCGCTTCGCCCAGGGCGTCACCGTCCTCGAGGACACCTGCCCGGGGCTGGTCGGCCAGATCGAGGCGGGCGAGCTGAACGGCCCTCTCACCCGGCACATCCTGGAAACGGCCCTGCGGCCCATGCTCGACCGGGGAATCGACACCATCGTTCTGGGCTGTACCCACTATCCTTTCGTCATCCCCCTGATCCAATCCATTGCCGGGCCGGACGTGCGCGTGATCGACCCGGCCCCCGCGGTCGCCCGCCAGGTCGAGCGGGTCCTCGAGGCGCAGAATCTCCTCAAGACTGGTGCGGACCCCGCCGGCCCGGCGCCCGTGCGTTTTATCACCACCGGCGACGCGTTCCGCTTCCGCTGTCAGATTGATCAACTGCTGGGAGTGCAGGCGAAGACTGAGGCGATCCCGCCTTTAGAGGAATATTATGCCTGATCTGCCTGTCGGACGCCGAGTTGTTCCGGTCCAACGTTCAGGTTGCGAAAGTTCGCGAACGTAAGATCGCGCATCTCCAGCTTCTCCCGGCCCTTCAGCTTTTCAAAAAGGCCCATGTAGCTGTCGATGACCCGCGTTTCCCAATCCAACCCCAACCGGCTGGCGATTTTCTGGATGCTCTCCGCATCCGGGCCTTCGATCTCAACGAAGTTGCTGAAGGGCATCTCGTCCAGGGTGACCTCGATACCGTCGCCGAACCCGAACACGGCGCGGAATTTCTCGTAAATTAACACGACCTGATACCCCAGCGCCTCCAGAAAACGGCGCGCCGCGCCGAAATCGCTGACCACAAATTCGATCTCCTGGCGGGCAGCGACATCCAGGCGGTCCTGAGCCGCACCCTTAAAGGTCAGGCGCGCCTGGGTATCCTGGCGCAGGCGGAGGACCTGTTTCCTCCGGGCCAGGTCACCGGCTGGCGTGTCGAAACGCAGGTTCATCTCGAAGATCCGTGGCTGGAGCAACGTGGCGCCCATCCTTTTCAGGCGCGACTCCAGGACGCCAAGATCCTGCACGTAAAATTTCACTTCAACTTCTTCTTTATCCGCCATCGCCTTTTCCCTCCTTGCGCGATTTGAAAGTCATGGGTGGCCGAGAAAAAAATCCCGGTTGGCCGGCCTTGTGACCAACCAGAATGTCAGCCCCGCCGCGGCCAGGGAGAGAACCAGGAGAATTGGCCAATTGGCGAACGGATTGCCAATCCAGACCGAGATCAGCCTGTCAACCCAGTAGGTGAGTAGAAAGAACAAAACCGCCCCCTGGGCTAGAAGCGGCCCCGAGCGTGATCCGGCCGCCAGAGCCAGTGCTACCAGGATCCCCAGGCTTCCCCACACAGCACCCCCGACAGCCAGGTACAGAGGCCCGGGCCAGGCGTCCAGCTCGACCAGCAGGTTCCATTGCGCCAGCGCCTGCCCGAAGCGTAGCCAGCCGAGAATCCCAACTCCTAAGAAACCCAGGGCCAGCAAGGTGATCCCAAAAGGCCGGCGCCTGCGCCGTCTGACGCTCATTCCAGGCAGTCCTCTCAAGCCCTGAGTATAGCACATTACTGGAGGGTAATCTCCCAGGCGTGGACGTGGGCGGGCTCTCCGTCATTCACGTTGAGGATCTCCAGGTGGAGGCCGGTCACCAGGAGTTCGCCGCCAAATTCCAGGACGAGATTGCGCTTGATCGTCGCCTGGCCCACTTTCTGGATGAACTCTAGCGGCTGGCCGCCCCCTGGGGTGGATACCCGCACTGTGGCCTGCGTCGGCCCACCGCCGACGACCACTTCCATAGCGTGAAGCTGGCGCGGCCGGGGAAAAGCCAGATCGACAACCATTGGGTTGGCCTCCAGCGTGCGGCAGAGAGTTTCTGGATTACCATCGAAGAGACTCCCGATCTCGCCCATGTCCAGGCGGGAATACTGGACCTGGATCTGCTCTCCTCCAATGGTGACCTGCTCGGTGAGGAGCCTGCGGCGCTCCTCTTTCTCGGCCTCCAGCATTGCGTCGAAGTTGGGAGAATACTGGAGGCGAACAAAATAGAAACCGGGCTTGCCATCCGGATAATTGAGGATCTGCTCGACGTGGATCTCCGCGAATTTACCGCTGGAGAGCATATTCTGGTACTCGTTCGGGGTCATCACAAAGAGCGTGCGTTGATCCAGCGGCTTGCGGTCGAGCATATAGCCGTCGATCGTCCCCAGGGTGATCGGGGTGTCGTCGGGAAGAAAGAAGCGGGCCACCTCGTCGGTCCCGTTCGCCCAGGTTGGGGAAACAATCACCTGGCTCTCCGGGGATTTTTCGAGCGCCTCCTGAGCCAGGGAAAAGACCTGGCGCGCTCCCCACTGCATTCCGCCCAGCCCGTAATCGGAGTACCAGGTCGGCCCGCTGCGTAGCGCGTCGGAGAGCATCCCCACGTTGATTAGGGCCAGGATAGTAAAGGTGATCCCCGCGGTGAGAGGATAGGAAACGCTGCGTTTCTCCAGCCACCACCCAGCCGCTGCCAGCCCCAGCCCGGCCAGCAGGGTCGCGGGGACGAGGAACACCAGCAGGCGGGTAATGCCGATCTCGCTCAGAGCGGTCCCTGTCGGCGCAGCCAGCAGCGCGAAGAGGACGGCGCGGTGTGGGGAGAAGCGGATATTCCGTAGCGCGAGCGCCAGTCCCAGCAGCGTGAAGGGGAACATGATCCATAGGATGTGCCCGTACCCTTTCATCAGGTGGCGGGGCAGATCCACTTCATTCGGCAAATACCAATAGGCCGGGTTGAGCGCGGCGATGTAACGCGAGAAGTACATCCCTAGCTTTTCCGCCAACGGCAGCGGTTGGACCCAATACGAATCGAGAATGCGCAGGTGATCCAGGTTGGCCTGGGGGTGCTCGATCAGGAAGCGCAGGTAGGGCAGCGCCAGCAGACCAAGGATGCCCAGCCCACCGCGCGCAACCCCCAGGTTGAGCCGGTGGTAGCCCAGGTCGGAGAAGAGCAGGAATAGCCCTGTGGTCACGACGACCACCTGGATAGGGCTGTAGCTGTAAAACGCCAGGCCGCCGAGGAGGAGCGCCGGGTAGAGCGAGCGCGGCGAGATTGTGCGGTAGCGCAGGTAAAAATAGAGAAACGCGGCGTAGAAAGAAACGCCCAGGGTGGTCTCAAAAGCAGTCCGCGAGTGGAGGAACCACGCCGGCGCGATCGACAGGAGGAGCAGCCCGCTCCATCCTCCGTGACGGATCTTGAAGATATCGCGCAGGATCAGTCCCAGGCACAGCGCACCAAAAACGGATGCCAGGACGGCGACGCCGCGCGTTACCCAGACCGACTTGCCGAACAACAAATAGGGAATCACCTGCAGGTAGACCGACACGTCGAGGTTGTACTGCCCACCGTTGACAAAAAAGGTGGGCAGAAACTCGTGGATGGGACCGAAAAACTGACGGGCGACCAGGTCCGCCGCCTGGACAGTCTGGATGGCCTCGTCGGTGAAGAAATAGATGGGGAAATCGGCCAGGCCGACCAGGCGGGTGAGCAGGTACAGCAGAACGGCAGCCCCGAGCAGGACAGCATCCAGAGTGATGGCTCTGCTCCGTGCCCACTCTTGAGCGCGTGTCAGCACGCGGCCCGGCCCACCGGCCGGCGCCGCCAGTGGGTGGAGGGCAGGCGCCTGCCCGTCGACCGGGGTAAACAGGTATTCATGTCTGCCCAGGCTTTTCCCTGCCTCGTTGAGCGTCTCAACGGTGACGTGCAGTCGCGCGCCTTCCGGAAAAGTAAAGGATAGATCCACACGGGAGGGAGGCGCCCCATCCGGTTTTTTTTCGATTTCTACGGGTTTCTGCTGGGATCCGTCAGAATCGGACATAGATCAGGTCCGCTTCGATTATAGCATAGGCACAAGAACACCCCTGTTATAATGACGATATGCTCCGTAGATTGCTTTTCGCACTTGGATTGGTCCTTCTGGCTAGCTGCGCGCCTGCGAAAGGCCTAACCTTACCCGCACCTTCGCCCACGCCCACAGTCGAGATCACTCCGTTCCATACTCTGACCACCGCCCCCCGCCCTTCCGCGCCGGTCACCCCGCCTGCGCCGACTCCTATCCCTACACTCACGCCCACCCAGCTGACCTATACCGTGGTCAAGAACGATGACATGGCCGGGATCGCCCTGCATTTTGGGATTTCCCTGCAGGCATTGAAGACCGCCAATCCGAAGATCAACCCGCGGATCATGAGCATCGGGACGGTCCTGATCATCCCCCGCCCGGAAGGGACAGAGGCCACCGCTGCGGCGAGCGGCCAGACGCCCACGCTCGGCGCGCCGACCCCGGTCGTCGGCGCCGCCCCGGCCACGCCGGCCTGCTACCTGGCTGCCGACCAGAGCGCCTGGTGCTTCGTGCTGGTGCAGAACACCGCCGGACAGGGGATCGAGAACCTGTCCGCCCAGGTGCTGCTGGTCGCGAGTGGGAAGATGATCGCCCGGGAGGCAGTCGCACCGCTCGACCTGCTCCCCGCCGGACAGGCCATGCCCCTGATCGCCCATTTCCAGCCGCCGGTCGCCGCGCCGTTGGGGGCCAACGCAACCCTGACCGGCGCCTATTTCCTCCCGAAAGATGACACACGCTACCTGCCGGCCACGGTCGACACGCGCGAGACGACTATATCGGCGGACGCGCTCACCGCCCGGGTCCGCGGGACGCTGAAGCTGCCCGGATCCGGCCCTGCCGCGCAGACGCTCTGGGTGCTGGGCGTAGCCTATGATTCAACCGGCCAGGTCGTGGCGTTTCGCAAATGGTCCGCGGATCAGGCGCTCCAGCCCGGGGAAGGCCTGCCCTTCGAGATGAGCATCTACAGCCTGGGGGCGGCGATCGCGAAGGTCGAGCTTCTGGTCGAGGCCAGGCCGTAGAGATCATATGACCATATCATCCGCTACAAACTTCGAAGAAAAAGGCCCGAGAATTCCCGGGCCTTCCTGATCACTGATTTCTGTTCTCTTCCCTCATGGGTTACCCCAGATCACGTACGTATCGGTCACACACAGAGGATTGCTGCTTGCGGGGCTAACGCAGACCTTGTACGGGATGAGGGTCCCATTCGGCGCATCGATGGCCGGCACGGTCACCGAGGACCGCCCGTTGCTGCCGGTCGGCTCGAAGCTGTAATCTTCCTTGCGCCCGTCTGGAAGGGTGATGGTGAGTCGCGCTTCCAGGTTGGGGATCGGGGCCTGGCTGGTCGACTCGAGCACTTCCAGGTTGATGCTTTGTTCTTCGGCCGAGGTAATCAGCGAGTGCGATTCCCAGACAGTTAGATTGGTGGTTTCTGAAGTGATCTTCAGGTTCTGGTACGCCGCCTTGAGGGGTGGGTACTGCTCCAGATAACGGACACCTAACGGCGCGAGGCGGATGCGGATCTCCTCAGACGACGCCGAGGGATCGTAATCCAGGCAGTAATTGGTAAAACACTGGCGGTAGATCCCCCCTTCAGGAAAGATCTCGGTGGTGGGCTTCCCGGAAATTTCAAAACCACCATGAAAAGTGATGTACTGCTCGAAAATGGTGGGGACGTTATGTCCCAGGTCGCCCTCCGTGGGGACGAAGATCACCCGGTTATCGTCGAGCCTCAGGGTCGGGCCGGTCGAAGGGTAGCCGACCTGGGCGGTGATCGGGCGCATATGGATCAGGCGGACATCGGCGGGGTCGGCGAAAACCACGAGGTTCTCGTAGATCTGCTCGAGGTTGCCGTCCGAGGCTTTATAAGGCTCGCTGAGCGGGTGACCGGTAAACCCCGGGCCCAGCCGCGACAGGCTGGAGATGAACGGCTCAGGGAACACCTTTTCCTGGGTCACGATGGCATTGACGTCGCCCGGCTGGCGGCAGGCGCGGTCGCACTTCCAGGCCCCATAATCCAGCAAATGCACCTCGCCAGCCGGTTCGTTCAGGCGGCGGTAAAACCCGACGTTGGTGAAGTACTGCTCCACCCGGCCGTGGTCGTAGTTAATGCGCACCTGGGTCAGTGGACGCCCGGCAAAGCGTGCGCCCTGCAGCTTATCGTAAAGAGAGACGAACTCATCATAGATGAGAAATCCGTCCACATTCCGCAATCCTGGCTGGTCGGGCACGACCAGGGGCTGATCGTGCATGCCCAGCTCGCCGCCCAGGCTCGCCAGGGTAAACTGCTGGCTGACCTGAGCCAGCGGATCGTAGCGCATCATGGCTTTTTCGGTGTATTGGTAGCTGATCCCCTGGTATTCAAATTTCGGGCTGATTGGGTAACCCAGGATCGCTTCGCCGCCCAGAAGAGCATACAGCTCACGGAAGGTGGGATCGACGGCAAAAGTTCCCTCGGGGGGTTGGGTGGGTGAAACGTTATCCTCAACAACTTTGCATGCGCTCAACAACAGGCTTCCCAGCATGAGCAGGCAGAGGAGCGCCAGAGGGTGTTTTTTGAAGTGCGACATAGGCCCCCGGAGGAAAAGATCCACAATGGCTAGTGACTTCGCATCATTTTTGCAGTCCGAGCCGACTCAATAAGTATCGGTATTTACCCAAAAACAAGCCCAGGTTAATAGATGATAAAACGACGCTCAACGCAATCGGATTATTCGTTTATTCGCATATTCCAGGCCGGAATCAATAAACCCCACTTGGCACAGGGACTTGCCGCTAAACCAGCCAACTCACCTTGATTATAGTCAATTGTCTGGAGAATGCAATAGAAATCTGGCACGATTTTTGCATTGAAACCGTATCTATAGACCTGTCTGGACAATTGACCCCCATATATGGGGGTCAATTGTCCCTGGCAGCCAACCATCCAGGGATGGGAATGCCTCATACATTCCGGAGCCGCCCTGCCTCAGCCAACGGTTGTTTGCGCCGGCTAGGAGCCCAGAAAAAGCCCCAGTACATGGAGATCGAGAGGACGTACAACCCGATCGTCCCCAGAAATGCAGGACCAAACCCGTAATGGTCCTGGATCCATCCGCTAATCGTCGGGCTGAACGCCCAGCCAAAGCTGGTGGCCATGCTGACAAGGCTGGCGACCATCGCTCGTGCCGAGGGCTCCACCTGCTCCATGACAAACGTCTGGTAGACAGGACTGCTCATGTTCATCAGCGCCAGGCGGACGAAATAAGCCAGCGCACTCAGCCAGAACCAGGGCGAGAAACCCAGCATCACCAGGAAGGGGATCGAAAGTCCCTGGGTGATCACCACCAGTTGGATCTTGCCCAATCGGTCCGCCAGGGGAGGCGCGATCATCAGGCCAACCCCCATTGCCAGTGAGCCCCAGGCAAAAAGGGCGCCGATCGCCGGGTCGGATTGGTGGTAGGCAGCGCGAAAGAACACGTTCATAAACGGCATGATCAACCCCGCACCGATCGATGTGACCAGCATCGGCAGGATCAGCTTGCCCAGCAGGCCCGGCTTTTTGGCAAAATAGCCGAAGGGAGCAAACACCGAGCGCTGGGCTTTCTCCAGGCGCGGTGTGACCAGGAAAAACAGGGGGAGCAAGCCAACCGCGCCGCTTAGTGCGGTCAAATTGAGCGACATCGAGTAGGCGGCGGTACTCGTTGGGCTGACTTCCTGCACCGCGGCAGCCCAGGTGGGGAGCAGCCCGCCCAGCCAGTTGCCGACGAAACCGGAGGCCATCATTAGCCCGGAACTGAAACTGAAGAGATAGGTCCTCTCCATATCCGCACTGTTTTCCATGAGAAACGGGCCCATCGTCACCGTGGAGAGTGCCTGGCCCAACCCGATCAGAACGTTCATGACAATAAACATCGCCACGTTTGGCCAGGCGACCATCCCAAAAATCGCCGCGGCGACCAACCCGGCTCCGATGATCAGCGAGCGCTTCCGGCCGAGCAGGTCTGCGCAGTAGCCCATGGGCACGGCCATGATCAGCGCGGTCAGATTGCTGGCGGTCACCAGATTGCCCAGCAAGGTGCGATCGTATCCCAGGCTGAGCACGTAGAAATTGAAGAGCAGCCGGTAGATACCTGATGCCACGCCGGTCAAGACCACACTCAATAGATAAAGCCGGGCGTTCGACTGAAACGCCGCCAGCCTCTCTTGGTAGGTCCTCAGGACGGAGAGATAGCGATTGCGCCTTTGGGTCAAATTTTCCTCCAGATGGCGATCGATTCGTTGCAGAACCGGGGAATTCCTGGCTTACCCCAGCGGACATCATAGTCCAAGGAGAGCGGACCAGCAAGACTAGACGATCCAAAAACTGACAAACTTCCCCTTTCCAGGCTGACATTTTTCCCGCCGCACTCAACAGATATCATACGATTTCTTCTTCCCCAGGCGAAGGATTGCACCCGGGCATAGGATAATCGTCACGGGAATGAGGAAATTTGCCACTAGGTACACTTCCAGACAAGTGGATAAGATATTCCATAATGTTCGTACAAGATCTTGCCCACCTGTCGATTTTTCAGGGCCTGAGCGAATGCCAGATTGCCCAGATTCAACCGTTGTTGGAAGTTTGCGACTACTCCAGGGACACGGTAGTGTTTGAGCAGGGAGATCCCGCCCAGTACCTGTATATCCTCTTCAAGGGCGAGGTTCTTGTACGCTATAAAGCCTATGATGGGCCGGTGATCACCGTCGCCAGGATTGGACCCGGGGGGGTTTTCGGCTGGTCCTCCGCGTTGGGCCGCCCAACGTATACCTCCGGAGCAGTTTGCACGCAGGACAGCCATGTATTCCGCATGAGCGGGAAAGCTTTACTGCGCCTCTGCGACCTGGACCCAGATACCGGCAGCCAGATCCTTACCCGGTTGACCGCAGTGATCAGCGAACGCCTGAACACCGGCCACACGCAAATCCTGGGGTTTCTGACCCAGGGAATCGATGGAACGAGTGATCAACCAGAGGAGGGAGGTGCGAAAAAACCGTGAACGACCAATACCCGATGGGGAACACCTATTCCACAGAAGAAAGCGTCAAGGCGCTGATCGAACAACTGGACGCGTATATCGCTCAGTTTCACGGCGGCTCGGTACAGATGGTTTCGTTCGACGGCAAGCTATTAAAAGTTCGCCTGGGCGGCGCGTGTATGGGCTGCCCGCTCTCCCCGGCCACGCTGCATGGCTGGGTCGCCGGGACTGTTAAACAGTTCTTCCCGCAGATCGAGGTAATCGAGGCTATTTAGCTTCAAAGCCCACGGGCCGCCCCGCGCAGCTCTTCCTGGGTTCCCCCACTCTGTTTATCCATCTCCTGGCGGACAGCCTGATAGAGGCTTTCCGCTTTCAGTTCCTGCAAAGTATAGCAGGGGGCATTTAAGTGCTCTGCCAGCGTCTGGGCCAAACCTTGATCGAAGGCAACGTGCTCCATGTTCACGACTACGCAGCGGAATTTTTCCTCGGCGATCTTATCCGCGTACTGGTGGGCTTCCGGCTGCGGGGGCAGGTTTCCGAGCGAGACGTTCCCCGCCCCATCGGTGAGAACAATCAGCAGCGGCATCACATCCGGGTGAAGCAGCCGCTCGCGGGAGAGGACTTCGAGCCCCATTTTCAGCCCGGCTGAGAGCGGCGTCTTCCCGCCGACGGGAATTTCGGCCAGGGCACGCTGGGCCAGGAAAATGGAATGGGTGGGGGGCAATACGAGGGTGGCGCGGTCTTTCTGGAATACGACGAGGCCAACCCGGTCGCGGCGCTGGTAGGCGTCGGTCAAAAGGGAAAGAATGGCGCCTTTGGTCGCCGACATGCGCTCGGCCACCGCCATCGACCAGGATGCATCGACGAGGAAGAGGACGAGGTTGGATGCGCGGCGCACACGAACCTTGCGCTGGTAGTCGGTGGGCCGGATGGCAAACGCGACCCGCTTGCGCTGTTCGGCGCGCTCGTTTTGGAAAGGCGCCGCGGCGCGGAAGGTGGCATCAAAAGCCAGGTCGTCAGCCTTCCCGTGGGCAGGACGCGCCTGAATATAGCGGCCGCGCTTGCGGTCGGTGTGGGTGCGCGAGCGCCGGCCGCCGTGCCGGCGCACCATTTTGTCCAGCGGAGTATCCAGGCGGCGGGGAGCAAAGGATTCGCCGGTCTTGGGAACCTGCCCGCCATCCCACCAATATGCGCTGTGATCGTCGAAGACATTCTGCTGGCTGGCGTCGACCGCGCCGAAATCCGGCGGCTCTTCACTCTCCTTGCCCTCAGTCAGCTCTTTTTTTTTTGAGCTGCCGTCTCCATTTCAGCCTCTTCACCACTCGGCTGAGATTGGCTGCTGCCCGAAACCTGGCTCTGGAGCTGCGAGATGCGCTCTTGCAAATCTTCGAAACCGATCTCGGTCTGCTGGAAGGGGCCGCGCTTGATGCGGTGCGGCAGCGCCAGCTCGGCGGCCAGGGCGATATCCCGGTCGGTGATCGCCGTGCGGCCCTCGAAGGCCGCCTGAGCTCGGGCAGTTTTGAGGATGACCAGGTCGGAGCGGTGCCCATCCACGTTCAGGGAGGCGGTCAGGGCCGCGATGGAAAGCAGGTCACGCCGGGAATAAGTAACCTGACCGACAAGTTGGCGGGCGCGCTCGATCTGGTGCGAGAGGTCCCCCTCGCGTGCCAGCCACTGCTCGCGGAAGAGGTTGGGATCTTCCTCGAAGCCCAGGTTGCGCTCTATGATCATCACCCGCTCGCGGGCGTCGCGGATGCCGTGAATCTCAACGGAGAGCGCAAAGCGGTCGAGCAACTGCGGGCGTAGATCGCCTTCTTCGGGATTCATCGTGCCAACCAGGATAAAGCGCGCCGGGTGGCTGAAGGAAATTCCCTCGCGCTCGACGATGTTCATGCCCATCGCCGCCGAGTCGAGGAGCACGTCAACCACATGATCGTCCAGAAGGTTCACTTCATCTATATACAGCAACCCACGATTGGCCGCGGCCAGGACGCCCGGCTCAAAATGGCGCTCGCCGCGCTGGATCGCTTTCTCGATATCCAGTGTCCCGACCACGCGGTCCTCGGTGGCTGAGACAGGCAGGTTGACGAAGGCGGTCACCCTCATGCTCACCGGCAGGGTCTCCCCGCTGGCGGATCGCTCGCGGCACTCGGTGCACCAGGTCGCCGGTGAATCCGGGTCGCAGCCAAAACGGCAGTCGCTGACCACCCGCACCTGGGGGAGCAGCGCTGCCAGGGCGCGTGCGGCAGTGGATTTTGCGGTCCCTCGCTCTCCTCGAATTAAGACCCCCCCAATCCGTGGGTCAACAGCATTTAAGACCAGAGCGCGGCGCATCCGCTCCTGGCCGACAATCGCAGTGAATGGATAAATTGCTGGCATACACTTTCCCTGTCGTCGTATCTTTTGAAGTTTACCACAACTCAGTTTTGGTTGCATCAACCCAGACCACTTTTAAAATTTAGCCTGGATCTGCCAATGGATCCTCAATTAGATAGGGTTGCCAAGTTTGAGATTCATGCTTATAATGTGATTTACATCTATTTCAAGCGGAGTACACAAATCGTATGGATCAAAACGACGCCAATCTCGAGCAGGGGGCTGCGCCCGAGAATAATCAGGTTGGTGAAAACCACAACATGGAGTCCTTGCTGGAACAAGAAGGTCTTGGAATTGATTTCCCCCTCCAGGGCGAAATTCGACCCGGGATGATCGCCAGCATCAGCCCGAACCAAATCCTGGTCAGTGTGGGCACAAAATCCGAAGGCGTGATTTCAGGCAAAGAACTGGAAGCGATCCCTCCGGCAGAGTTCACCACCCTTAAAGTTGGTCAGGAAATCCCGGTCTATGTGGTAAACCCCGAAGATCAGAACGGCAACCTGGTGCTCTCCTACGTTCGAGCGCGTGAAGAAGTGAGCTGGAAGGACGCGGAGGCCCTGCAGGCTTCTGGCGAAACTTTTCACGGCGCGATCATTGGCTATAACAAGGGCGGTTTGATCGTTCCCCTGGGAACCCTGCGCGGTTTTGTTCCCGCCTCACAAATCAGCCTCTCGCGGCGGGTAGCCCTTAGCGGGGATACCCCCGAACAGCGCTGGAGCAAAATGATCGGCCAGGACATCAGCGTGCGCGTGATTGAAGTCGACCGCGAGCGCCGCCGCCTGATCCTCTCCGAGCGCGCCGCCAGCACCGAGACCCGCGAATCGCTCAAAGAGCGGGTGATTGAAGAGCTCAAGGAAGGCGAAATCCGCACCGGGCGCGTCACCAGCCTGGCGGACTTCGGCGCCTTCGTCAACATCAGCGGCGCCGACGGCCTGGTTCACCTCTCCGAAATTTCCTGGGACCGGATCCAGCACCCCAGCGAAGTCTTGAAAGTCGGGCAGGAAGTTAAGGTCAAGGTCATCAGCATCGACCGCGACAAGAAGCGCATCGGCCTGTCCATCCGACAGCTCCTCGAAGACCCGTGGGCCCAGCAGGTTGGCCATTTCCAGGTCGGGCAGCTCGTCCAGGGCACCATCACTCGCCTGACCAAGTTCGGCGCGTTTGCTCGCCTCGAAGGCGATAAGGATCTGGAAGGCCTGATCCACATCTCCGAGATCAGCGAAAAACGCATCGAGCATCCAAAGGAAGTCCTCAAGGAAGGCGATGTAGTCACCCTGCGGGTGATCAAGATCGACGCGGAAAACCATCGCATCGGCCTCAGCCTGCGCCGGGTAGATTCTCCAATGTACGCCGATATGGACTGGCAGTCTCTGGCCGAAGAGTTAGAAGCTCCCGCGAAGGAAGAGAAAAAAGCGAAAGAACCTCCTGCTGAACCGGAAGAAGACGAATCCGAGGCGTAATTTCTGCGAACCGGGAGCGCACCGCATCGGTGCGCTCTTCATATTTCCCCAAACCAAACGATATGCCCCTCCTGATCGATGCCCACGAAGATCTGGCCTGGAACATCCTCTCCTTCGGCCGGGATTTTTCCCTTTCCGCCCACGAAATCCGTCAGCGGGAGATCGGCACACAGATTCCCACCTGGAATCACGGCGACTGTCTCCTTGGTTGGCCTGATTTCCAGCGCGGCCAGGTGGCGGTGGTGTTCGCCACCCTGTTCGCCACCCCGGCCCGCTCCAGGGAGGGTTCCTGGGAGAAGCTGGTCTATAAGAACCCCGACCAGGCCTACGATCTATACCGGCGCAGCCTGGAGGCTTATTACCGCCTGGTGGATCAAAAGCCGGACAAATTCCGCCTGATCCTGAACCAGGCGGATCTCAAAGCGGTTCTTAACCATTGGGCGCAGCCACTCAAGATCTCTGCAGACCCGGACGCCGAACGGCCGGGCCACCCGGTGGGTCTGGTCGTCTCGATGGAAGGCGCCGAATCCATCCGCAAGCTGGTCGAGCTGGAAGAATGGTGGACCGATGGCCTGCGCATGATCGGCCCGGCCTGGGCGGGCAATGCCTTTACCGGCGGGACAGGCGAGCCCGGCCCGCTGACCCACGCCGGGCGCGAGCTGCTGGAAACGATGAGCGGCCTGGGGTTTGGGTTGGATATCTCCCACATGGATCCGCAGGCCGCCCTGCAGGCGATCGATGCGTATGGAGGGGTCGTGTACGCCAGCCATTCGAACGTTGCCAGGCTGGTCAAAGATCCTGATTCGAACCGCCATCTCACCGATGCGGTAATCCGCAGCCTGATCGCAAAAGATGGCGTGATCGGCCTGGTCCCATATAATCGCTTCTTGAAACCAGGTTGGACCTGGAATCTTCTCGATGGCCGCTCGCGGGTCCATCTGCAGGACCTGGTTGCTCAAATCGATACGGTCTGCCAGATGGCCGGTGACGCCCGTCACGCGGCGATCGGAACTGATTTCGAGGGGGGATTTGGCTGGTTGGGCGTGCCGGAGGAAATTGATACCATCGCTGACCTGCAGAAGATCGTTCCCCTGTTGGCCGAAAAAGGATATACTCCAGAAGATATTGAAGCCATCTTCCACAGCAATTGGGAATCAATCTTGCATCGAATTCTCCCTGAGAAATGAGCGAAGAATTTTCTGAAATTTCCTCCTCACCCAGTGCGACTGAGCCTACCCCGACGGTTCCCATCGCCTCGCAGCCGTCCATGCGACGCATTCGCCTCGGCCTCTTGCTGGCGCTGGTGGGCTTTTTGGTCTTTCTGCTCGGCGCGCGGCCAAGCTTGTTTAACCTGGACCGCAGCCCGGTGGTCGGGTTTGTCCAGCTTGCCGTGCTCTTGGTCGGCCTGGCGTTAATCTGCCTGGGAGGATACATCGCCATCATCGCGCTCTGGCGCGTCCCGGTCCGCAGCATCGCCGCCGATATCGGCGCGCGGATGGTCGCTACCGGGTACCTGATCTGTGTTTTTACCGGAATGGCGGATATCTTCGGGTTTGGCAGCCAACGCCTGCCCCATCAGGTGCCCTATTTTGGCCCGTTACAGGCCCTGGGGGTGCAGATCGGCGAGTTGGTCATTGCCATCGGTTTCCTCATGATGATGCCTTACCGGCAAAGAAAATCTTAAAATCCCAGGACACGGATTTGTTTACTTGGTGGCTGTGTCGCGAGCGGACAGGCAGTCCAGCGTGTCTTCATGGTTCAGCTTCGAATCCTTGTTAATCCGTTTAACCCGTCCAATCCGTGTCTAAAAGGTTTTTTGTCATTTTTCCGCCACTGCCATTTGGATGGCGGCCAGCATTTCCTGATTCGTCGAAAATTTAAACTCTTCCAGCCCTGCCTGCCCGGCAAGCTGCTTTTCGACCGCCTCGAGCCGCAGCATGTCCGCCCTGGTCACCACCGGCTTGGGCAGCGCGGCCAGCTTGCGGCGCAGCGCATCCAGCGCGTCAAAATTAGCCGGCGGCTGGTCTGCCAGGTACTGGAGCACGGCCTTTGCGCCGTTGGTTCCATCTTTCCGCGCGACGCCGACCAGCCCGGTCGAGGCCTGGCGCGACCAGCCGGCGACGAAAAACCCGGGAAGCGGTCGGCTGTTCTGAACGTCGTACAGTTCGTAAGACAGGCCTTCGACCGGGAACCGCGGCTGAGGATGCTTGCCAAACTCGTTGCCTTGGGTGGGCAGGCCAAAGCGGTCGTCCACCCGGTCGCCGATGGCAAAAATGACTGTGTCCACGTCCAGGACGCGGGTAACCCCCAGACCGCGCGCCTTGACTTCCCCGTTGACCAGCTCGAGAAAGTTGTCTTCCACTTCGAACCCGCTGACGTGCCCTGCCCCATCGCCGTGCAGCCGCACCGGCGATTCGAGAAACTCCAGGCGGAAGCGCGTGTTCGAACCCGTGTCCAAAGCGCGTCTGATCGCGGCCTGGATTACCTCGCGCGGCTTCGACGCATCCTGGCCCACTGCCTCCATGACCGGCCGCACCCGCTCGAGCTCGGTCTCATACGCCGCATAGTCCAGATTTTTGGCCACGTATTCCAGCTCGGTGCGGGTAAATTTGACCTCGGCGGGTCCCCGGCGCACTACCGCGGTGACCTCCGTTACCTTTTTTTCCTGGATCAACCAGTGGGCGATATCCAGCATCACGTTGCCGGCACCCACCACGGCGACACGGTTCCCGACATGGAACTGGCTTTCGCTAAATGGCGGGAGTTGGTTGTAATGGTAGACGATATCCTTGGCGTGATACACACCGCTCAACTCTTCCCCGGGGATCCCCAGCCATTTAGTCCCCTGCGCACCAACCGTGACCAGCAGCGCCTGAAAGCCAAGCGCGAGAAGCTCGTCCAGGGAAATGTCGGCGGTTTTTCCGACCTGGACGTTACCATAATAATCGATTAACGGGGAGGCCAGGATCATGCGGAACTGGTTGCGCAACCCTTCTTTCATCTTGTGCTTGTCGGGATAGATCCCATATTCCGCCAGTCCCCCCGGCTTCACATCTCGATTCAATAAAACGACCCGCACGCCCTCACTGGTCAACTGTTTGGCGGCATACAGGCCCGCTGGGCCGGCCCCGATCACAGCCACCAGGAATTTTGCTTGGGATTCATCGGTCAAAACCACCTCCGCACCTTGCAGGTCGCGATTCTGGCCAAAACGCCAGGTTATGTTGCTCAAACCACCACCTCTGAACCAGGATTATTATTCTGAGTATTATAGTATGAATTGATTTAATTTTATTTCAATTTACAATTTGCATACATGGCACCCCTCTTTCCTCCATTATTTCTCAAAAAATCATCTCTGTGCTATATTCAAGGTTGGCGAACCTGCTTATCTTGATTGGGATTCACCTAAATCGAAGCACGCTATTTGCGGAGAAGAAATCATGGAACCCTCACATACGAACTCTCCTCGTGCCCCTCTCATACCAGACCGGCTCCAACCTGTCCTCTGGCAGGGACGGGTAGGACCCGCTTTCTGGACGGTTGCCAGCGCTATCTCGTTACTGGTGAACATCATCCTCATCGTCGTCCTGATGATCATGGGGAGACAGCTCTTCCAAATCAAGCAGGTCCTCTCCAACCAGCTCGTTGGCGGCCTGTACACCAACTTCATCAAGATGGACGAGGCGCGCATCCAGACCAACATCAAAGTCAATAGCACCATTCCGGTTGATTTTGACCTCCCGGTCAACTTCACCCTCCCGGTGCAGTTCGACCTGCCGGTCAAGACCAACACCACAGTCACCCTCACCAAGAACACCCCGATTAACAATGCGCGGGTCAGCCTGTTCGGAGGGGTCCTCACCATCGACAACGCCCCGACCGACATCGTCCTGCCCGCCGGCACCCGGCTCCCGATCGCTCTGGATATCGTCGTACCGGTGAATACCACCGTTCCGGTGAACACCGTTGTCCCCGTCCACACGACCGTGCCGGTCCAGCTCAACGTTCCGGTCGATATTCCTCTCAAGGAGACTGAGCTGCACGAACCGTTCGTCGGCCTCCAGCAGGTGGTCTCCCCCTACAACACACTGCTGAATTCGAGCCCCAGTTCCTGGCAGGAAGCTCTATGCCCCGATCCCGCCGATCAGCTTTGCCGTAACCTGATCAAATAACCGTTCTGTCGAGTGAGGTCGCATGTCCAATTCAATCGTTCAAACTCAGCTTTCCAACGGCCTGATGCTGATGCTGAAGGAGATCCACACCGCGCCGATTATCAGCCACTGGCTGTGGTACCGCGTCGGTTCCCGAGACGAGCTGCCCGGGCGGACGGGGATTTCTCATTGGGTGGAGCACATGCAGTTCAAAGGCACCCCCCAGTTCCCGGCGGACGTGATGGACAAGGCCATCTCGCGTGAAGGTGGAGTCTGGAATGCGATGACTTATCTGGATTGGACTACCTATTACGAAACGCTACCCGCCGAAAAAATCGACCTGGCCTTGCGCCTGGAAGCTGACCGGATGGTTAACAGCCAGTTCGACCCCGACGAGGTGGCCTCCGAGCGGACAGTGATCATCTCCGAACGGGAAGGCAACGAGAACGAGCCCTTTTTCCGGCTCGGCGAACAGATCCAGGCGGCCGCTTTTACGGTCCACCCTTACCACCACGAAGTCATCGGTGATCTGGCTGACCTGAAGACCTTGCAGCGGAACGACCTTTACGAGCATTACCATACTTACTATGCACCCAACAACGCTGTGCTGGCGGTCGCAGGGGACTTCGACACGGAGAAAATGATCGCCCGGTTGCGCGAGCTTTTCGAGCCGATCCTGGCCGGTTCTGCACCTCCCCACCCGGCAAAGCCTGAGCCCGCTCCTGCAGAAGAAAAACGGTTAGTGGTCGAAGGGCCAGGCGAAACGACTTACTTGCAGTTGGCGTACCATGCGCCCGCCGCGAATGATCCGGATTTCTTCGCCTATACCGTGCTGGACAGTCTGCTGACCGGCCCGACCGGCCTGAATATGTTCGGCGGGGGCGGCATCTCGAATAAGACGTCCCGGCTCTACCGCGCAGTGGTCGAAAAAGAGTTGGGGATCAGCCTCAATGGTGGCTTACA
This sequence comes from Anaerolineaceae bacterium, assembly GCA_035542155.1. Lineage (GTDB taxonomy): Bacteria > Chloroflexota > Anaerolineae > Anaerolineales > Anaerolineaceae > DATKLX01. Next base: position 19,654 of record DATKLX010000084.1, read on the forward strand.
GGCGACGATCGACCCTTACCTCTACGACATCACCGTCACCGTCCATCCCCAGCGCACCCCGGATGAAGTGATCGCTGCTGTGGATGCCGAGATCCAGCGCCTGCAGGATGAGATGGTCTCCCCCGATGAAGTTGCCCGGGCGATCAAGCAGGCCCGTGCGCTGTTTGCCTATGGCAGCGAGAACATCACCAACCAGGCCTTCTGGATGGGGTACGCCGAAATGTTCGCCCACTATGATTGGTTCGAAAACTACGTCGAGCGCCTGGCTCAGATCACGCCCACCGATGTGCAGCGCATGGCGCGCACCTGTTTGCAGCCGCATAACCGGGTGGTGGGAACCTACCTGCCGGGAGAGAATGGGAGGGAAAACCAGTGAAACCCACGTCGCAAACGACCCGCTCGACCATGAATACCCTGCCCGGCCCCGAGAACGTCACTCGCGTCCAACTGGAGAACGGCATCACCATCCTGGCCCGCTCTAACTTCAACAGCCCTTCGGTCGTCCTGACAGGCTATTTGCAGAACGGCGGCCTCTTCGACAGCGATGAGCTTCTCGGACTGGCCCATTTTACCTCCCTGGCGTTATTGCGCGGAACCCGTCGGCGCAATTTCCAGCAGGTCTACGATTCCCTCGAATCGATCGGGGCCAGCCTGGGGTTTGGCTCGGGCGTGCATACGACCGGTTTTAACGCCCACTCGCTTTCCGAGGATCTGCCCACCTTGCTCGATCTGCTCCGTGAGCTCCTCCAGGAACCGGTTTTCCCGCCCGAACAGATCGAGCGCCTGCGCGCCCAGATTCTCACCGGCCTGGCGATCCGCGCCCAGGACACCGGAGATATGGCCTCACTGACCTTCGATAAGCTGATTTATCCAAACCACCCCTATGGCCGGCCCGAGGACGGCTACCCCGAAACCATTCAGGCCATCACCAGGGCAGATATCCAGGCCTACCACCGCAAAACGTACGGCCCGCGGGGGATGGTGATCGTCGTCGTCGGAGCGATTGAGCCGCAGAGCGCGGTCGAGCACGTTTCTCGCCTGCTGGGAGACTGGCAAAACCCCGACCAACCCGATCCCCCTGCCCTTCCCCCGATCCAACCGGGAGAGAAGAGCCAGGTCCAAAAAGTGGTCATCTCCGGGAAAAGCCAATCGGACCTGGTGATGGGCTTCCTGGGCCTGACCCGCAAATCGCCGGATTACATGCCGGCCTCGCTGGGCAATAATATCCTCGGCCAGTTTGGAATGTATGGCCGCATTGGGGATGTGGTCCGCGAGCAGTCGGGCCTGGCATACTACGCCTACACCAACCTGAACGCTGGCCTGGGACCGGGCACCTGGGAGGTCACCGCCGGAGTCAACCCGGCCAACATCCAGAAAACGATCGATCTGGTCCGCCAGGAGATTGCCCGCTTCACCCGTGAGTTGGTCTCCCCGGAAGAGCTGAGTGACAGCCAGGCCAACTTCATCGGCCGCCTGCCGCTCTCGCTCGAGTCGAACAATGGAATGGCCAGCAGCCTGCTCAACCTGGAGCGCTTTGATCTGGGCCTCGATTATTACCAGCGCTATCCCGACCTGGTGCGTGCGGTCACTCCGGAGGCTATCCTGGAGACTGCCCGGCGCTACCTGGATCCGGACCGGATAGCTGTCGCAATCGCCGGACCGGAGAATGGAGCGATACAATAAGGGTATGCTGTTGCGCACGGGCGTCGATTTGATCGAAATCAGGCGGCTGGAAGAGCTGAGCGAGAGCCTCCGGCCGCGATTCTATCGCCGCGTGTTCACCCCTGTCGAGCTGGAAGAAGGCGGGGCGAGCCTGGCGACGTTGGCCGGGCGCTTCGCCGCCAAGGAGGCGGTCGCCAAGGCGCTTGGTTCTGGGATCGGCCCGATCAGTTGGCAGGATATTGAGATCCGCCGCGGGAAAGACGGCCAGCCGCTGCTCAACCTGCGGGGAAACGCGCAGCGCCTGGCGGAAGAGCTGTGCCTGACCACCTGGTCGATCAGCATCAGCCACTCGAAAACCCACGCAGTAGCCTTCGTGGTCGCCCTGGGGGATGAGGCAGCTTCACCGGCGGACCAGTGAAGATCCTATCAGTCAGCGATATCGAAATCGGGTTAATTTACAGCCCGGGGATCATCGACCGGTTCAAAGATGTCGATCTGGTCATCAGTTGTGGCGATCTGTCGTATTATTATCTGGAGTACATCATCAGCGTTCTGAACGTCCCCCTCTACCACGTGTTCGGCAACCACGCCCACCAGGTAGAAATCAGCAGCGAAAGCTCGCGCGAATACCCGTGGGGCGCTATCGACCTGCACCACCGCAGCCAGTGCTACCGCGGCCTGCTGATGGCCGGGCTGCAGGGCAGCGTCCTCTACAACTATGGGCCGTATCAGTATTCCCAGGCCGAAATGTGGAACCTGGTCTTGACGCTGACTCCGGCCCTGTTTTACAATCGCAT
>DATKLX010000085.1:0-16949 GCA_035542155.1 Anaerolineaceae bacterium
CGGCTCGGTCAACGAGGACACCGCTCTCAAAGAAATCGACGCCTCCTGGCCCAAGAAGTAAAGTTTCTCCGTTTTCAATGGGGCAGGCCGTTCCGGCCTGCCCCATCCTGAATAAACTGGTTTGAACCCCACATTGTTTCCTTAATCGGAAGGAGGGGAACGGAATATGGCTGCAACAAATGTAGTTGAACCAAAACCGAAAACCAATGGCGGCATTGTCGGCTGGTTTGCCGCGGGTGTTGGACGGATCCTGATCTCAATCGCCGTCCCGCTGATCGCCTTTGTGGTCCTCTGGCAAGGGTTCCTCTTCCTGCGCGATTCAAAGGCGCCCCAGGTCATCCTGGTCCTCGTCGCGATTGTCTGGGGTGTGGGCGGTGTGGCGCTGTTGTACACGGTGACCAACTGGCTGGTCGAGCTGCTCAACCCGGAATGGACCCGTCGCCTGCAGCCGTTCGTTTTTGTTGGCCCGGCCCTGGCGATTCTGGCCTGGTTCCTGTTCGTCCCGACCATCCGCACCCTGGTGCTCAGCCTGCGGGATGCCACTGGCCTGTATTGGGTCGGACTGAGCAACTATGTCTATGCTTTTACCGACCGGGTGATGCTAGAAGCGTTTCGGAACAACCTGCTCTGGATGATCTTTGGAACCTCGTTCAGCGTAGGTCTGGGCCTGCTCATCGCCGTCCTGGCGGACCGCACCCGCTTCGAGTCGGCCTATAAAGCGATCATCTTCATGCCGATGGCGATCTCCTTCGTTGGCGCGGGCGTGATCTGGAAGTTTGTCTACTCGTACAAGGGCTCCGGGTCAGGGATCCAGGAAATTGGCCTGCTCAACGCGATCGTTATCTCCCTGGGAGGCCAGGCGCAGCCCTGGCTGCAGCAGCCCCCCTGGAACAATTTCTTTCTGATCATCATCATGATCTGGCTGCAGACGGGTTACGCGATGGTGATCATTTCTTCGGCCATCAAGGGCATCCCATCCGATCTGATTGAAGCCTCGCGAGTGGATGGGGCCTCGGAAGTCCAGGCGTTCTTCAGCATCACGATTCCCTATATCCGCGGCACGCTGCTCACGGTCACGACCACGATCGTAATCTTCAGCCTGAAGCTGTTTGATATCGTCCGGGTCATGACGGGCGGGAACTACGGCACCAACGTGATTGCCAACGAGTTCTATCTCGAACGGTTTACCTACGGCAACGCCGGGCGGGCCTCGGCGATCGCGATCGTCCTGTTGATCGCGGTGATCCCGGTGATGATCTACAACCTCCGGCAGTTCCGGGAAAGTAAGGCGTTCTAATGGCTACCGTAAAAACGCGCAGTTTCAAACAACAAAAGGTCGCATCCAGCCTGGTGGTCAACGGCGCATTGGTCTTGATCTGCCTGGTCTGGATCGTCCCTACCCTGGGGATTTTCATCACTTCATTCCGCGACAGCCAGGAAATCTTCCGCACGGGCTGGTGGACGGTCTTTCCGCACAGAGATTACGTTCCCACCCAGGACATCCACATGGATCAGAGCGTGGACGTCAACGGCCAGATCTCCATTCCGGGCGTGGAAGGCCAGTACACCTTCGAACAGCTCCGCGCGGGGGTCACCACCCCGGACGGGAAAAAGCTAACCTGGTTTGGCAATAAGCGCACCCGCCTGATCAAGGAATCGCAGTTGGAATGGGTCGCCTTCAACACCAATCTTACCCTGAAGAACTACCAGGACGTGCTCGGCGGGCAGACGGTAACCTATAAGGACGCCAACGGCAACACGATCGTCCGCCAGGGCGACAACCTGATCGCCTCGTTCCTGAACTCGGTGGCAGTGGCGATCCCGGCGACGATCATCCCCATCCTGATCGCAGCCTTCGCCGCCTACGGGTTTGCCTGGCTGAATTTCCCCGGGCGTAAGTTCTTGTTCACCATTGTGGTCGCCCTGCTGGTGGTGCCGCTGCAAATCGCCCTGATTCCCATCGTCCAGGACTATACCAAGCTCCAGTTGAACGGGACCTACCTGTCCATGTGGCTGGCGCACACCGGGTTTGGCCTCCCGCTGGCGATTTACCTGCTGTTCAACTATATCAGCCAGCTCCCACGGGATATCCTCGAGTCGGCCTTTATCGACGGTGCTTCCCCTTACACGATCTTTACCCAGTTGATCCTGCCCCTGTCGGTCCCGGCTCTGGCGTCCTTTGCCATCTTCCAGTTCCTGTGGGTGTGGAACGACTACCTGGTGGCCCTGGTCTTCCTGGGCGGCCAGACCCCGGTGCTCACCGTCTCCCTGGCCAACATGGTCGGCGAGAAGGGCCAAGACTGGCAACTGCTCACCTCGGGGGCATTTATCAGCATGCTGCTCCCCCTGGCGGTATTCTTTGCCCTGCAGCGCTATTTCGTTCGCGGCCTGCTGGCGGGTTCGGTGAAGGGTTAGAGTGAAAGAGCATATCCCGAATAGGAACTCGGGATATGTTCTTCTGGTAGATGGACTATCGCTTTTTGCCCATCCCCCCACCCCCTTCCCGCGGCAAAGGAATGGTAAGGCCAGGTGGCGTTTCGCGGGAAGGGGTGTTCCTTGTGGGACCACCCCTTCCTGACAACCAATCCTCCCCCACTGCAAGATTGAGATCACTATGGATTCTAAGATACAGCCTCAACCCTCATCCACTTTATTGGATCCGGCGCAGCGCTCGCTGGAGCGGCTGTTCCCCCGCCTGGATGCCCGGTTTGCCGACTACTGCGCGGACCATCCTGAGGAATGGCAAGCGTTTCATGATCGCCTGGCGCGCCACTTCAAACGCCTCTTCGACCTGCTCCTGCCGCTCTATGGAGGCCAGTACGACTTCTTTTATCACCTCGAGGAGCTCCTGGCCAGCCTGGCCCAATCCTGGATCGACCGCCCCGCCCAGTTGAAAGCGCTGGACCTGCGCCGCGAGCAAGATGCGACCTGGTTCCAGACCAGCCAGATGCTGGGCGGAGTGTGCTACGTGGACCGCTTCGCCGGGAACCTGGAGGGAGTGCGCCGGCGAATCCCCTATTTTAAAGAGCTTGGCCTGACCTACCTGCACCTGATGCCGCTGTTCTGCTCTCCCAAACCCGAAAATGACGGGGGATACGCGATCAGCAGCTACCGCGAGGTGGACCCGGCCCTGGGGAGCGTGGAGGACCTGGTTGGCCTTGCCTCCGAGCTGCGCGAGAATGGGATCAGCCTGGTCCTCGACTTTGTCTTCAACCACACTTCGGACGAGCACGAATGGGCGCAAAAAGCCAGGGAGGGCGACCCGGATTACCAGGCCTATTACCGGATGTTCCCCACCCGCGAGCAGCCCGACGCATACGAGCGCACCCTGCGGGAGATCTTTCCCGACGAGCATCCTGGCGCATTCACCTATTTCCCCGAGATGAAGCGCTGGGTATGGACGACCTTTCATTCTTACCAGTGGGACCTGAACTACGACAACCCGGAAGTGTTCAACGCCATGGTCCGCGAGATGCTGGCCCTGGCCAACCTGGGAGTTGAGATCCTGCGCCTTGACGCGGTCGCGTTCATCTGGAAACGGATGGGGACGGCCTGCGAGAACCTGCCCGAGGCGCACCAGTTGATCCAGGCGTTCAATGTCGCAGCGCGCATCGCCGCGCCGGCGCTGCTGTTCAAATCCGAGGCGATTGTCCACCCCGACGAAGTCGCCCGGTACATCCATCCGGAAGAATGCCAACTCTCCTACAACCCCTTGCTGATGGCGCTCCTCTGGGAAACCCTGGCGACCCGCGAGGTGCGCCTGCTGGCGGCGTCACTGCGCGACCGGTTCAAGATCCCGCCAGACTGTGCCTGGGTCAACTACGTGCGCTGCCACGATGACATCGGCTGGACGTTTTCAGATGAGGACGCCGCGAAGCTGGGGATCAACGGCTACGATCACCGCCGCTTTCTCAATGACTTTTACACGGGCCGCTTCAAGGGCAGCTTTGCCCGCGGGCTGCCCTTCCAGGAAAATCCGAAGACCGGCGACTGCCGGATTTCGGGGACCTGCGCGTCGCTGGCCGGCCTGGAGAAAGCCCTCCGCGAGCCGGATGTAGACCCCGGCGGCCCGGCGGAAGTCGAGCTGGCCATCGCGCGGATCCTGCTCCTCCACGGGGTGATCCTGCTGATCGGCGGAATTCCGCTGCTCTACCTGGGGGATGAGATCGGCACATTGAACGATTACAGCTTCCGCGACGACCCCGCCCTGGCGCGGGACAGCCGCTGGGTGCACCGTCCGATCACGGATTGGGCGCGCCTGGAGCTGCGCCACGATCCAGGGACGCTGGAAGGGCGCATTTACGCCGGCCTGCAGCGCCTGATCGCGCTGCGCAAGGATCACCCGGTTTTCAGCGGCGGCCAGACGCAGATCATCGACAGCGGGAACCCGCACGTCCTGGCCTTTGCCCACGCCCACGCCAACCAGCGCGCCCTGGTCTTTGCCAATTTCAGCGAGCAGGAGCAGGCGCTTCCCGGTAACCTGCTGCGCATCTACGGGTTAGGCCACGAGTTTCAGGAGCTGATTTCCGGCGAGGCGGTCGGGCTGCAGGATTTTGCCCTGCGCCCGTATCAGATGATGGTCTTTCTGGCCCGTTGAAAAATCACACAGGTGCTGCCGATAATCGTCTTCTTCTCGCTGCAGCGCCTCTTCGTCCCCGGTAAGCTGGCGGGGGCGGTGAAGGGATAGTAAAATGCAAAAAAGTGGGCGCCGCCGCGCCTATTTTTGTTTGCTGAAGGATTGAAAACAGTCGGCTCTTATTTAGTTTTCAGGAGCTTCTATAAGGGCTTATGTTATTTTGCGTTTACTTCCTCTCCGCCAGAGCCTGTTCGATATCTTTCACCCGGTGGTAGGTGACGTGACCGGCGAGGTCGTTGGGCCATTCGAGGCTGCGGTCTTTGCCGGTGAACAAGTCATCGGGGGCGGCGCGCAGGGCGGTGAGCACATCCGCGTGTACCTGGCGGTGCCAGGCGAGGACTTCCTGGGGGGAGCGGTCGCGCCAGCGCAGGTAGATGAGGCGGTTGCCATCGGTCCAATTGAGACCGCGCTCTTCGGGCGGGCGGCGCCCGCGGCGGATGGCGCGGATCACGTCGGCTTTCCAGTGGGTGACGTGGGCCAGGGCGTCCTTCACCGTCCAGGGGTCCTTGGTCTCCGGGCGGGGGAGAGGACGCTGCCAGTCAGCCTCGCTGAGGTTGGCGACGAGTTGGTCCAGTAGGTCGAACTCCTGGATGGTACGCTGGATCACTTCTTCACGGGTGTGGCGCATGGGGTTGGTTACCTCCTGAACGGTTAATAGATGGGACAGTGTCGGTGATGATCGGCTGGATGGTCACGTGCTGGACATGGGGTAGCATCTGGATGACCTTTAGGATGAGTACTTGGGCCAGGCTACTGGGACAGCTCTCTCGGGCAGCTTAACTTCCTGTGGCTGCCCGCTGGCAGCATCGATCAGGACGGCGCGGGTTCCGCCGCTGGCATTGGGATCGATCACCAGCAGCTGGTCAGACTGGGAACTCCAGAAGGCCTGCAGTCCAGACGTGGCGCGCAGGGTGTCGGGTTTGTAGACCTGCTTTTCATTCGATCCATCCGGGCCAGCGATCCACATTCCATACTGATCATTCGAATAGCGCAGGGTTGCCAGCCAGCTGCCGTCGGCGCTCCATAGGGGCGCGGGGGGCCAGCCTTCGCCGCCGCCTTCGGAAACCGCAAGCAGCCGGTGGGTTTTCAACTCCAGGTTGAAGATGACCGGGGCAAAGCCCGGGCCGCCGTTGGGACCCAGCGCGCCCTCGGCCATCCAGGCCAGCCGTTTGCCGTCCGCCGACCAGGCCGGGCTGGCCAGCTTCAGAGTGTTGGCGGAGTCCTGCAAGCCGTAACCGGCCGGGTTGAGCGGTTCGAGCCCTCCATCCCCGCGGTACAGCCAGGCTTCTCCGGCGCGGTCAAAAGCGATCCGCTGGCCGTCCGGGGCCGGGGCCGCCAGGCTGAAGGAAGGGCTGCTCTCGTCCAGCACCTGATACTCGCTGCCGTCCAGCTTTATTAAGGTGGGATAACCGATCGATTGTCCCTGGGTAGCGTCCGGTTGAGACATAAAGACCACCGTGTCCGGGCGAGCCGGCCAGAATTGAGCGCAGCACTCCACCCGGTCGGCCGTATTGGTCAGGTTGCTGGCCTTCCCTGTTTTCAGATCGACCAGCCAGAGGTCAGAAAAATCCCACCAGGAGATCATCCGGGCCCCATCCGGCGAGACAGCGGCCCGCGGGGTAAATTGCCCGGGCAGAACCTGCGGGTCGAGACCGGGCGCCAGCGACTGCGGCTGCCCATCTGCGCCAAAACGAAAGAGCTGATCGCCGGCGCGGTACACCAACCCCGCCAGGGGAAAAGCAGGGTTTGTCGCAGAGGGGGTGGTGGAAGCCTGCGGCTCTGGGGCGCTCGCCGGCGCTGTTTCTACCGCCTGCGTGGGGAGGGGCTTTTCGGTCGCCTGGACCGGCGGGGGCGTGGTTTCGACGCCAACTTCTACTATGCCGCATCCGGCCAGCGTGCTTGCGATCAACAATAATACAGCCAAGAAATTCAGTAATTTCATTTGAGTCTCCCTGAAAAAAAGACGATCCTCTCGGTTCAATGCTCAAATGATATGGGATCCTTGTTACCGGGGTTTCGCGGGCTCGTGGCAGCCCTGGCATGAGACGTTACCGTTTCGTAACAGCGGGCAGCTTCAGCCGCACCACCGTGCCCTGGCCAAAACTGCTGCGCATCGTCACCTGGCCGGTATGGCGCTCGGCGATGGTCCGCACCAGGGCCAGCCCCAGCCCGCTGCCGGGGATCCCCCGCGCTGCCTGGCCGCGGTACAGCTCCTCCCAGACGTGCTGAAGCTCCTCTTCGGGAACCCCCGCGCCGGTATCCGCCACTTCGATCACCAGGCTCGAGCCGTCCTCAAAGGCGCGGACTTCCACGCGGTCGTCCGGCCGCGAGAACTTGATGGCATTATCCAGCAAATTGTGCACGGCCAGAAAGAGCAGATCCTGATCGCCTTCGACCCGGGGCAAAGGCCAGGGGGCCTCGGGAATACTCAGGGAGAGGCGACGGCTGCCGCCGGCCTGGCTGCGGGCCAGGTCAAAGGACTCGCGCAGCAGCTCCACCATATCTACCGGGGTGTGTTCCACTTCCTGCTTCTCCAGGTCGGCCAGCTTGCGCAGGTTCGCGGATAGCGAGCTGAGGCGCATCACCTGCATCTCGACACTGCGCACCGCTTCCTGGCGGGCGTCTTCACCGGGCGCCTCAGAGATGTTGGCCAGCCCGGCGCGGATTGCGGTCAATGGGTTTTTCAGCTCGTGGTCGAGGCGGCGCAGAAAGCGCAACCGGTCATCCCCGGCTTTCGAAAGCAGGTCCGCGCGGCGCTGTTCCTGGCCGGCATCCAGGGCCAGGAACAGGCAGGTGAGCGCCGAGAGGATCACCCCGACCAGGAGGAGCAGTATTCCCAGGCTGGCCCGCAGGTAGAGAACCGGGTTCTGGCCTGGAAAACTGGCCAGCCAGATATTCAAAGCAAGGCCAAGAACGGCCGGAAGGAGAGCGACTCCCCAGCGAGCTTTCATTGGACGGTCTCCACGGGGCCCAAAAAGCGGTACCCCTGCCCGGTCACGGTCTCGATAAACGTGGGGTGGAGGGGATCGTCGTCCAGCAGCCGGCGCAGCTCAGCCACGCGGGTGTCCACGGCGCGCATGCCCACCGGATAATCCCATCCCCAGACCACATCCAGCAGCCGCTCGCGAGTGACCAGCTCATCGGGATGAGTCATCAGGTACTCGAGCAGGTTGACCGCCTTGGGAGAAAGGGCAATCTCTTGTTCTCCCAGGCGAACACGGCGCGCCCGCCGGTCGAGGTTTAACGGCCCGCACACCAGCCTGGAAGCAGCGGCCAGGGAAGGCTGTCCGGGGCGGGTCCGGCGCAAGACGGCGCGAATGCGCGCGACCAGTTCGTGAGGATCGAAAGGCTTATTCAGATAGTCGTCGGCGCCTTCTTCCAGCGCCATCGCCCGCTCGACCGATTCGCCGACCTGGGTCAACAGGATGATCGGTGTCCAGTTGCCCGCCTGCCTTAAGCGGCGCAGCGCCCCGCGGCCGTCCAGTTTTGGCATGAGCACATCCATAACCAGCAGGTCCGGCACAAATTCGGCCGCCTTTTGAATGGCTTCTTCTCCGTTGACGGCCACCGCCACCTGGAAACCGGCCCGTTCCAGGAACGGGACCAGGTTATCGGTGATCGGGGCTTCATCATCCACCAGCAAAATCTTGCGATTAGCATCCATCACGGTTCCAGTTTGAGCAAACCTGTCTATTCGCGGCGAAAAGCGCAATCCAATGATTCTAATTCCTGCCCTCAGGAGCTGATAAACCAGTCATTTCCAGGCTGATCTCCCAAAGACGGGCGGCGACAGCAAGGTTACAGGATTCCGGATTGGATTGGACAGCCTTTTTCCGTTCAAAATACTTACCGGTCACCCCCTCGACCTCCGCGGAAGAGGCCAGGTAGACGCTGGTCTGGGCGCCTTCCCTGATCGGGATAGCCGCCAGGTGCACCAGGTGCATCGCGGCGTCGACCAGCCAGCCGTTGTTGCGCGCAAAATGGCTGGCCACAAACCCGGGATGCAGGGCATTGGAAGTGACCCGCTCGCCCTCCAACCGCCGGGCCAGCTCGTAGGCAAAGAGGACGTTGGCCAGCTTGGACTGCGAGTACGCTCGCATGCCGGTATAGCCGCGCTTCCCCTCGAGATCATCGAAATGGATCGTGCCGCGGTAGTGCGCGTCGGAGGATACGGTGATTACGCGGCCGCTGCGGCTGGCTTTGACCAGGTCCAGCAGCCGGTGGGTAAGCAAAAACGGGCTGAGGTGGTTCAGCGCCCAGGTCATCTCGATACCCTCGCTGCTGACCTGGCGGCGCAGGAACAGCGCCCCGGCGTTGTTGATCAATACGTCCAGGCGCGGGTAACGGGCCAGAATCTCATCTGCGAGCCGGTTCACCTCTTTCAGGAGCGACAGGTCTGCGGTGAAACCATCCGCCTGGCCCCCATTCGCGTGGATCTGGCCGACTATCGAGTCAAGACGGGCAGGGTCCCGCCCTGTGACGATCACCTGTGCCCCCATTTGCGCCAGCTCGAGCGCGGTCTCTGCCCCGATGCCGCGGGTAGCGCCGCTGATCAGAACGAGCTTATCCTGCATTGATGCTGCCATTATTCACCCCGTCCTTTCCGGAGTGAATTGTAATTTTTTCAGGAAGTACTGTCAAATGGACAGGGGTTCAGCTACCTCATGACATTTCATTGACTAGCTTTGCCGTTTGCCTTATTACATGGCATTGCGAGACGGGTCGGTAGAGAGCCAATCCAGAGGGTATGGTCTGGCCATCCGACCCGGCGAAGCAATCTCTAAGACTACCAAGCAAGATTCCAATCAATATATGCTCCTCGGGCAAAGCGCCTCTTTCCTTGGTTTGCTTGGGGATTGATTCGTCCCCATCCCTGGACTGCCGAAGGGTCCACCTGTACCTGCCCTGTCCTGGCCTATCCGCCAGGACAGACAGTACGACAGGACTGGGACACTGCGGTCCAGGTGCAGGCAGGACAGGCGAAGACACAAAGGAAGAACGCAAAGGTTTTAAAAATGTTTACCTTAGTGCCCTTTGTGTTCTTCGTGGTTCAATTTTTTCTCCGTGCCCTCTGTGTGCTCTGTGGTAAAAGTTCTTTTTCAGGAATGGATTTAAGCCACCGCCTGGCGGAAGAGGGGGTAGACGGCGCGGAAGAACTTGCCCAGCTCGCGAGCCAGGCGAAACAGGGGCAGCCGGCCTTTGGTCGGGTCCAGGTGGGAGAACTGCATCTCCGTGTAATGCTCTCCCAGGTTTCCGGCGAGCGCGGCGTGCAGGCTGCGCGACTCGCTGACCGGGATGACCTGGTCGCCGACGTCGTGGAGCTGGACGAACAGGGGAGCCCGCAGCCCGTCCAGATAATTGACCGGGGATAGAGCGGTGAGGCGTTCCTGCATGAAGACAGGCAGGCGGTGCAGCGCGGCATCCGCCTCGGCCGCGTCCCGCGCAGTGAGCAGGGCATAGACCGCCCGCCCCTCCGCGGAGAGGATACGACCCGAGAGCGACGCATTTTCAACCGCGAACGCGCTGCGAAACCATTCCGCCTCTTCCGGCTCCAGCCCGGCGGTCAGGGAGTGGACGAAGACCTTGCGGGTGAGCTGGTCGACCCCCCAGGGCTCGCGCCGGTCCCCATTCATGCGGGTGGCGCTGGCGATATCCCGCGCGAACGTCCACATCGAGAAGTACGGAGCGTAGGCGGCCAGGAAAGCGACCCGCTCGCGGATGAGCGGGCTGGCGGCGGCCATCAGCGCGAAAGCGCCGCCCACGCAGGTGCCGATCAGGCCGCTCCGGGCAGGGTCCGCGTAGGGCTGGCGGATCAGCCAGTCATAAGCCAGGGAGATATTTTCGATGTCCGCGGGATCGAGGCGGAAATCGCGCATCGCGGGCGACCAGTACAGGAGCGCCGCGAAACCGGCCCGGGCCAGCGCTTTCCCCAGGATCGGGATCTGGGGATGGTCAACGCCAAAGGGGACCACTCCCAGGCAGACCACGGCGGCGGGGAAGCGACCCGGGCCAGAAGGCCGGTACACCTCGCCTTCGGCAAAGCCGGAACTCGTCGGGTAGCGCACTTTTTCCACGAGTGGGGATTTGGTGACCCAATCCACCGGCCGGGAGGGCAGCATCGGAAAGACTTTGAGGAAAAAGACCGCCGCCCGGGCCAGAGCGCGGAGCGGCCGCGTTGACCGGGTAAAGACCAACGGGATGCCTGGGGTTTGAAAATCCGCGCGATTGGACACCGTTTGTTGTGAAGCAGCAGATTGAGCCATAGAATACCTCCTTTTTTTCTACCTTCAGCATACGGCTAAACCGCCTGCGCGGTCCTCTCCCAAAGGATAGATTTGGAGGTTTAGATTCGGTTTTTCTTACCCCTTGCGGTCCATCAAGACCCCCAGGACGAGGAGGACGCCCAGGGCGATGAGGATCACTGGAGCGAGCAGATTCCAGCTCAGGCCAGACAGCGCCACCCCGCCGACCACGGCGACTACCACCGTCCCGACCAGGTTGCCGATCACCGCCCAACTGGAGGCTTCGCCGCTGAACAAGAGGCTCAGCGTGGTCGCCAGGCCGCCGAATGCGACCACCAGGATGGGGACCGCCCACCAGTTGGCCAGATATTCGCGGGGGTAGAAAACACCCAGGTTCTGGAGTAGGAAACCGGTTCCGAGAAGCGCCGCGGCGATCCCCAACCAGGCCGCCCAGGGACGGTAGATGCGGGTGGAGAGACGGTCATCGCCGGCCCTGCCCCCGGTGAAGATCAGCGACAACCCGGGAAGAATGATAAACAGGGGCCAGTACACCGACCAGCTCAGCCCGAGCAGGAAGATCAGCGCGACGGTGAGGATGGTCAGCCCGGTGAACAGGCTGCCCCACACGGCCGCGGTGAATTTCCCGCTGCGACGCAGCAGTGTGTACGCCGTACCAAATGAGCCAAAGACGGGCAGCAAAATAAACAGCGCCCACCAGTTATGCAGGGTAAACCGGCCAAGCTGCTCGAGCAGGAAAAACAGGCCGATCAGGATCAGGAAGGCTCCAGATCCGACCCGGCGCATCGAGTTGTCATAGCGGCGAGAGGTATTATTCATGAGGTTCTCCAAAGGAAAGTACGTGTTCGTTCGTCAACAAGGCCATCAGCAGTTTTGGCGATGAATAATGTCAACGTAAGTGTCTCCTTACTATACGATAGATCAATGATTTTGGTTGCAGCGAGGTGGGCTGAACGACGTAGATTTCGAGCCTACCAGGCCAGCCAGTTGCCTAATCCTTTTAATGTATATATAATTTATCTTGTAACTCGTTATTCTGGGTGGGGTGAGAATACAAAACTGGCTCCCCTGCCCGATCAAAAAGGAGTGAAGCAATGGCTTTTAGCGTTAAGAATAAGCGTGGCGACACCTTCTATCTGCATTCCAAGGATGTTGAGCTGGCAAACAACCGCGAGCGAACCATTTATTTCTTTTCCAAAGAGCAAAAGGCAGGAGTGATGAACTCGCTCCCCAGCGGCTGGGAGGTCTATGAGACCGAGAACGGCCTCCCGGTCCTGCGCAGGACCGATAAAGACCGCTCGATGGACCAGTCGCCCTCGAAATCAAAGAGCAAGAGCTAGGTTCAAACGCAGTCCCCCGGTTGGTCCTCAACCGGGGGACTGTGGATTCAAAGGCTCAACGACGGGCGATTCCCCGGCCGCCCTGCTTTCCCCGGCGCGTAAAGACCGCCCGTAGAGCAGGCTGACCGGCGCAAGCAGCGCCCCGGCGAGGACCAGTGCAGCGCGCAGCGAGACGCCGCGTCCTACCGCTCCGATCCCGGGTCCGAAGGTGACCTGGCCGATGGCGTTGGCCTGGGCCGACATCGAGAGCACAGTCGCACGCACCTGGGGCTGGATGTTCTGGACCAGCCAGGTGGTATAAAGTGGTGTGGAGAGCGCGTCGGCCGCGGCTTTGACAAATAACGCCGCCGCCGCGAGGAGAAAGCTGCCTGTCAGGGCAAAAACGATCACCGCCGCGATGCTCAGCCCGTTGAGAACGAACAGAAAACGGGCCGTTGTGGTCGCGTTCTGGCTGGCCCGGGCTGCTCGTTTCTGCAACAGCGCGACAACCAGCATCGAGAAGACGCCCCCGCAGGCGCTGAGGATGCCAAACCAGACCACCGGCTGGAGCGCACCCAGGGCCGGGAAGGTAAAATTTTGCAGCAGGTGAGCGTCATGCAGGCGGTCGAAGCCTTCGCTCGCCGCCCCTCCGACCAGCGAGACCAGGGTCAGCATGCGCAGCACCGGGCTGCGGCGAATGGCCAGGGCGCTCTGGCCCAGGGTCTGGCGCACCGTCGTCCAGACCAGCTGGCGCTGCCCGGCGGCTGGCCGGGTAAAGTGGCGCTCCTCCATAGCCCAGACCAGAAACAGGGCCAAAACTAGAAAACCCAGGCCACCGCAGAGATAGGGCAGGTTCAGAGCCTGGCTGGCCAGGGCCACGCTCAGCCCGGTGCCGAGCAGGCCCATGGCTCGGTTAATCTGCCCGCTGCGAAGGTAAATACGCGCGATTTGATCCTCGCCGGCCTCATCGGCCAGCCAGGCGTCGGTAGCCCCACTGAGAAAGGTATAGCCGATCCCGCTGATCACCTGGCCGATCAGGACCACCGCGAAGCTGGGCGCCAGGCCGATCCAGGCGAAAGCCGCGCCGACCAGGAGCATGCCCAGGATGACCGAGAGACGCCGGCCATAGAGGTCCGCCACCAGGCCGGTAGGCACCTCGAAGACCAGGGCCGTCGCTTCCAGCGTGGTCCCCACCAGGACGAGCTGGAGGGGGTCGAGATGGACCCGGTTGACAAAGTAAACCGTATAGGTGACAAAGATCGTCGCGCTGAAGAGGGAAAAGGCAGCGTTCATCCCGAGGTAGACGCGCTCGGCGCCGGGCTTATTCAGCATCCTGCTCATCGTTCGCTCCCTCTGTAAATCCATACTTCAGCCACAGCTCGCGCGCCAGGCGGGCGGGGTCCTGCCCGAGGCCATAACGCTGGAAATACTGGCACAGGCGAAGCAGGTCGCGTTGGAAGATGGCGTAGGCGTCGCGATTTTCCAGCGGGTCGATGGCCTGGGGGAAATCGATCAGGCGGATGTCGCCTTCCCAGTACAGTACGTTGTACGCCGACAGGTCCCCGTGGACCCGGCGGCAGGCCAGCATCACCTCCACGTCGTGGAGCAGGCGGTCGTATAAGAGGCGAGCCTCGCGCGGGCGCAGGCTTACCGCACTGAGCAGCGGCGCGGGCAGATCCAGCTCGCCAAAGTACTCCATCAGGATGGTGTTATCCCCGAAGGCCAGCGGCTCGGGGACGTCTGCGCCGACTGCAAAAAGGAGCTCGAGGGTCTGGTACTCGGATTGCAGCCAGGCAGTGTGCTGCATCTCCTTCCCGACCTGGGTGCCCTTGCGCACCGCGCGGAGCATGCGCCCGTCGCGGACCACCTTGCCCTCCGCGTCGAGTATCGCGCGGCCCTGGCGGTACTGGTAGTCCTTGCGCAGGCTGCGGAACTCGCGCGGGCGGTAGATCTTGGCAGCGACCAGCTCGCGCTCCAGGTCGGGGTGAGCCGCGCAGCAGTAGACCGTGGCCTCCTTCCCGCCTTTGACCATGCGGAGCACATCGAGGATCTTGTCGTCCTCGTAGAACGGCCCCAGGTAGCTGAGGATCCACTCGCGCTCGTGGCGCGAGGAGTGGAAAGTGGGGTTGAAGACCTGGTCGGCGTCGATCTGGTCCATGCCGCGGTAGCGGATCAGCTCGTCTAACTTCTGGAAGCCGCCGCGGTGCGGCCCACTTTGAGCGGGCTTTTGCGCATCCCGCTTGCGCGCGGGACGCTCATCATCGTTCAACAATTCATTCCAATTCATGCGAGACATAGAACCCTTTTGGTTAAATGCAATCCGGCCAGCGAAAGATCACCGGCCGGTTTTGAATCCAGAGAAGGAAACAAAACGGCCGCGGGCAGTTTTCATACCCGCGGCCGCTCTCTGCGCGAAAAGGGGAAGCTTAGGGTCTAAGCTCCTCGCCTGTGTGATTGAGGAAGGGAATCAGCTCAGAGGCGCGCTAGCAAGGGAAAACTGCACCTACAATTTGGGAAACGATTCTTATGATGCTCTTTTGCATAGCGAGCCTCCTTCTTACAGATCCATTAAAGTTTAAGTACAACGGTAGCAGTGTACCATGTCCAAAAGGGACATGTCAAGAAGCTCTACGTTGCTTGGTTATCAAAAGCTCGAATCGACCGATAGATCGCATCCCGTATCGGGCGCAGGCGGGGATCGTTGCCGAAGTTGTAGTTCATCTTGTTCATGTTGTAGCCAAAGCCGATCTGGTCGACCGGGTCAGCGAAACCGAGCGAGCCACCCATCCCAGGCCAGCCAAAGCCGGCGGGGTTGGGGCAGAACGAGCTGGCGTTGAACGGCTTGCCCAGCCCCAGGGAAAACTGCAAGGGGATGCCCATGACCAGGTCCAGCGACCCGCCGGTGGGGATGCGCGCCGGCGCTTTGAGCTCGGCCAGGGTCTCAGGGCGAAGGCCCAGCTCCGCCCCGCCGGCGGCGAAGGCGCCGTAGATGCGCGCGATGCCGTCGGCAGTGCCGATGCCGCTGGTGGCTGGCATCTCCAGGTTGCGGAACTGCAGGTGAGTGAAATCCGCGGTAAGCGCGGAAGTCGGGTTGGAGAAAGCCCGCCCCAGGTAGCTGCGCTTGTTCATCATATTCATCCCAAAGGGGATCATCTTGAGATTGGTGAACATCGTCCAGACGGGCGCAAAATACTGTTTGGCAATCCGATCGAGGGGGATCTCCGGGGGGAGGCCGATGTAAAACTCGGCGCCCAGCGGCCGGGCGATCGCCTCCTGGAAGAAGCGCCCCAGGCTGCGGCCTTCGGGGTCGACGCGGCGGAAGAGCTCGTTCTCATAAAAGCCGAGGGTGAAGGCGTGATAGCCGTTGCGGGTCCCCGGCTCCCAGGCCGGCTTCTGGCGGGCGAGAATAGCCGCCAGCGCGTCCAGGTCGTGCAGGACGGCGTAATCCAGGCGTGGGTAGTCGACGGTGATCAACCCGGCCTGATGCGAGAGCAACTGGCGGACGGTGACGCGCTCCTTGCCGTTCTGGGCAAACTCGGGCCAGTACTCGCAGACCCGCCGGTCGTAGTCGAGCCAGCCGCGAGAATGGGCCAGCGCCAGGGCCAGCGCGGAGAGACCCTTGGTAGTGGAAAAGACCAGCGCCAGGGTGTCCTCCTGCCAGGGAGCATTCTTTTCGCGGTCACGCAGGCCGCCCCACAGGTGTACGACCCGCTTCCCGCGGTGATAGACCGCCAGCGCCGAGCCGATTTCCGCGCCGATGGAATAATTGTGGGCGTACGCTTCGCGCACGGCCTCGAAACCCGGCGCAACCTCGCCGTGGATAAGCTCACTGGATATCTTTGACATAATCATGCTCCTTGTACTTTTTCAAAAACGCCAGAATGCGCTGATTCACCCTGCTGGCCTGAAAATAGGTCATATCATGGCTTGCATCTGGAATTAAGTCTGCTTCGAGATGAGGGATCAACCTGCACGCACGCTCCAGTGATGCGACCGGATCGTAGATCACTTCTTGTTTTCCGATCAAGAGCAGGGCCGGTGCTTGCAAACTACGCAATTGATCGTCTGGAAAGACATCCGGGTTGGCCTCCCCCTGGCAACGAAAATATTTGAAACCCAGATACATCTGTTCCACTTTGCGGTCGAAGAAAGCTCGCTGCTCCGGGCTATTTAAGTTTCCCGGAAGGGTCTCCCAGAGCTTGAACCGCTGCACCGCAAAACGGGATGGGAAAAAGAACATCAACGCTCCTCGAAGCATATGTTGAGTGTTCAGCGGTAGAAAAGAGGCAGCCGGTGAGAGCAGCACGATCTTGTCGACCCTCTGCGGTACATGGATCGCGAAATGGAGGGTAAACCATCCCCCGTAGGATTGCCCCACCAGCGTGGGCCGATCCACGTGGAGAGCATCCAGAAGCTCGATGAACCACGGGATCAGATCATCCCGTTTTTGAAAAGAGGCGTTCGGGATGCTTTTGCTCGGCTGGCCCATCACATCCACGGCATACACCCGGTAATCACGGCTGAGATCGGCTACGTTTGCCGACCACATGGTCAGGCTGGCGCGCCCCCCATGCAGCAGGATCAGGGTTGGAGCATCTTTTGGTCCATTGGCAACGATGTGCGTGCTGCCATAAGAACCCGGGATATCAAACTCTTCGTAAGGGGTAGGCCAGAACTGCATCATGGCATCGTAACTGGCCAGATAGAGCGCTGCGCCTTGTGCGGACTTAAACG
>DATKLX010000086.1:0-3581 GCA_035542155.1 Anaerolineaceae bacterium
CCGATCTGATCTGGAACGAAATCAGAAAATCGATCCGGAACCTCTTCCACACTCCTGTTAAGATATAATCCCTTCAAAACCTCAATGACCGATTACGACATAGATCCTGAGAGCTTTTGGGATAACCTCCTCTCTCGAGACAGGGCGCGGATTGAAGCGGCATTCCAGAAACTGGATCCGGAATCACAGAAAGCCGTCCTCGCGCATCTGAAACGGATGGCCACCGAGGAAGGCTGGCACCCCTTGCAGCGCGATTCTGCACAGGCCGCTCTGGATGTACTTTTCCCCTCCACCCGGGTATAATCGGGGAATATTGCAGCAAAACTACAAACGAATCTGGGATCAATAATGAACGTGACCGTATTTGGGGGCGCAAAACCCATGCCGGGAGATCCAGCATACCTGGAAGCATACCACCTGGGGAAATTGCTCGCCGGCGCTGGTTATACCGTTCTGACCGGTGGTTACATCGGAACCATGGAGGCGGTCTCGCGCGGGGCAAACGAGGCTGGCGGGTACGTGATTGGGGTCACCTGCGATGAGATCGAAAAATGGCGACCAGGCCGCGCCAACCCTTGGATACGCGAGGAGCGCCGTTTCCCCACCCTGCGCGAGCGATTGTTCGCCCTGATCGACCACAGTGAAGCAGCGATTGCCCTGCCCGGCGGAGCCGGCACCCTCACCGAGATCTCCCTGGTCTGGAACCAGTTGATCATCGGCTCCCTCCCCCCACGCCCCCTCATCCTGGTTGGTCCCGGCTGGCAGGCGGTGTTCCAGGCTATGTTCGACAACCTGGGCGAGCACATCCACGAGCCTGAGCGTAGCTGGCTGATCTTCGCCGACACGGTAGAGGAAGCCTTCAATAACCTCAAGGAAATCAAGCAATTATATTGAAAATCGGAAATTAAAAATCGAAAATTCCCATGTCTGACGAAAAACTACCCACCCGCAGCGAAAACTATTCTGAATGGTACAACCAGGTGATCATACGCGCCGAGATGGCCGATTACGCCCCCGTGCGCGGCTGCATGGTCGTCCGCCCTTATGGCTGGGCGCTATGGGAGAACATCCAGGCCGCATTGGACCGGCGATTCAAGGCCACCGGGCACGTCAACGCCGCCTTCCCCTTACTCATCCCCATGTCCTTCCTGGAAAAAGAGAAAGAACACGTCGAAGGATTTTCCCCGGAGCTGGCTGTGGTCACCATCGGCGGCGGCCAAACCCTTGAAGAACCGCTGGTCATCCGCCCGACTTCCGAGACCATTATCGGACACATGTATTCCAGATGGATCAAATCGTACCGCGATTTACCCGTTCTGATCAACCAGTGGGGCAGCGTCGTCCGCTGGGAGCTGCGCACGCGCCTCTTCCTGCGCACCCTGGAGTTTTACTGGCAGGAAGGCCACACTGCGCACGCTACCGCAAAGGAAGCCGAAGAAGAAACCCTGCGCATGCTCGAGGTGTATACCCGCTTTGCCGTCGATGACGCCGCGGTCCCGGTCATCCAGGGTCGTAAGAGCAGCGCCGAGAAGTTCGCCGGGGCCAACCGGTCTTACTCGATCGAAGCCATGATGGGCGACACCAAAGCCCTGCAGGCTGGCACCTCGCACAACCTCGGCCAGAATTTTGCCAAAGCTTTCGACATCCGCTACCTGGATCCCCAAAACGAGCTGCAGTACTGCTGGACCACTTCCTGGGGGCTTTCTACCCGCTTCATCGGTGCGATTATCATGACCCATGGAGACGACCAGGGCCTGGTCCTGCCGCCCAGGCTGGCCCCGATCCAGGTCGTGATCGTGCCCATTTTCCGCAACGAAGCCGAGAAATCCCGGGTGATGTCGGTCGTCGAGCAGGTCCGCCAGGAGCTCGATATGTTCCGGGTCAAGATCGATGACCGCACTGAAGTCACCCCCGGATTTAAATTCAACGACTGGGAGCTGCGCGGAGTCCCGCTGCGGATCGAGATCGGACCCAGGGACGTAGAGAAAGGCACCGTCGCAATGGCGCGGCGAGACATTCCAGGCAAGGCGGGCAAATCCTTCATCCCCCAGGAAGGCATCTCCGGTGCAATTAGCGAAGCCTTGATGGTTATCCAGGCATCGATGTTCGATAAAGCCAAAGCCTTCCGCGACGCACACATCTTCGATCCAAAAGATTATGCCGAACTGAAAGAGGTCGTTCAAAACGGCTGGGCGCTCTCCTGGTGGTGCGGGAGCAGCGAATGCGAGGCAAGGATCAAGGAGGAGACCAGGGCTACCACCCGCAATATCCCCCTGGAGCAGCCAGGCGGGACCGGGCGCTGCATCTACTGCGGTGCGGAAGCTACCGAGAAAGTATATTTTGCCAAAGCCTATTAGTTCAAACGATCCATGCCAGCCATTCTGCTTGCCCGGCTGAAAACCTTGACCGTTCAGCTCGCCGATGCGTTTTACCAGCCGGGACTTTTTCGGCGCCGACTGTTCGATATCCTCGAATTCTATGCCGACCGGACTTACCGTCCCGGTCAGTCCGGTCGGCATGTTTCTTTGCTCCCTCAATTCCGCGTCCCTCAACCGGTGATGCGCCAGATTGAAATTGAGCTGGGGCTGCTCGCTGCAGCGCACCCTGAAGAAGCATTTCAGCTCATGGCTGCCATCTGGGCGGATGGATACCTGGAGACCCGTCTCCTGGCAATTTTTTTGCTCTCCCAGGTTCCCCCTGATCCACCAGAGCCGCTGATCGAACGCATCCGTGCCTGGGCAAAACCCGGCGAGGACTCCACTGTCCTGGCTGCGCTGTTGAGCGCCGGGAGCAGCCGCCTTCAACGCGAGCGTCCAGATCTTTGGCAGGCGATCATCGAGGAGTGGATGAGGAGCCCAGACCCTGCGATCGTTGGAATCGGCCTGCGCGCGCTCCACTACCTGGCCCGGGACAGCGATTTTGAAAACCTGCCGGTTATCTTTGGCTTATTGATCCCGGCCATGCAGGTGGTGCCCTCTAACCTGCAGGCCGATTATCTGGATTTAATTGAAACGCTGGCACGCCGGTCTATGCCAGAAACCGCGTATTTCTTACGCCAATCGATCAATGCCAGCAGCGACCCCTCGATCGCCCGGCTGGTACGAAAAACTCTGCCTTTTTTCAACCAGCAGCAGCAGAATGGGCTGAAGGCGGCGCTGGCCAACCAGGCAAAAACCAGATAGACCGTAATGCCTCAAAATAAAATGTTACTTTAGGGGTATCGTTGCCTCAAATCCAAATGTTACCGAACGATTTTCCACAAATGGGCCACTTTGGCGTCAATGCTGGCGCGCAAAGTCACCGGGTTCAATTGCACGTACTGGGCGGTCAGGCGAGCTTTGACTGCCACGGGGATCGTGTTCAATGCCAGCACGCGACGATAGGGCGTCTGGGCCTGATCATACGAGCGAACTACCTTGCCGTCAATCCGCTCCTTTCCTATCAGCTTGAGCACGGGCTGAAAGAAGTTGATATAGATCCGCAAGTCCGTGTAAATCGAGCGCAAGAGGGCCAATTCCTCCGCGCTTTCCAGCCGGTCGTAGCCCACGGTATGGCGCACCACCGACCAGTTCTTTTGCTCG
>DATKLX010000087.1:0-6773 GCA_035542155.1 Anaerolineaceae bacterium
CTCCAGGTCAGCGTTTTCGCGCTGCTTGTCGAGAATATCGGCGTTGAGGTTCTGGATTTCGCGCCCGGCCAGATCCGCCCGGGTTGTGATGGAGAGATAGATGCCCGCCACGATGGCGACCAGGACCGATCCGAGCAAAAACAGGCCGATCCACTGGCGTTGTACACGCCAGGGGGCCTGTCGATATTTCTGGACGATTTTGGTTACGTTGTTCATGTTGTTATCCGCAAAGATTTCTCAACGATAAGAGGGGGTCGCGTACCTCCGTTCTGTGTCGGGACCCTTATGCAGAGTCCCCGATTTTCTCTACCACCCGCAGCTTGGCACTGCGGGCACGTGGATTGCGCTTGATTTCTGCCTCCTGCGGCCGGATCGGGTGGCGGGTGATCTCCCGGAGGCTGGCCTTGTGTCCGCAGGTGCATACCGGCTGTCCGGGCGGGCAGAGGCAGTCTTTGCTCTCCCGGCGAAAATACTCCTTGACCAGACGATCTTCCAGTGAGTGGAAGGTGATCACGGCCAGCCTGCCGCCGGGCTTGAGGGCGCTGATTGCCTGCGGCAGGACCACCTGGACGGCTTCGAGTTCGCCGTTGACGGCGATGCGCAGCGCCTGGAAGGTCTGCGTCGCTGGGTGGTGGGAACCGCGCCGGCCGAGGACTTTGGTCACGATCGCTGCCAGCTCGCGGGTCCCTTGCACCGGCCGGGCTTGGACGATGGCCCGGGCGATGCGCCGGGAGGCGGGTTCCTCCCCGTAGCGGTAGATGACATCCGCCAGCTCGGTCTCCGGCCAGGCATTGATGATCTCGGCGGCGGTCAAAGGATTGGAGGGGTCGAAACGCATGTCCAGCGGACCGTCGGCCTGGAAGGAGAAGCCCCGCTCGGGGGAGTCGAACTGCAGCGAGGAGGCACCCAGGTCGATCAGGATGCCGTCGACCGTGTCCCAACCGAGCGAGGCGAGCTGTTCCGCCAGCCTCGTGTAGGACGATCGATTAATACGGGCACGCTCCCCGAAGGGAGCGAGATTCCGGCTTGCCACGTGGATGGCCTGGGGGTCCACGTCCAGCCCGAGGAGCAGGCCTCCCGGTTCGCTGGCGGCCAACAACCCGGCGGCATGGCCGCCGGCACCCAGCGTCCCATCCACATAGCGCCCTCTGCTATTGGGGTGTAAAGCGTGTATAATTTCCTGGTAAAGTACGGGTTGGTGCGTCAGCGCCATTTCAGCGAGTCTTGAGATCGAGCGCGGCAAAGCGTTGGGTGTTGGCTTCGGCATCCTGCACCTGGTTCACCTGCTGCTGCCACAGCTTGGGAGCCCAGATTTCGAAGTAGTCGCCCTGGCCGACGAGCACTGCCTCCCCGTCCAGTCCAGCAAATTCACGCAACTGCTGCGGGATGAGGATACGCCCGGACTTGTCGACATCCAGTTGCGAAGCATTGCCCAGGATGACGCGGCGCAGGAGTCGGGCGGTCGGGTCGGTCAGGTTCATGGCCATGATGCGCTGGTAGATGATCTCGAAAGCCGCAGGGGTCAGCACCATCAGGTTGCGGTCCAGGCCTTGAACAACGAAAGCGCCGTCAGCGATCAGTTCCCGGTACCTGGCCGGAACCGTCAGGCGGCTCTTATCATCGAAGGAGTGGACGTACTGACCCAAGAACATTAGTTCTACCTCGTCCTTTAAACCTGAACGCCGGTTTTGACCGGCGTCCCACTTCATCCCACTTCATCCCACTGACGAGCTTATTTTAGCATATTTTTAGTCCAAATAGCAAGTATCATTTTTGTTAGGGTCATTTGTGACCATCTCCCCCATTGGTACGGCCCGGGTGCGGCTTTTAGCATGCCGGTGGGTGGAAAAAACCCGGGCCTCAGCGGACTCGGTGACATGTCTCACCCTGAAATCAATTTGCTCGCCTCCCCCAACTGGTCAGATTACGAGCTGCTGGACTCCGGTGACGGGCAAAAGCTCGAGCGCTTCGGCGCGTATACCTTCGTCCGCCCGGAGGTTCAGGCGCTATGGCGGAAGAGGCTGCCTGCCACGCGTTGGGCGGAAGCGCACGCCACCTTCCAGCCGACGGGGGAGGAGAGCGGCGGGCACTGGGAGTTTAAGAAAAAGGTTCCGGAAAGATGGGAGATGAGGTATCCCCTCACCCCAACCCCTCTCCTACAGGGGGAGGGGCGCGAGAAGCATCCCCTCACCCCTGGCCACTCCAGCGAAGGGGGAGAGGAGATCCGCTTCTGGGCGCAGACGACCCCGGGACGGCACCTGGGCGTCTTTCCCGAAGGCGCAGCGCACTGGGAGTGGATCTACGGGAAAATAAAACAAAAAACAAAAGTCAAAAACGAAGCGGTAAATGTGCTGAACCTGTTCGGTTATACCGGCCTGGCGACGTTGGCGGCGGCTGCCGCGGGGGCGAAGGTCACCCACTTGGACGCTTCGAAAAAGGCCGTGACCTGGGCGCGCGAGAATCAGGTGCTCTCCGGGCTGGCAGAAAAGCCTGTCCGGTGGATCGTGGACGATGCGCTGAAGTTCGTCCAGCGCGAGGCGAGGCGCGGGGTAAAGTACGAGGGGATCCTGCTGGACCCGCCCAAATTCGGGCGCGGTCCGAAGGGCGAATTATGGGAAGTCTACCGCTCCCTGCCGGAGCTCCTGCAGGCCTGCCGGGCGGTGATCAGCCCCAAGCCGCTGTTTGCCGTGTTGACGGTCTACGCGGTCAAGGCATCGGCGGTTCATGTCTTCAACGCCATGGAAGAAATGGTCAACGGTCTAAACGGGAGGCTGGAATGCGGCGAGCTGGTCACGGTGGAGAAGAGCGCCGGCCGGCTGCTCGCCAGCGCGGTATACGCCCGCTGGGGGGAATTCGGTTCGAGCGGAGAGACCTAAATCCCGATTTTGATTATCCCGGTAAGATCTTGCTTGATGAGAGCAGTGCCCCAGATGGGCACTTCTTTGTTTAATAGGCGAGGTGAAGCGCAGCGAAGCATGTTAATTCACCTATCCTCTACGCATTTCATGTATGGATAAAAAGTACCCTAGTAAACGATGTTTTTAATGTTTGTGGAAATCCAGGCGAAAGGTATATTGTATACAGGATTGGACAACGAGGCTCACGTGATAAATTTCATCCAACGCTGGCTAAAATTTCCACAACGGACGCCGTTAGAAGGAAAGTTAAATAAACGCACGCTGACTGCAGTCCTTTTGGGTGTAGCTTACACCAGCCTGGTCCTGGCTTTGGATGCTCTTTATTTGAAGTCCATCCGGCCCGGGTACCTGCTGTTCACCCTCTCGATCCTTTGCCTGCTCGGTTTGCAAATCAACGAGCAGATCCATAATACGGTACTCAGCCTTATCGCCAGTGCCATCTTTTTGGCGGCGGTTTTTTACAGCCTGATCACAGGCGGGGGAATCCACGATCCCATGGTACTGGCCTACCCGATCGTCATTTTCATCGGCAGTCTCCTGTTTGGGAAACGTGCCTCCTTTTCCTTCTTTCTGGTCAGTGCCGTCTCGTTGATCTTGATCGGCTTCCTGCAGATCAAAGGTGTGATTCACACATCTTATGGCGCAGATGTTGGCGATATCGTCACCCAGGTGGTGTTGATTGCCGCGGAAGTCTATCTGGTGTGGATTTCCATGGAGAACATGGAAACAAACCTGAGGCGGGCTGAGCAATCCGAAGCTTTGCTAAACGAATCGTATGACAAAACTCTCGAGGGGTGGGCCAAAGCACTTGAATTCCGGGACCGGGAGACCGAAGGACATTGCCGTCGGGTGACCAATCTGAGTGTGCGCCTGGCTTACCTGCTGGGATTACCAGACGACGAGATCACCCTGATCTACCGGGGGGCGCTGCTACACGACATTGGGAAAATGGCCATCCCGGACTCCATATTATTCAAACCCGGGCCGCTCGACGAAACCGAATGGGCGTTGATGCGCAGGCATCCGCTTTATGCCAAAGAAATGCTCGAGAACATCCCTTATCTAAGGGCGGCGATCCCCATCCCTTATTGTCACCATGAACGCTGGGATGGGAAAGGATACCCGCAGGGATTGAAGGGTGAAGAGATACCCCTTCCATCGAGGATCTTCACCATTGTGGACAATTGGGAAGCGCTCACCTCGGATCGGCCCTATCGCAAGGCGATGGCAAAGGATGAGATCATCGGTTACATCGAGAAAAACGCCGGGAAGATCTTTGATCCCCACATCGTGGCGCTTTTTATCGAAATGATCCAAGATTCCAGTCCGGTTTATCCTGCACCCGCAGCTGTCGAGGAAGTGGGAATCAGGTCAGTCGCCGCACAGGCGACGGATAAAAATCACTGATAAACATCCCGGTAGAGCGGGCTGTAACCTCCCGAGGTCAATTTTAAGCAGGGTGTGATATCCGCAGGTCCTTTACAAATTTGGGCGGCAAGCAGTGGTGGAATACGGCTGGAATATCACCGTCGATTTCAGCCGTGTTTGGTACAATAGTAGGGTATGCAACCCTCACAACTCACCCTCGAATCCCAGCTCGATACCCCCATCAAACGCTGGATCCCTGCCAACCGGGAGACTCTCCTGGTCCTCTTGATCCTGGTGCTGGCGGTCGTCTCGCGCTTCTATGGATTGGGAGCGCGCGCCGCCAGTCACGACGAGGTCAACCACGTCGTGCCCGCGTATGATCTCTACACCGGGCATGGATACAAGTATGATCCGCTCAGCCATGGGCCGCTTCAATTTCATATGATGGCGCTCTCCTATGCGCTCTTCGGTGATTCCGATTTCACGTCTCGCATTCCGGCGGCGGTCTTTAGCGTGGTGACGGTCGCATTGGCCCTGTTGCTCTTCCGACCCTATTTGGGACGGATTGGGGCGCTGGCGGCCGGTCTCATGTTCTTGATCTCCCCCTTCATGCTGTTTTATGGGCGTTACGCCCGTAATGAAGCATACATCGTCTTCTGGGGTATGCTGACGATCTATACTATGCTGCGTTACCTCGAAAAGGGGGAGAGGCGCATCCTGCTGCTCTTTACCCTCATCAATGCCCTGCATTTCACCGACAAGGCAACTTCTTACATCTTCGCGGCCGAGGAACTGATCTTCCTGGCGGTCTATTTTATTGGCAGCCTGAGCCGACGCCAATGGCCGCAGGAACGCAGACGGTCGTCCTTCCTGGTGGCATTGGTCGCGGCAATCGTCCTTTTCGCCTCTGCGGCCTTTTTCTACTTCTCCCAACAACCCCCGGACCAACCGACAAAATTCGCCATAGCCACCCTGGGCGTGATGGGGCTGGGAATGCTGATCTACGCCGCGGTGGAGGTCGTGCGCGGCCTGGGCTGGGCCGGAGTCCGCTCCGAGCGCTCCTTCGATCTGCTGATGATGCTCGGTACGCTGATCCTGCCGCTCTTGAATGGGCTCCCACTGAAATTGGTGATCATGTATCTGGATGCCCACAAGATGCGTTCGTTCGATCTGGCAGCCTGGGGGACAAGCTCCAGCACTCAGATCGCGGTGGGGGCGACCGCGCTGATCCTGGCCGGCATTGCCATCCCGCTTGGACTGTGGTGGTTTGGGCGTCGCTGGCTGTTGCATGCGGCCCTGTTCTACATTCCTTTTATCGTTCTCTACACCACCTTTTTCACCAACCCGGTGGGTTTGTTCGGCGGCTTAGTCGGCGCGCTGAGCTACTGGATGATCCAGGAGCGCGGCAGCCAGCCATTGTATTACTATGCCCTCCTGCAGGTCCCGGTCTATGAGTTCCTGCCCGCGCTGGGGATGGTCTGCGCCGCACTGATCGCCATCTTCAAACGCCTTTGGCAGTCCGAACCGGCCCGACCCTTCGCCTCCGGCCGGACGGCCGAGGGGGAAGCCCGCCAGGTGCCCACGGTGGCGCTGACGGTTTACTGGTCGCTCAGCAGCCTGGTTGCCTTTTCGCTGGCTGGGGAAAAGATGCCCTGGCTTACCATCCACATCGCCCTGCCGATGATCCTGGCCTCAGGCTGGACAATCGGCTGGTTGGGCGAGACGGTGGCGTGGGGAAAAGTAAAAGCCTGGGGGGCGCGCAACCTGGGGCGGGCTGCCGCGCTGGCATTCTTCGGCCTACTGGCAATCCTTACCCTTCGGACCTCCTTCCGGGCTGCGTTCATCAACTATGACTACCCGCTCGAATACCTGGTCTATGCCCATGGAGCTCCTGACCCGAAGGCACTCTTCACCCAAATCGAGGAAATCTCGCGGCGCACGACCGGCGGCCTGGACATGATCGTGGCTTACGACAACAACGTCCGCTACCCTTATTGGTGGTACATGCACTACTTTCCCAACCGGATCGATTTCGACGTGAACCCGACGCGCGACCTGCGACGTGCCACGGTCATTGTGGTCAGCTCGGAAAATTATGACAAGATCGCCCCGGTGGTGCGCAACGACTATGTCGAGGCGGAGTACATGCGCCTGTGGTGGCCCAACCAGGATTACTGGAACCTCAAGTGGGATACCATTTCCAACGAGCGCACCACGGCCCTGACCGCAAAATTGGGGCAGGGAACCACCATCCCTCCGATGAACTTTTTTGAGTACCTCAAATATGCCTGGCTGCACATCCGTCCTTTCTTCACCGATCCCAAAGTGACCCGTGCGGTCTGGCAGATCTGGTTCAACCGGGATTACACCGCGTGGGCTGCCCTGAAAAACGATGACAGTTACACATTGACCAACTGGGGGGTTGCCGACCGGATGCGCTTCTACGTGCGCAAGGACGTGGCATCCCAGATCTGGAGCTACGGCGCG
>DATKLX010000088.1:0-2531 GCA_035542155.1 Anaerolineaceae bacterium
GCCAAGCTGCAACCTGCTTATTCGAGACCTCTCGTAGAGCCGAGGCGACAGTCTAATGGTCGAGGCATATCCTCAAGGAGAACAACGTCGACCTCAGCTTCTACGAGAGATTGTAAACCAGCTTCCGCTGGCCTACTGACTCATTTATACAAGGAGATAATCATGAGAAAATTAATTTTATTCAATTATGAACGGCACAGCCGTCCCGTTCATGTTTGATACGGCCTAGGCGCTGGCCAAGGTGATCCCTCACGGCCAGGAGCGCACTCTGGAAGGCCAGCGCCACGACGTCGACTTTAATGTCCTGTCTCCCCGGCTGGTTGAGTTCTTCGCCGAGAAGGGTTGATGAAAGAATTCCACACGCAGGGTCTGAAACCTTGCGTGTGGAATCTCTTGGATGTAAAAGACACTCAAAGCCTAGCTCGACAACATCCAGGCTCAGACCGGAAAGACGCCCGAGGACTCCAAGGTGCTCGCTGAAGAGGGGATTGCTCCCACTGGCTACTCGAATATAAATGTGTGACGCACTCCAAAAATGCGTTGCACATCTTTATTTAGCCCGGCACCTTCTCGGCAAGGACCGGGTTATCCGTACGCCGAAAGAGGTGGCTCTAGATCCAGGTCGGCTCGGCGTAAATTCCAAAGACCTCCCTCATCACCCCGACAATCTCACCCAGTGTGGCATACGCCCGGACGCAGTCCAGGATGAACGGCATCGTATTTTCGGTTCCCTGGCAGGCCAGGCGCAGGCGGTCGAGGCTCTGGCCGACGCGCCCATTGTCGCGCTCCAGGCGCAGCGCCTTCAAGCGCTCCACCTGGCGGGCATAACCGACGGGATCCATTTCCACGAGCGGAATGGTGACCGGCTTTTCGTCCACGTACTCGTTGACCCCCACGATGGTACGGGTGTGGCTGTCGATCTCGCTTTGATAGGTGTAAGCCGCTTCGGCGATCTCCTGCTGGAAGAAACCCTTGGCGATGGCGGGCAGCACTCCACCCAGGTCGGCAATGCGCCGGAAGTAAGCGCGCGCCTGGGCTTCGAGGCGGTCCGTCAGCGCCTCGACGAAATAGGACCCGCCGAGCGGGTCGACGGTGTTGGCGGCGCCCGATTCGGCGGCGATGATCTGCTGGGTGCGCAGGGCGACCGTGGCGGCCCGCTCCGAGGGAACCGCCAGGGCCTCATCCATCGAGTTCGTATGCAGCGATTGGGTGCCGCCCAGCACAGCCGCCAGAGCCTGGATGGCTACGCGCACAACATTGATCTCCGGCTGCTGGGCGGTAAGAGTCATCCCGGCGGTCTGAGTGTGGAAGCGCAGCAGCCAGGAGCGCGGCGCCTGCGCCCTGAACGTCTGGCGCATCTCCCGCGCCCAGATGCGGCGGGCAGCCCGGTATTTGGCGATTTCCTCGAAGAAGTCATTGTGGGCGTTGAAAAAGAACGACAGCCGTGGGGCAAACTCGTCCACCTGCATGCCGCGGGCCATGCCCCAGCGCACATACTCCATCCCGTCCGCCAGGGTGAAAGCCAGCTCCTGGGCCGCCGTGCTACCCGCCTCGCGGATGTGGTAGCCGGAGATGGAGATGGTGTTCCACTGCGGGAAGGCCTCCGAGCCGTACTCCATCGTGTCCACCACCAGACGCATCGAAGGTTCGGGCGGGAAGATGTACTCCTTCTGGGCAATGTATTCCTTCAGGATATCGTTCTGGATGGTGCCCCGCAATTGGCCCGCAGACACTCCCTGCTTCTCGGCCACAGCAATATACATGGCCCACAGGATGGACGCCGGCGAGTTGATCGTCATCGAGGTGGACACCTTGTCCAGCGGGATGCCGTTGAACAGGATCTCCATGTCCTTGAGCGAGCTGACCGCCGCCCCGCAGGTGCCGAACTCCCCCTCCGCCTCGGGCGCATCGGTGTCGTAACCCATCAGCGTGGGCAGATCGAATGCGACCGAGAGGCCGGTCCCGCCCTGGTCGAGCAGATACTTGAAGCGCAGGTTGGACTCTTCGGCCGAGCCAAACCCGGCGAACATGCGCATCGTCCATAAACGGCCGCGCGGGCCGGTGGCGTGGATGCCGCGCGTGAAGGGATACTCGCCCGGCAAACCCAGGTCCCTGAAGTAGTCGAAATCCGGCTGGTCGAGAGGGGTGTAGAGGCGGTTGACCTCGTCCGAGGAGGCGGTGAGGAACTGCTCCTGCCGCTCGGGGGCGCGGCGCAGCGTCTCCGAGAGCGTTGTGGATTCCCATTGGGAAAGCTTCTTTTGCAGGTCGGAAAGGAATTTCTGATCAAACATGTCAGTCTCCAATAAAAAATTACCGCTCGCCAATCACCAATTCCCTCTGCGGCGCAACTGCCTCGTAGGTCTGTTTTTCAGGGTCGTACCTGACCCTGGAAACGGCCATCTCCGGGTCGTGGACGTAAAATAACCGGGCTTTCTCTTTTTCCAGATCGGCCAGCAGCCGGCTCTTCTCGTCGATGAGCAGCTCGGGGTAGCGGTCGTAGCCCATCGATATCGGCAGGTGGACCCAGGCCC
>DATKLX010000089.1:0-8045 GCA_035542155.1 Anaerolineaceae bacterium
GCTCCGGAAAATTGAGCGCGATCGGTAACAGCCTATCGACTCCCATCCCGACGGAGCCCGCCCTTTTCAAAGTCGACTCTGGCAAGATCAGCCAGCTTGCGATACAGAATGCTGATGGAGATAGCCTGAAAGCACAGTTGGGTAACGATGGAAATTGGACCGTGACCGAGCCAAAAGGTTCACCGGTGACCGCCAGCCAAATCGAATCGGCGATCCTGGAAATCAAGGGATGGACGGTGATGAGCGAGTTGGACCCTGCCCCTCCATTAAGCTCCATGGGATTGGATTCACCGGCAAACGTCATCAAATTGACCGGCCAGAACGGCCAGGTGCAAAGTATAGTGATCGGAAATAGTACTCCCTCGGGGATCGGGTATTATGTCGAGCTCAATGGCGGTGCGCCATTGATTATAAGCAAAAGCAACGTCGATCAGGTGCTCCAGGTGATCCCTGCCAGGCCCACGCAGACCGCAGCGCCAGTCCAAAACCAGACCACGACGCCGACGCCGTAAGGATAGCTGGAAATATTAATAAAATTTAGACAATTTTCTATTCTTTAAGGTATTGCTTTTTCATTAAAAAAAGTGTATTCTGTTTACAGTCGCTAACCCGAACAGGTATTAGATACAAATTAGACCTTAGTTAGTTTTTTTTATTTGCTTACGACAACCTGTTCCGTACAGGTTGTGATCATTTAGTATGGTTAGAGGGAACGAAGCGTAATATGATGGAAGAGGCTTTAATTAATGTTGTAGAAGAGGAAGAGGAAGAATATCCTGCGATTGCACGGCTCATTGAGCTTGGGCGACAAAAAACCTACGTGACAATCGATGATATCCTCCACTTCTTTCCGGATGCTGAGCAAGATGTTGAGCAGCTTGAGGAAGCATTTGCTGCCCTGATCAGTGCCGGGGTGCCTTACGTCGAAGATGTTGCCTCATTGGAAGAACCGGCGGAGGATGAGCTTTCTCCTGAGGAAGGAGAAGAGGATGAGGAAGACCAGCCCCGGAATTTCTTCTTCGATGATTTGGCCAACATTGATACAGACGATACAATTGGCTTATATCTCAAAGAAGTCAGCCGGGTGCCTCTTCTTACCGCCGAGGAAGAAGTCGAGCTGGCCCAGCGCATTGAGCGGGGTCGTATGGCCCGCGAGGAATTGGCCCGCGGGAATGTCAGCACGCGTCGCCGCCAGGAACTCCGCCGCCTCATTGAGGATGGGTGGGCTGCCCGCGAACACCTGATCACCGCGAACTCTCGCCTGGTGATCAGCGTCGCCAAGAAGTACATGGGCAGGGGCGTTCCCTTCCTGGACCTGATCCAGGAGGGCAACATCGGACTGATCCGTGCGACCAAGAAGTTCGACTACCGCCGTGGACACAAATTCAGCACCTATGCCACCTGGTGGATCCGCCAGGCGGTGACCCGCGCTATCGCCGATCAGGGCCGCACGATTCGCGTCCCGGTCCACATGGGAGACCAGATCAATAAGCTCCTCCGCATCCAGCATCAGTTGACCCAGCGCCTTGGCCGTGAACCCTCCGTGGATGAGTTGGCCAATGCCCTGGAAGTTCCACCCAAAAAGGTGGAAAACATGATCCAGGTGGCCCGCCGGCCCCTTTCGCTGGAAACCCCTACGGATGACGAAGAGGATTCCGTCTTGGGCGACTTCATCGAAGACGACGAGGCTCCGCCGCCGGATGACACTGCTACCTATAACCTGCTCCGTGAGCACCTCGATGAAGTGCTGAACTCTCTGCCGCCTCGCGAGGTGCGCATACTCCAGCTCCGTTACGGTCTGCTGGATGGGCAGGCCTATACCCTGGAAGAGGTTGGCCGGAAGATGGGCGTGACCCGCGAGAGGGTGCGCCAGATCGAAGCCCAGGCTCTCAGCCGGCTGCGGCACCCTTCCATCCGCCGCAAGCTGCGCGATTACCTTGGCGAATAGCCAACCGATTTGATTCCGGATAGAAACCCACACCTCACCCGAAAACGGGTGAAGCGTGGGTTTCTATACTTATAACCAGTTCATAATCGAATCCCAACACTTGCGGAATTGGCATTAATAGTGCATACTAACATGCGGGAGATTCCTCTTATGGCAAAAATTCCGCTGCGCATTTACAATCGTGAAATCGAAAATCTCATCGATCGCGGCCAGACAGAAGAGGCCATCGCGCATTGTAAGCACCTCCTCCAGACCTATCCAAAACACATCGACACCTATCGCTTAATGGGAAAATCCTTCCTGGAAAGCCAGCGTTACGGCGAAGCGGCTGATATTTTCCAGCGTGTGCTTTCTTCTGTCCCCGATGATTTCGTCTCGCATGTAGGGATGAGCATCGTACGCGAGGATGAGGGAAATCTGGATGCCGCAATCTGGCATATGGAAAGAGCTTTTGAGGTTCAGCCCGCCAATTCCGCCGTTCAGGATGAGCTGCGCCGGTTATACGGTCGCCGGGACGGCCTGGAACCGCCCAAAGTCCGCCTCACCCGCGGCGCGCTTGTTCGCATGTATGCCCGCGGAGATCTCTACCAGCAGGCCATTGCCGAGATCCGCGCGGCCCTCGCCGAAGACCCGCAGCGCAACGACCTCCAGATTCTGCTGGCGCGAATGTATTACCTCGCAGGCCAGAAAGTCGAGGCGACCGAAGTTTGTTCGAATATTCTCGCAAAATTCCCCTACTGTTACGAAGCCAACCGCATTCTGGCTGAAATTCTCCCTGGTACCAGCCGCGCGGATGACGCCCCCATTTACCAGCAGCGGGTTGCCGCTTTGGACCCATACGTCTCCTTCACTTCTGCCAGCACCCCTGACCCGGCCGACGTTTCCGATGCAGCGGTCAGCCTCGAGCGGATGATCTGGGACCCGGCCAGGGTGAGCAGCCAGCCTCAGTGGGCAGAATCCCTGGGAATCCAGATCGAGCACGCCGATGAAGGGCCGATCCCAGATTGGCTATCCACAGTCTCAGGTCAGGTTGGAGCCAAACAGGAGCCATCCACGCTGGAAACCGGCGAGCCAGCCGCAGTAGATGTGCAACCTTTCGCAGAAGATACCCTGTCCTCTCCAGTTCAAGCATTTGATGCTCTCGCTCCCGAAAATGAAGAGGCTGTCATTCCGGTAGAATCCGAAGAAAATCTCATCCCAGATTGGATGAAAGAGGCTGGCTGGATCCCCTCCGAAGGGAAAGAGGAAGAACCTCCGGCGATTGACTTCGGCGCCGGGGAGCCAGCCGATGAGATCTCGACCGGCGAGATGCCGGAATGGTTGAAAGCCATGGCGCCGGCCGGATTAGGTGAATCCGAAGCTACCTCCCTCCCATTAGAGCCGGAGGAGACGAAGACCGCAGAGCTTCCTGTGGAACCGCCCGCTGAAGAGGCAGTTCCGGCGGAAATCCCGGATTGGCTGAATAATGTGATCGCTGCCCCGGAAGCGCCGGTTGCGAGTACCGCCGAGCAAATATCTTCAGCCGAAACCCTGCCAGCCGAGCCGGGGGAGGCTCCGGACTGGCTCAGCGAATTAAAATCAGCTTCCCCTGAACCGACTCCTATGGAGACCGGGCAGCCATCCGTGACCGCGGAGACCAAAATTCCTCTTGGACCCGCAGCGGAAGCGCCTCAGATTTCCCAGCCCCTTCAAGGTCAGGATGACGCTCTGGCTTGGCTGGAAAGCCTGGCTGCCAGCCATGGCGCTGAAGAAGGAACTCTATTTGTTCCTCCCGAGCAGCGCCAGGAGACTCCTCCTGAATGGGTTCAAAAAGCCGCTGAAACAGGAGAAGTAGCTGCCGCTGAGCCATCTGTCGAAGGAAAACCGGATGAGCCCACGACACAGCAGGAAATCCGACCATCCGCAGACACGACCCCTGGCTGGCTTGAAGAGTTCGCCGGTCTGCCGCCGCAGCCCGCTGAAGAGGAGGAGAGTCCCGCCGCTGTACCTGGAGAAATCCCTGACTGGCTTTCCTCACTGGCTAGTGCCTCCGAAACGGCGGAAGCAGCCAGCAAGCCTACCCCTGCTCAAGTAACCCCACCTTCCCCATCCTTCCCCTCGATGGAGGATCAGGATGCCGCTCTGGCCTGGCTGGAAGGGTTGGCGGCCCGCCAGGGCGCAGGCGAAGAAGCCATGTTCACTCCTCCTGAGGAGCGCACAGAAACGCCGCCTCAATGGGTCCAGGAAGCAGCGAACCATGCAGAAGAGGTTGTCTCGCCGGTCGAACCGCCTGCTGCAGAGCCCGCGGCTGAACAGCCGTTTGCCGTGCTGGCAGAGGAAGAGCTGCTTGCGCCCGATGCCGCCGGCGAAGAGGCTGGCCTTGAAGCCGCCGCAGTCGCCGGACAGCCAGCCGCTCAGCAGCTCAATCCCGAAGATGCTCTGGCCTGGTTGGAAAGCCTGGCTGCAAAACATGGCGCTGACGAAGAAACGTTATTCGTCCCGCCCGACCAGCGCCAGGAAACACCGCCTTCCTGGGTTTCGGAGTTTACCGAAACGGAGGCATCTATTTCCGGGCCAATCCTGGAGACTCAAGGCCCATCCCAGGAAATCATTTCGGCCGCTGAAGATTACCAGATAGAACCCGAGATTCAAACTAATGAAGCAGCCCCTCAGGAATCACAAATCCCCGATTGGCTACAGGACCTCAAGAAAGAGGAGATCAGCCAGCAGCCTGCTGAGACTCCCCAGCCTGATAATCTGCCCACCTGGCTCCAGGAAGGGATTGCCCAACCTGAAGCGGAAACCGGGCCTGCATCCCCCGCCGCCGAAATTTCGTCTCCCTCACCGCAGGAGGCGACACCGGCTGATCTTCCCGATTGGCTGCACAATCTCCAGAGCGTGCAGCCTCCCACCGCTCCAACCGTGAACCAGGAGGCTCCCCAGCCGGATTCACCCGAATGGCTCCAGGACGGCGTTTCCGCCCCGGTGGAACAACCCGAGATGGCGGATACGGTGGTGGATTGGACCCACCCTGAGCCGGCCGCTCCCCCCGAACCGGTCGAAAGTAAAGCCGAAGCGCCGTCCGAACCTGTCTCCTCTGAAACGCTTTCTGATACCCGGCCAGACCAAATTGGGGCAGCCCAGGCCGCAGCCCCCGACCAGCAGGAGTTATTTTCTGCCGCTCACCAGAATATCGCGGCTGGGAAGATTCCCGAGGCCCTCAATGGCTATGCGCAGTTGATCGAGTCCGGCGCTTTGCTCAACGAGACCATCCTCGACCTGCGTGAGGCCCTCTACCGCTACCCCGTCGATGTGACCATCTGGGAAAAACTCGGCGACGCCTACGCGCGGGATAACCGCCTTCAGGATGCCCTGGACGCTTATACCAAAGCCGAAGAGCTGCTGCGCTAATCACCGCACCGCTCACCAGCTCGGGGTTGATCCCCGAGTTGATCTTTAATTTCTAGGAGGGGAATTTTGGAAATAAGTCTCGTTCTGGTAAAGCCGGATGGTGTTCAGCGCGGGTTGATCGGAGAGATCATCTCTCGCTTCGAACGCCGCGGTTTAAAGCTGGTCGCCGCAAAGTTCCTCCAGGTGCCCCTCTCTCTGGCTGAGGCCCATTATGCCGTCCATAAGGGAAAAGATTTTTATCCGGGGTTGTTGGATTACATCACCTCCGGCCCGGTGTTGGCAATGGTCTGGGAAGGACCTAATGCCATTACCCTCATTCGCCAGACGGTCGGCGCGACCCGCCCCTACGAAGCTGCTCCCGGTACCATCCGCCACGATTTCGCCATCCATGTCCAGCGCAACCTGATCCACGCTTCCGATTCCCCCGAAAACGGCGAGCAGGAAGCCTCTCTCTGGTTCAAACCTGAGGAGATCGTCGCCTGGGACCGTACCATTGATCGCTGGCTTTTCATTTAAGATATTATTTTACATATGAAATAACCCCGAACGATCCTGGGATCGGTCTTGACGGGAGCCGGACCCTATGATAAACTATTGCTCGTTGTTCGGGGGCGTGGTGTAGCGGCTAACATGCGGCCCTGTCAAGGCCGAGACCGCGGGTTCGAATCCCGTCGCTCCCGCCATTGATAACAAATTTGTCCAGTTGTAGTGTCTTCTACAATCGTAGAAAAAACCAATTTTCCACGATAAACGTAGAAAAAGTATCAGATAGGCCCCAGAAAATTCCACGGTAAACGTGGAATTTTCCATTGTAACTATAGAAAATGTAACGGCATAGCTAAAATCCATAAAAAATTTGAGTGTTCCCTGAAAACGGTTCACCCCGAAACAACCCACTTGCCCAAACGGCCTTTAATAATTTTCGTTCAATGCAATTGTGGGATTTTTCTTTCGTAAGCGTAGAAAACGTATCACCTGTCTTTTGTAACTGTAGAAAAAATACAGGGGGGGGTAGATGGTGATCCACCTTGAAAATGAGATAAATATCCTCTTTGGATCGATTTGCTTTTGAACAATCGGCTATCCGTGAGTTAGATAAATCCTGCTCAACTCTCCTTTTGGATCATATAATAAGTGAAATGGTTGGATCCCCTACCGTAGGCCACCAATAATTACCAAAAGGATAAGATGATGCCAGGGAAATTCCCATTGCCTCCAGTAATCGACCTACCACATGATGCCCCTCAATCGTACACGGGAAGTAGATACACATATGATGGAAAGCACGTCGATCTGGACAAAATAGAAGAACAAATTATCCAGGAAAACGCCCCAATCCTTGCCGAGTTCAAGGGTTGGCTAGTAGCCCAAGGGTATTCGAAAAAGACCGTTCGGAAGCACTGTAGCAACGCCGAATTGTTTGCCAGTTTTCTTTACTTTCGAGAACCCTACCGCCGCCTTGTACAGGCAAATGACGCCAATCTTTATATGTTCTTTTCTCATTTTGTGAAAGATCATGTCGCGGGTGCAAAAGAAGAAATCTTGGCACTCCCAGCATCCTTGAAGAAGTTGTTCACATGGATGGGAGAAGCGGGTTATCTTTCCCAGAGTGATACTACTCATTTAGCTGAAGAAATATGGGAGGGGAGAAAGGAATATCTGGAGGAAATCCGCGAGACCGGGAATTGAATCAAGAATCCTGCTGAGGAATATGGCTCATCAGTAAATTGGTTATTCCAGATAACCGAAAAATCAAGAAACAGGCTCCACAGCCCATTTCTTGATTTTTGAAATCCATCGGGGCTAATTTGTGTTTTCCTTGGCCTTATCCGTAGAAGGAAGAACCGTTATAAACAATTCCGTCTGATTTTATGGCAACTTCCTCTTTCGTCGACACCTTGACTAAGCCATATTGAACGAATATGGAGTAGACCTTTGGATTTTTCAACAACCCCCTCGCCGAATAACCAACTTTTCTGGCTATCGCCGTCTGGGTTAGTCGTCGATTTTTCAATTGTAGGTCCCAGATCGCTTGTTGGACCATTTCTTCCAGGCAAGGTTTCGATTTCTCAGCAAATCGCGCAAGGACTCTCCGCAGTGGGAGGGATCTTCGGATCAGATTGCGATCAATTCCAGCTAAGCGGCAGAGAGCCGTTATCTCCAAATGACCCTTTTGCTGGATCACCAACGGGATCATCTGCTCGACACGGTGGAGCATCTCGCCCTCTTTCTCTCGGTTAGCTCCCCAAACTTGCTCCTGATGCGCTTGCCGGATTTCGCGCAATGCTTGTACGACATCCGGTTTTCCGTGGGGATGGATCGACTTCAAACCCATCGCTCGGGTGATCGCCTCTCGGGTTATGGGTTTACCAGACTGTTTGAATTCAGTCACCTTGGCCAATATTTTCTCGGCAAGGTCATCGACGCGATCTACGGAACGAATGATCGGTTTTCTCTTCCTCATAATAACTTCCGATTCCTGTTTTTTCACTTCAACAGATTCCCAATCCTGTGGAGATGAAGCAACCTCAATACAGGATTTCAAGGAAACCCCCAGAAATTCGGAATACTGGATAAGGTCATTCAATGTGCCTGCCCCTTCTTCCTGGCTGCCGGTTTCCAGCTTTTTGAGAATGTGCGCCTCCAGGTTCGTCTCTCGAGCAGCAGCCGCAAGGGTCAGGTTGCGAGCTTTTCTGACCCTGGTCAA
>DATKLX010000090.1:0-29945 GCA_035542155.1 Anaerolineaceae bacterium
CGTCCAACTCCGGATCGGCAGCCAGCGCCACCCGAGCCATGCTGGCCCCGTTGGTGTGGGCAGCTTCCAGGATCGGCCGCACCGCGCCTTCGAACTCTAGCGTCGATGCCACTCCCTGGCTCACCACAAGCAGGCGGTTCAGTTCATCCAGGCGGGCTTTCAGGCTGACCCGCATCTGCTCGAATGCTCGTCCAAGCTGGCCCACTTCGTCCTCGCCCTTCACTGCCAGCGGATGGTTGAGCTGGCCCTGCGAGATCCGGGCTGCCTCGCCGGCGAGGGTTTGCAGCGACGCCGTCACCACCCGCAGGCCCAGGCGCAGCCCGATGACCGCCACCGCCAGGATCACCAGGATCATGACCAGCATTGGCAATGCAATGGTCAAAGCCAGTTGCTGGGCAAGCTCAGCCGGGGCTGTCAGGATCACCGCCCAGGAGCGTCCTACCGTGGGCTGGAAAAAGACCAGGTTGCGCGTTCCCTCCGGGCCGGTTTCATCGTAAAAATAAGGCAGATCCTGTGTTATTCCCTGGTATTTGGTCATCAGCCGCGAGGCTGTCGGGTGGTAGAGGATCTGGCCAGCATCGTCAACAATCGTGCCGTAGACACCACTGCTGGGTACGCCCAGCGTGTTGTCGTTGCGCATGTCTTCCATGGCCTGGATGATCGGGCGGGTAAAAGGATTGGAGGCCAAATCGCTGCGGCCCAACAGTACGCCCTGAATGTTGCCCTGTTCATCGGTGATGTTAGCCAGAAATGAAACCTGTGCGGTCGTTTCTCCCTGCGCCGGCCCCACAGTATAGGTCTGGATCGTTACCCCGTCCAGGGCGAAATGAATCCCTTTTCTTTCCTCATCGCTGATTCCCAGCTTGCCCTCATCCTGATTGGGATAGCCGGTAATCGGGTTGCCGTTGCGGTCGTATAAATACAACTGGCGGAAATAGGGAACCGAGCGCAGATCATCGCTCAACACGGTCGAAAGCTGGTCGCGCTGCGTACTGACCAATCGTTGGTCGCCGGCCATTTGCAGGATCAGGTTCTGGCCGGATTCCAGGAAGAAGGGAATGCTGTCAGCCGCGATTTTCGCCGTGCTCGAAAGACGCTGCTCCAGCAACCGCCGCGCGGCCTGGCCGGCGATCACCCAATCTCCCACCATTAGAGTCAGCAGAAGCAGAACGACCAGCAGTCCGGTGCCGTTGAAGAACCGTATCTGCAGGCTGCGCTCCGAAGGCGATGGCACGTACGGGCCTTGGTTGGCGAACAGTCCGGGCAAAAACACGTACAGTCCCTCGGCGACCAGGCTGCCGATCAAGATCTCGACCGCCATCGCCATCACGGTCATGTTCAGCCGCGTCAGCGTGTAATCGACCCTCGCGACGAGAGGGCCGTTGGTATCCAACAAATTGACGGAAAAAAACAGGACTGCATAAACGATGGTGACCGCCAACCCTGCAACGAGAGGGTGCCGCAGCATCCGATAGAAAAAAGTCCGGTACTTCTGATTCACCAGGCCTGCGTAACACAGCGCCGGACCTGCGGTGAGAACCATGCTGAACAGGCTGTGGGTATCGAACAGCGCCAGCGCCAGCCCGCTGACCGCCCCGACCACTACCGCCGGGACGACCCCCAGGACGCAGCCCGCCAGGATCCATGGCAGGGCCCCCAGGAACATCAGGGCAGGGCCTGGCGGCTCATCCGGGAGCAAAGGCCGCGGCAGGGCTCCTTCTGAAGGGAGGCGGAGGCCCAGGAACAGGTTGGTCGCTATCCCCAGGATGATCAGGCCGGCCAGGATCGCCCATTCTTTAGATTTCCAGGCCTGTTTTTTCCCGCGCCATCTGTACGCCCCCCAACCGATCAACACCGCCAGGACGAGCAGGCCCAGAATCGCAATTGGATTGTTCGGGGGTTCGATATAGGGAGCCGATGAGACCAACGTGACCAGTGTGTGCATAGGGATACTCTGATTATAGCATTTCCCCACTGTTCGTGTAGCATAGTTATGCGCACAACGGCAGGTGGACCCGCACCTGCGTCCCCTTCCCCGGTTCGCTCTCGATCTCGACATGCCCCTGGTATAAATCCGCCAGCCGCCTCACGATCACCAAGCCCAGGCCAATCCCTTGCTGCTCGTAAACCTTGCGGTCAAACTGCATGAAACCGCTGATATTACCGATTTGCTCGATTGACATTCCCCGCCCGTGATCGCTCACACTCAGCTCGTACGTTCCCTTCTCCGCCTCGATTCGGCTTACCAGGCTTACCTCACTCTCCTCCGGAGAATACTTGAAGGCATTATCCAATAACTCTTCCACGATCTTTTGCAGATAGTTCTCGGAAATATTGACCGGCGCGTCGACCAGGTTCAAATGCAGCGTTTCATTCCGTCCATCGCTGCGCGCCTTAAAATCGGCGATCTCCATGATGACCGTTTCCGCCGAGTCTACCCGGCTTTCTTTCAACCGGTCCAGCTTTTTCGCGTCCGTCGCCAGCAGCTCGAGCTCCGCAAACATCAGATAGTTCTGGATCATCCGCAGCAGGCGCTGGGCGGAACCATGAATTTCCCCGGCGATGTCGACCACCTGTTTCAGATTGATTTCGCTGGCGTCGGTGACCAGATATTCCGAGAACCCCAGGATCACGCTGAGCGGGGTCAGCATTTCATGCGGGAGGGAGAGCGTGATGCTGCTGCGCAGATCGTTCAACTTCTTCTGCGCCTGAACGTTCAGGGCATCTCTCCTGGCCAACCGCGTACGAATCGCGCGCAGCAGCTCTTCGCGGGTATACGGCTTGGTAATGTAATCATCTGCACCAAGGTCCATCCCTTTGCGCAGGTCGGCCCGGTCGGTTTTTGCGGTCAGGTATATCAGGGGGATTGTGGCGGTGCCCGGCTCTTTGGAAAGCATCCCCCAGACGCCGTATCCATCCAGTCGGGGCATCAGGATATCGCAGATGATCAGGTCAGGCCTTTTTTCGCGGGCCAGCTTTACCCCACTCATCCCATCTTCCGCGCCGATGGCGGAATATCCTTCCGCTTCCAGCAGCTCGATGATATTTGCCCGAACCGAATCTTCGTCCTCAATGATTAAGATTTTTTGCATGGATACATCTCGCCAGAATGCCCGGCCCTTGTCTGTTAATATTTCTCTGAATCCGTTTCCTCCCCGGGTTCCCACGGCTCTTCAATCGAATCCGGTTTCACATCCACTTCCAGGCGCCTCGGCAGGAGGACCTTAAAAACCGAGCCAGCGACTGCCCCGGATTCTACCTGGACGCTGCCGTGCATGAGATCCACCGACCGCTGTACGATCGTCAGACCCAGGCCCGTTCCCGGGATGTGACTGACTTTTACTCCGCGAAAGAAGGGCTCAAATAGCCTTTCCCGGTCTTCTTCAGGGATACCAATCCCTTCGTCCCCCACAATCAGCTCGACCTGATCCTCCCCAGCCTGCGCTTGCAGCCAGATCGAGCTCCCAGGCGGGGAATATTTGATCGCGTTCGAGAGCAGGTTTCCCAATACCTGGCGCAGCAGCGCGTCATCGAGACAGACGGGAATTTCGCTTCCCGCGCTGTAAAACTGAATCCGGTGGTCTTTCCCCTCGCCCATCTGGATCTCTTCCAGATAACCATGGCAGAACTCTACCAGGTCCATTTCCTTGGGCTGGACCACCACCCTTCCGGCGTCAGCCTTACCGATCGTCAGGACTTCATCCAGCATGGTCGTCAGGTGATTCACTGCGCCTTCGATCCGCTTCAAATGGTCGAGCCGTTTCTGCTCGCTGAACTTGGCCCAATAGTGCTCGAGCAGCTCGGCCGAAGAAAGGATGGTGCTCAGCGGTGTGCGGAATTCGTGCGATGTCATGGAGATAAACCGGGTCTTCAGCTCTCCCAGCTCGCGCTCGTTTTCCAGGGTCTTTTCCAGCCGGTTTTGATCCTGCATCTGGTCGGTGATGTCCCGCGATACCACCATTACTGAGGACCGCGACCTTTCGATGTTGATGATCGGAATGAACCAGCTCCCTAACCACAAATACTGGTCGGATATTTGAAGCGATGTTTCCATGTACACTGCTTCGCGCGTTTCGAGGACCTGTTTGAGTAACAGCCGCTGAGATGGCAACTGCGGAGAAATCAAAAATTCTTCCGGGAAATGGCCGAGGATGTCCTCCGGCGGTTGTTTGATCAACCCGGCTACGCGGTTGTTGGCGTACTCAATTTTTCCATCCTCCGTCAGGACAATGATATAGTCCCGAGATGCCTCCGCCAGTGTCCGGTAACGGGTCTCAGAGCCTCGCAGCGCCTCTTCACTGGCTTTTCGGATTGTGATCTCATTGGCCAGCTCGCGGTTGACGGTCTCCAGCTCCCGCGTCCGTTGCTGGACTCGCCGCTCCAGTTCCTCGTTCAATAACACCTGTTGGGT
Source organism: Anaerolineaceae bacterium (assembly GCA_035542155.1). GTDB lineage: Bacteria > Chloroflexota > Anaerolineae > Anaerolineales > Anaerolineaceae > DATKLX01. The sequence goes on from DATKLX010000090.1 coordinate 4,412, forward strand.
GACGTCCCGCCCAACCCCCTGGTATTCAAGGAGAGTGCCTTCCGCGTCAAAGATCGCCCGGTTAGTCCACTCTAACCAGCGCAGGTCTCCATCCAGCCGGTATTCAGGATGAGTATTCACCACCATCGGATTCTCGGGGGTGAGCTTTCTCAGGCGCTCAAATAACCGCTCGCACTCAGAGAGAGGGAACACGAGCGCTTTCAGGTATTTCCCCACCACCTCTTCCTCTGGCTGCGTAAAAAACTGGGCATACGCCCCGTTGCAATACGTCAACTTGCCGTCTGGGTCGAAGCGGCTGATCAGCTCCACCTGGTCTTCCAGGATATCCCCATACAGCGCCCGGCGAAAGCGCAGCTCTTCCTCCGTCCTTTTTCGGTTGGTGATATCGCGAGCCATGCATAGAATACCATCCGGGTTGCCCCACTGGTCCCGGATTAAAGCCACGCTCATCTCTACGATCTTGTCCGCGCCGGAAAGCGGTTTGGCGCGCACTTCGAACCAGCGCGAGGGCTGGCCGGCTTTCACCCGCTCCGTCTCGGCGTGGACAGTTGCCCGGTCCTCTGGAGCGATCACCTGCAGGGTCGAGATCCCGATCAACTGTTCGACCCGGATCGCGCCAAACAGCTCCAGGGCTTTCCGGTCTGCATATTCGACGCTTCCATCCAGGCGGGCTGCCAGGATCGCATCCGGAAAGAGCTCCAGCAGGGCGTGGTACCTGGCCTCACCCGGATCCGACGACTGGTCTGGCATAGACACCCTGGTATTCTTCTGGGAGGAGTGCGGCAATATGTTCCATAATATAGTCGGCTTTTCCCTGGCGGTCTTCTTTCGGGGAGAGGCCCGGGACCAGCGTTTCCGGAAGATCGAATGGCTTTCCGACCCGCATCTCGATGACCGGCCGCTTCCCGCGAACCGCGAGATGCAGGTTTTCATCCGTCGTTCCGGTGACCCCGATTGGCAGGACCGGGACCCGTGTCTGTTCGACAATGTAAACGATCCCCGTTTTCGCCTTGCGCAGGCCGGGCACGTGCGAGCGCCCGCCTTCCGGGGCAATCATCACCGACAGCCCGCTGCGGATTGCACTCAGCACCCGGTTCATCGCCTTCCAGTCGACTTCGCCGCGGTGCACCGGGATGCCCCCGTAAATTCGCGCCAGCAGATTCTGCCAGGGCCTGTTCCAGATGTCGACCGCGCCGAGCACCTCAGGTTGTACCGGCAGGAAGGAGGCCACGAACGGCGGGTCGACAATCGAGATGTGGTTGTACACTATCAGATAAGAACCCTGGGCGGGAACGTTCTCGAGGCCGTAAACTTGCGGCCGGGTCATGATTTTAAAGGCCAGCCGGAAGACGGGGACGAGGATCCGTCGGCCGACACGGTTCCACCAGGGGACGGAATAGGCCTTTTTGCTCATTTGAAGAGGTCTTCCACCGCCTGGACCACTTCTTCAACGCTCATATGATCGGAATTGATGATGACCGCATCTTGCGCCGGTCGTAAAGGCGCTACCGACCGGGTGGAATCGATTTGGTCGCGGTTGCGGATCGATTTGAGCACCTCTTCCGGATCCGCCTGCTCGCCCCGCGCGATGATTTCGTGGTACCGGCGCCGAGCCCTTTCTTCCGGGGAAGCGTCCAGGTAAATCTTCAGATCTGCTTCGGGCAAGATTACCGTACCGATATCTCTACCCACCATGACCACATTCCCTCGCTGGCCGATACGCCGCTGCTGGCGGGTCATCGCCGCGCGCACCCCTGGATAGGCCGAAACCGGCGAGACCCAGTCGTTCACCTCATCGCTGCGGATAGCCCAGGATATGTCCTGGTCATTGATCAGCACGTCCGAGTCGCGCCCATCCGCTTCCGATGGGGGGCGGATATCGATTTGGACCTGGTTGGCGAGCGTGGTGACGGCTTCTTCATCCGAAATTGGGATCCCCTCGCGCAAGGCAGCCAGGGTGACCGCCCGGTACATCACCCCGGTATCGAAATAGAGATATCCGAGGTCCTTCGCCAGGCGGCATCCCAGGGTGGATTTCCCCGAAGCGGCCGGGCCGTCAATGGCAATGGTTTTTGGGATAGGCATAAGATCCTGTAGCATCGAGCATTGCGGTCGTGTAAGCATCATCCAATTCTATTTTCTTTGCTGAAGTCTGTGAAGGGATCAAGGGATCGTTTGACTGCTCACGGGAACCCCTCCACCCGAAAAGAGATCGCTGCGCGCCCAGAGGATCACCTTCTGCTGGGTGCCCGGCGACACCCGGAAAATCACCCAGTTCAGCCAATCCAGGACAGTGAAACTGGCCCAATTGGGTGACAGTGAGAGAAGCACGTTCTGCCCCCGGTATGCTGAAGCCAGGACTGGCTGCTGCTGGTCCCCGGGGGTGATGACGATCGCGGACCGCATCCCACCCGGCAGGGCGGCAACGCTTTCGACGCGGGGATCGGAGCGCAACGCCCAACGCAGGGCCGGACTGTCCAGGCCGGCGACGACCACGTCGAGTTCATTGGGCTGGCTCGTATTCCAGCGCGAAAGGTCGGCGATGCTGCTGGTCAAAAGATCCACGTTTTGAGGGAGAGGAGAAGTCTGCCAGAGCTCCGTGGTGCGGGGGACGCGCCACCCTGCCGCACTGGCGGTGCATCCCAGGGTATAGATCCCCAGCATCACCAGGTTTCCCCACAGGAAACCCCGCCCCGCCGCTCGCATGGACCAGCCCCAGGCGACCAGGTAAACCAGAAAGATGAGCAGCGTCAGGCCGGCGGCGATACTGACCCAGAACTGCGGGTAGCCCTGGTTCGGCAGACCGACGGCAAGATTGGAGATCAGCCGCGCCAGGTTCAACGCCTCAAACGCCTGGAGCACCACCGTCAGCGCCATGACCCCCAGGGTCGAGTATCGCAGCTCGGGATCCAGGCTCATATGGCGCAGGATTTCCCGCGCTGCCAGGCCCCATAGCGGCAGGATGACCCAGGCCAGATCGGACGGTTGGCGGCCCGGATAGAAGAGACCCAGGGCGAACGCGGCCAGCAGCCAGATTGAGAGAAACCGGTCCATGTTAGACCGGCTGAAGAGCGAGCGCAGCCCACCCCAGAATCCAAAAATCACGGCGACCGGTTGGTATAAGACCGGGGTCAGCAACCAGATTCCGGCGGGCATTCCCTCCGGTCCACCCCATCCGGCCAGATAAGCTGCCAGGCTAGCGCTGATCGCGCCGATTCCGCGCGGAACCTGGAAGAACAGCGTTCCGACCACCAGCAGAGTGCCCGCGGCGGCCGCTGCTGCGGTGCGCAGTTCTGGCCAGGCCAGCAGGGATGGGACTGCCTCTTCAGCGGCTCCTTCTTCATCCGCCTTTCTTCGCTCGACAAAACGATAGATCAACCCGGCCAGACCCAGCCCCAGCAGGCCCGGCCACAGCGTGGGGCCGCCGAGCAGGGCCAGTCCGGCAAAAATTCCCGCCCAGACCATGCGGCCCGCGTACCCGGCGCCCAACGCCAGCATCAGGAAGGCGCCCGCCAGCATGGGCCCACCTGCCTGCCGGGAAAGTGCGACCAACCCGGGGTCGACAGCCAGGCCAAACGCCAGCAGCAGCGCCGGCTCCTTTCCGAGAAGGCGCCGGAAAAAGTAGGGGGTAATTGCCAGGAGGCTGCCCGCCAGGGCTGGCCAGAACCGGGCCAGGAAATCACTGTCCAGGCCAAACATGAACAACTGGCTGGTGGCCAGGACGTAACCCGGCTGAGCCCCGATCAGCGCGCTGCGGTCTCCGGCCAGGTGAAGCGCTTGCAGCGCCCAGCCTGCCTCCTGATCTGTCAGCGGGGCCGCGTCCAGCCAGATGAACCGGACCGCGAGCGCCAGGGTCAGCGCCAGGCCGTAGAGGAGGTGTTCGTGGGTCATTTTTTGCGGCATAGTCCCTCCCATCCTGCTTATTTCTGCGCGATTGCGCTGGCGTTCAGCACGAAATCGGGCACGGTATAGATCGTTACCAGCCCAGATTGGAACGCCGGGACCAGGTTCTGGTCGAATTTAAACCGGTTGACCCGATAGGTTGAATCTTCGAGATCGCCGACGTAGACATAACGGATCTGGTACTTCTGGAGAATTTTCTGTGCGATTGTCCAGTCGCTGGTCTGATAGAGCTGGACGATATCTTCCTGGCGGCTGCCCATTTCCTTTTCACCTCGACCCCACTGGCCTTCGTGTCCTGGCCAGCCCAGCACATTGGGTTGTCCGGTATTGGCGGCAATCCGAGCGTATGCCGAATACTGCCCACCCACCGCCTCTGCCAGTACGCCAACCGGCTCGAGGCGAAGCCAGTCGATAGCTTTTTGCTCGTCCGGGTTGTATTTCGCGATCTGTGCGGTCCCGTCCAGGGTCAGGCCATCCATCGGGTGGAATCCGTTGGTCTTCACCCACAGCATCGTCACCGGATATGCCAGGGCCATCCCCGCCACGACGATCCAGACCAGGTTGAAGGCCAGTCTCGGGATCCCATTCAGGCGCAGCAGAGCGGCCGCCGAAACAAACGCCGCCGCGATTCCCAGCAGGTTCCAGGCCTGGAAGTAGAACTTGAAAATCGTGTTCATCCGTGAGCCAAAATCGTCGCGGAGATAAAAGAATTCGGGGATCAGGATCAGCAGGACGCCCAGGCCGATGACCACCAGGATAAAGCCGAAGGAAGGTTCCCGGGCAAGCAGCGGCGGCTCGCTCTCCACCCCAGTCCTATCCTCCTCGAGTGGCTTCGGTTTTCGGCGGAATTTTTCCGCCGCCAGCAGGCCAAACAGCAGGGCTGCCAGCATGAAGAGGGTGATCCCCGCTCCAGGGGCGTTCAGGCGATTTTCCGCGGTCTTTTCGAACAGGAACCTCAGGCCCTGTTCGAGCACGCCCTGGTTGTTCAAAAACAGGGTATTCGCGCCCTTGTATGAGATGAAGCTAATCACGTCCGCCAGAAGGTACATCAGTAAAAACAGGCTGACGAGCAGCGAGGCGGCGTAACCCAACCCGCGCAGTATATCCGGCCGGCTTTCCGGCCTGCGCCACAGATAGATTAAGAAGCCAAAGACCGGGATCAATAGCGGTCCAAACATGACCCACAAGTGCGCGCCGCGGGTGAAAAAGGCCATACTGGGCAGGATCCCCCCGGCCTGCGAGGAAAAACCGATATAGAACGGCAGGTAGAGCAGAAAACCGCTGATCCCCACTGCCAACCCCACACCGATAAATTCCCAAAGGCGGTTGATTCTCCAACCCTCCTCGAAAACACGAACCAGCGTCAGCGCTGCGGAGAACAGCGCCACATAAATCGGAAAATCCCAGGTGTTCAGGAAACCCAGCCCCCCCAGAATGATCGCGGCCAGCCCGAAGGTCCCCGGGCCGAACGGAAGCTCGATCCCGAAAACCCGCAGCCGCTCCCTTCGCCTGTCCAGGAAGGCGTGCAGCGCCAGACTGATCGCCAGCAGGACGAAAGGCATGCTCAACACGTGGGGGTGAAGGTCGGAGAGCAGGTAAGAAAAGAATGGGAACTCATCGATCACTTCTTTCTGGCTCCCATCCAGGCCGTAGTCGGTCAGCACTCGCGACGCCCGCCACCAGACCACCCCATTCGGCCGCGACGGCATCCACGAGAGCGGCAGGTCGGGCGGGTTGACCAGCTCCTGGATCCCCAACCAGCTCCAGAACCCCGAGGTCCATTGGCCGCTGGCGTCCTGGGTCCAGAAAATCCCGCGGGCGTGGAGCACTTCGAGGAACCCCTCGAAGTTGCTCACGATCAAAATGAACAGCGGGCCCAACGCCGGCAGCGCCAGCCACTTCCCACTCTCGCCTTCTTCGCCTGGTTTTCTCAACAACTGGAGCAGATTATAGATCAGCCCATAAGCCCCCAGGGCCACCAGCCCAAAAATGAGGGCAACCGCCAGGTTGAACCCCACACCGGTGATCACGCCGGTGGCCCGAATCAACATCGAGACGAGAATGTAGCCAAAATAATAATATGAGATCGCGTACCCTGAGAGCCAGGGATCGTTCGGCGGAAAAGAGGGCGATTTCAAGATGGAGTTGATGAAGGCCATCTCCATCGGTTTTTCGGTCCCCACGATTTCCGGGTTGTTGGCCCGTACGAACACCCAGGCCGCGAAGGCGACCAGGAAGACGATCTCGGAGACGATGATCATCCTGCGCTGCTCGCCCACCCAGGCGCGTATCGTCTGCAAGCCACCGTCGCGTAGCGCGAGAAGGCTGGCCAGGATAAGCAGGAAGAAAGCGAGGCCGATCCCGCCCAGGTCGTTCTGGGCGATCCCCAGCGAGGCCATGATCCAGAAAGCATACCCCCACAGCAGCCAGCCAAGCGCCCGCGAAAGGGTATACCCGCGGTCTTTCAGCGCCGGGAGCAGGCGGAACGCCAGCGGAAAGGCGACCCAGCCCACCAGCGTAATACACGCGTACCAGAGAAGAAACGCGATCATAGCGGCGTCTCCGGGAAATTGAAAGTCCCATCCGTCTCCGGTTCGAAGGCGTAGACCTGCTCCACCGCGTCGAGGTTCAATGGGCCGTAAATGTGCGGGAACTGCTCTGCCCCACTCAGGGCCTCGTAACGGATCTCGGGCTCAACCCTGGCCGGGTCAATCGCCAGCAACACCAGGCCCGGTTTCCCGTGGAAATAGGTATTGGCGGTGCGCAGCACCTGCTCGCGGGTGCTGCAGTGGATGAAGCCTTCACTCGCCAGGGTTTCTCCCTGATACTGGCCGCGTTGCTGGCTGTTTTCCCAGGCTGCGCGGGGGGTGATGTGATAGATCATGGCCGGGCTCCTATGGGGGCGGCGGCGCCGCATTGCTGGTTGATCCGGATCCGCACGAGCACGCCGATTGGTAAATCACCGTGTCCGCGTTCCGGTAGACTTCCTGCCACAAAATGCTGTTCCACTGTGCGAATTTGTCGATGCCGGGACCGGCGTACATGCCGCGTTCTTCCTGCCCGACGATAATATATTTTACATTATACTTTTGCAGGAAGTCCTGGGCCTGCTTTTCATCCGTTGTCCGGTAAAATGCTTCCACCTCGAGGATGCGGTTGGTCACCAGTTGGGGTGAGTTGACTGCCCGCTGCTGCTGCTGGTGCCACTCCCAACCGACCACTCCCGGCAGGCCGGTGTAGATGGTCATCCGCGAGCCCCACCGGTAGAGGTTTCGGTCGTTGGCTTCGACCAGCACGTACGAACCCGGGGCGTTATCCTGCAGCCAGCGGATCGCCAGGTAGTCCTGGTTCAGATCCATATCGCCCCACGGCTCCCCATACGCAGAATACTCCATGTAGGTCATCCCGTCCAGTGTGTGCGGCGCCAGTGGGGCCATCCGGTCGTGAATCTTGCCATCGGTCGCCATCACCGGGTACAGCGCGGCGCCTGCCACCAACAGGGTAAGGGCCACCTGCCAGCCGGAGAACCACCTGGCCCGGTTTTCGTAGGTGCCCATCGTCAGCCATCCCAGCCCGGCGGCGGCGCTGATCCCAAAGAGGATCCACACTTGCAGGTAAAACTTGAAGACCGTGTTCATCCGCCCGATATCGCCGCGCAGGACGAACAGCTCCACGAAGAGGGTCAATGCCAGTCCCGTGCAGGTCAGAAACAGCACCAGTCGTTTTTCCAATGGCAGTCCTGGCCGGAAGATAAGGATCGCTGCCCAAATCTCCAGCGGCACCACGACCAGGGCAATCTCAATCCCCCGCAGCACCAGGAGCACCAGCACCGCCACGGCAGCCAGAACGAGCGCCTCGATGGTAACCGCGTACGGCTTGAGCCGCAGCAGCGCGGACATAGGCGTCTCTGCCATCCAGCGCACCGTCTCGTAGAACATCCAGGAAACGATCACGAAGAGGAACAACCCCCAGTGGGTCAAATACGACCAGAACTGGGTGTGGGTGCCTTTCCACAGGTCGATGGCATTATACGCCTGGCGGTACCACTCCGCATAAGGCAGGTAGAGCAGAAAAGCCAACCCGCCCAAAACCAAGATGCTTGCCCCGGCGAGGATCACCCGCCGGCTGGTGGCAGGCATTTGGCGGACGGCACCCTGTTTCCCAATCCAAAATCCGTACACAAATCCGGTATACCCCAAAGCCGCTGCGCCCAGCAGCAGGTAGGTGGGCAGGTCCCAGGTGTTGGTCGGACGCAGCGCACCGATCGTCAACCCGCCGAGAAGAAAGGCCAGGACCAGGCTCAGCCATCCGAGGCGGAAGGTATCCGGGTCCCCCCAGCGTCCTTTGCCCAGCGCCACCGAAACTACCCAGCTCAGCGCCAGCAGGGTTACCGGCAGGGCGATCATGTGAGCGTGCAGGTCCGCGTAGAGAAAGGTGAAATATGGGAATTCGGTGATTGGGTCCACGTCGCCCAGCCCCGAGATCGCCCGGCTGGGGATCCAGTACCAGTCGCCAGGGCCGTATGGCAGGGTAGCCCCCGGCGTGCTCAGATACCTGACCACCCCCTGGAAGAAGTAAATCCAGTGCTGGATCACTCCGACCTTGCTGGCGTCTCCACCCGGGGCGACCAGGTTCTGGAAGCCGTACCAGATCATGCGCACCGTCCCCAGGTTGCCCAACACCACCACGCCGATCGCAGCCGCCAGCCCGATGAGAAACGCGGGATGGGTCAGGATATCGAGCAGTCTCCAACTCCTTAGGATGGGGCTCTCCTCCACTTTGTCCAGATCGGTATCCAGCACCTCTATTTCGGTCAGGCCGTCCGGTTCTCCCGGTGGGTCGGCCGGGCCAGCGGCTGACACCCTCCCCGGCAGCTTCCGCCGGTAAGCGATCAGGTTCCAGCCCAGACTGAACGCGCCCAACGCCACCATGCTGAACAGAGTCGGCAGGATGATGTTATAGGCAATCGAGGGAGCGATCCCCAGCAGTTTGACCAGCACGCCGACGATGACGTACCCGTAGTAATAGTAGTTGATATACCCGCCCGCGTACCAGGGATCGTAGGGCGGGAAGGTGGTGCTCTTGATCACCGCATTGAAATATGAGAAATCCATCGGCTTTTCGCCGCCCTTGGCCGGGTGCCACAGGTCCGGGTTTCCCAGGCGAACCAGGAGAAACGCGGTGAAAAATACCAGGCAGAGGACCTCCACCACCAGGAAGTAATTGCGCCGCTCGCGGATCTCGCGAGCCAACTCCGAGCGAGTGAGATAGCCGATCAATCCGCAGGCCAGCGTCATTCCGAGCAAGACCTGGGTGATCATCATGCGGGTGGCAGGAATATTCAGAGAGCCACCCAGCCAGACCAGGTAAGCCAGGAGGATCATACCGGCGGTCCGAACCAGCGGATAACCATGATCCGCCAGCCCAGGCAGGGCCAGGCGAACGAGCGGATAAACCACCCAGCCGAGGAGCAACACCACCACGTACCACAGGGCAACCCCCAGGCCCGGATACCGGTTCTGGATTTCCTCGTAATTGAACAGTTGAGACCAGGTCCCGCCGTCCTGCTGACCGGCCAACCGCGCCGCGGGTAACAGCAGGCTGCTCGACCCCGGCACCGGTCCGCTAGCCTTGCGCGGTGTCAAAGGGATCACCCGGGTCAGGTCGACGTCATCCAGCGCGGCGTGCACTTTGGCTGGGCTGTATTGGGCTGTCTTTTTGAAGATCAGCACCTTGGGGTGGTCGTACACGGTGAACGCCTCTTCGGCGAACTGGTCGTTGATCCGCAGCGATCCCAGGTTCGGATCGGATTGGAACACCTGCACCAGCTCGAATCCGAGCTGGGCCTGGAAAATCCCCGGTTGAGCCACACTGTAGCACCAGGTGACCTCGCGATCCAAAGGGCAGCCGAGAAGCTCGCGGTAATAGGCCGTGGTCATCGGGTAGCGCTCCGGGACGCGCACCGTGGTGCCCCACTGGCGGTTCGAAGTGATGAAGATGTAATCGGCCTGGTCGAGGATGTTTTCGAAGCGCTGGCGTTTATCCAGGCTGTCGGTCGGGTACATTTCGAAGTTCAGGTCGCCGCGGTAAATTCCACTCAACTGGTCGTACGGGTAGTACTTACCCAGCCCAAGCGGGATGGGGTCATCCCAGGGCGATTCAATCGCCGGCCACGCCCCGTACGCGCCAACCCGGCCAGTTCCCGCCACCATCTCGATCGTCACCGAAAATGGCTGCTGCGGGGAGACCAGCAGCGGCTTGTCCAGGATAAAAGTATATGGTTTTCCCCGCGGGTCAGGTCCGGCGCCAAAATTCGATTGCACGGTCGCCGTCGCGGTCTCTTCTTTCCCGCCCACCGCGCTGGTCACGGTCAGGCGCAGCGTCTTGGCGCCCGGTATACCGCTCAAATCCACCAGGAAAGGCGAAGAAATCTGGCGCAAGACCCCGCCTTCTACCGGGAGGTACTGCGCGCTGTAGGGCGCGGACGGCGAGATTGTCTGGACCGGGAACAACACCGCTTGCCTCTCGATACCGCTGGCATAACTGGAGTAGATAGAGACCAGCGGCGCTCCCCAAAGGAACACAGCCGAGTTATCGGTGATAATTTCGATCTGCAGGCGGTAATGATCCCCTTGCTTTACCGGGATGGGAACGTCGAGGGTGAGCTGGTAGGCATCCCCCATGGGATCCCTGGAGAAGCCGAAATCGCTGGTCAGCCTGCCGACCGCCAAAACCTCCCGGGGGCGCTCCACTGTGGTAACTGTAACCGAGAGGGTTTTCGGGATGAGAGCAGCGCTGCGATCTATGGCGTGCGGGAGCTGGATGTCCCCCATCAGCCCATCGGACTGAGGTTGGAAGTCCAGCGCCAGCGGCTGCCCGGGCTGGACCAACGTACCCCAGCGATAGGCCAGAGGTTGGGTCACGGTTCCTTCGGTGGTTTCGATCTGCGCGTTCAGTGGCCCGCGAACGTTCTGGTAGACCCAGGCGCTCGCCGCGACCCGCGTGACCGGCCGGGTGTAAATCCGCGTGAAGGCGAACGCCCACGCCAGGGTGCCCAGAACGGTAACCACGCCTCCTGCCAGGGCCAGCCAGCGCAGTAAAGTACCCGTGCCAGGGCCGCCCAGGGCCAGCTTCCACTTGCGCGCCTGTTCCTTACCGCAGTCCCACAGCCTGTTGATTCCCCAGGCGGCGATGATCGCCAGGGTTGGATAGACCAGCAGCTCGTAGCGCATGCTGCGCACCCAACTGGCTGCCTGCCAGGCGAAATACCCGACCGTCCAGACCCAGATCAGGATGTTCTTCTGCCATTCGCCGTGGATGATCCGCCACCCCATCCAGACCACCGCGGCCCACGCAGTCAATCCCAGGGGGAGCCCCAGCCCCCACAGGACCATGTTCGTCCAGGCAAAGGTGATCGGCCGCCGCGCCCACTGCAAAGCGTAAGGCGCATCGCTGTCGGCACTGCTTTGTGCCTGCAGATCCCTTAGGCTGGCCAACCATTTTGGATTGATACCCAGATCGAAGAACCCTGGACCGGTAAACGCATAGGGTTGAAAGATGCGGAAGACCAGGAAGCTGACCAGCGCCGCCAGCGCCAGGTTGGCCACGGCAGGCCAGAAGCGGAACTCGCGCTCTTCGGCGGGCAGCCCCCAGAGATAGATCGCCGCGCCGGCGGGGAGCAGCAATGCCATGGGAGCCGCCGAAACTTTGGAGGCCATCGCCAGCCCGAAACCCAGCCCGAACAGGACGTAAAACCAGGTGGTTCGCGAGAAGAAATCCGACCATCGGTAGCGACGCTCAGGATGGACCAGCCAATCCGGGTTGCCGGTTGCCAGGAGCTCTTCTTCCCAGACGGAATCGCCCTCTTCCCCTTTGGCCGGGAAGGAGCGCGGCGAATCGAGCATCACCCGCACCGCGTAATAGAAGGCGACAAAGGCGAAGAAATTCGTGAAAGTATCGACCGTGAAATAGTGCGAGAGTTGGATGGGCAATACCGAAAACGCCGTGAACGCTGTCGCCAGGACGCCTGTTCTCCGGCCGTACAGCCGGCTGGCGATCAGGTAGACCAGCAGCATGGTCAGCAGGTCGCAAAACGCCGAGAGCTGCCGCCCTACCAGGTAAATCTGGCCGTATCCATCCTGGTGGGTCAACTGCCCCACGTAGCGTACCAGGATCAACGGCAGCGTGCCGTAGACGTAGAAACCATAGCCGACGTTATTCGGGTTCAGCGGCGAGGTCGCCGTATCGAAATAACGAGCCGGGTCCTGTACCGGCGTCACCGCCGACTCGACCAGGGTCATGAAGCGCTCGTCAGGATGGAGGTGTTCGTTCTGGTCCCAATTGAGCCCCACCGAGCGGAAGTACGCCCCTGCCAGGACGATGAAAATCAGCAGCAGATCGTAATACCAGAAACGCCAAAAACCGCCCCGCGTGTTTTTGGCTGGATAAGGTGTAAACTGAATATCAAAGGACATACAGCACAGCCTGCATTGAAAATCCGCTCACTGCGCCGTCGAGAAGGCGGGTAAAACGGTATACAGATAGAAATCTTTCCCCGAGACTTGCGAATGGTACACGGAAAGCACCCCTTGCGGATAGGTGGTCCTTAACGCGGCCAACCCTGCGGCGTCCTGCAGGTTGAGGACGAACAGCTTCGCGCGCGGGTCCGCCAGGGTGTCCGGGATTTGCTGGGGCCAGATGGCATAATCTTTGGTCGGGTAGCCGGCGTTGATCCCTACCAGGCGCGTATCCACCCAGTATGGATAACCCACCACCCAGGCGCTGTCTTTGTTCCCGATCGAATCGGCAAACCCGCGGATCACCGTTCCGATCTCCGAGGTGTTCCAGGAGTTCTGCAGGTATACCTTCTGGTACTGGTTGAAGACCAGGTCGAAATTCTGCAGGCTGGAGAAGACCACGAAAAACACGGTCAGCGCCACCGCAAACCGCGTCCCGGCTTTACGGCCCATCGTGCTGCGCAGGCCGGTCAGGAGCCCGTCCAGGCCGATCCCCAGGATGACGAAGACGGGAACGATCGCCCCAGAGGTGCGGTTGAGCGATGGGTTCTCCCCCGGAAAGGCCAGGGAAAGGATCGAGGGCAGCATCAGCACCGGCACAGAGAAGATCAGGAACAGGTCCACCCAGTGCCGACGCTGGACATACCGGACCAGCAGCAGTACGACCCCGGAGAAGAATAATACCGCCGAGATCAGGTCGAGCGCGGGCCGGTGAGTGACCGAGTGGACCCAGATTTCTCCGTCATCCCACCAGAACATGATGCTCGCCTTCCAAAGATTGTCGAGGAAGATCTGCAGCGGCGGCCCTGGGAGCGGCTGCTCGATGCCGCCGATCCGGCTGAGAGTGCGAAACCCGAACATCTCGGGATTATCCACCGCATAGCGGAAGAGCGGCAGGAAGAGCAGGAAAGCCGCGCTGCCGAGCAGCACCAGGCCGAAGATCGCCTCCTTGCGATTCCCCTTCGATTGGGCGTGAATCCCATAGAGGATCACCCCCAGCACGACCAGGAAAGGCAGGATGCGGATCGAAGTATAGCCATGCAGCCCGATGCCCAGGAAAATTCCGGAGAGGACCATATCGTTGCGGCTGCGCCGGCGCAGCCCGCGGACCAGATAGTACAGCGTCGGCGCGACGAACAGCGGGTAGAGGGTGAACCGTAAGGCAATCCGGGTGAACATATTCGCCCAATAGGAAATCCCGGCGAACAATGCGGCGAAGAGGCCCACCCAGCGGTTGCCCACCTCTTTCCCCAGCAGGTAGATGAACGGCAGCGTGGCCAGCGCGGCGATCGCCGTGCCGATCTTCAGGCTCAAGAAGGTGACCCCGGTCTGGAAAATCTGGATCACCGCGACGGTCAGATAGAACTGGAGGGCCTCCCGCCCGGTATTGCGTGGAAAATAGATGTGGAGCTGCCCGGCAAGCACGTCCGAGACATCCAGCAGCTTCTCGGCGTGGTCGCTGACCATCTCTGGCGGTACCTGGTTGAGTTGGTAGAACTTGAAGAAAAAAGCCAGCGCTGCAACAAGGAGGACCAATAACGTCCAGCGATTGATGACCACGTTCCAGACCGGCCGGGTCACCAAAGCGCGCGCACGCTTCCAAAACCGCAGCCACTTTCCCTCGGGGATCCAGAAGGTGCGCAGGAAAAAGAACACCGACAGCAGCCATACTGCCACGTTGAGCAGGTTGAAATCGTAGACCCCTGTGGTTTTGTCGCCGAAGAAATAAAACGCGACCATCGCCAGCAGGATACACACCACCACTTGCAAGACCGCCATCAAGGGATCATCACCGATGGACAGGCTCATCCTCTTTTCTTTGGCATCTGCCCTCGGCGGGGCCAGGATCCACTGCCTGCGGAAATAAGCCACCCCCATCAACACCGCCGCGACTCCGTAAAGCAGAATCCCCAAACGAACCTTGCCCGGATCTGCCCGGCTGACCGGCTCCAGCAGAAACTGCGCGACCAGGGCCGCGCCCAACCCCAGCAGCCCAAAGGGAACCTGGCTGCGCGGCGCGGGGACCGGCTCGAGTGCCGGCTCTTCCTCGGCGTCGAACTCCGGCTCGACTGTTTCTGTCTCTTCTTCGGTCCGGTAGAGCACAGTCCCGCTCATAGCGGGCTCTTCCACCTGGACCGGCTCGCCTTCTCGCGCGGGGAGATGCAGCCGCGAAGGTCGCCAAAATGCCAGCTTATCTTTTACATAATCGAGCACACTGGGTTCTTCGTCCATGTTCTGCGTCTTCACTCACCCAATCCACTGCCAACAGCTCATTCAGGTAATCTTACCCGACCAGGGGTCGCCTTGCAAGCACCTCACCGTTCCGCATACAGGTATCCCAGGTTCGGGTGTACCTGGTTAACCACGCTACGCACCCGGAAACCATATTCGCGGAGGAACTTCTCCAGGTCGGCGTGCGAATACGCGCTGATTCCGTCGTGATACTCCATGACAATCCGCTGCACCTTCCCCAGTGCTGCGAGCGCTCGCTCCCCCGTCTGGAGCAGGATCGGGTACTCGGCCCCCTCGCAATCCAGCTTCAACAGATCAATTTGAGCGATCCCCAGCCGCTCGAGCACGTCGCACAGGGAAGAGCAAATCACCAGCCGGTTCCCCTCTTTGACCTGTTCCCGGGCTCCTTCCACGCTCTGCAGTTGCAGCGGCTCTCCGCCGCTCAGATCCAGCAACAGGTTCCCGCTAGCGCCCCATACCGCCTCCGGGTAAGCCTGCACGTTCTCGATCCGGTTCTGGGCGATGTTTTCTTTCAGCAGCTCGAAGGATTCGGCGAACGGCTCGAAGGCATAGACACGGTTTCGCGGGTGCCCCGCCGCCGCGAAGAGGGTAAACTCGCCAATCCCTGCTCCAATGTCGACCACGCTCCACCCCTCGCCGATGGGGCTGCCGAATTTTTCGTAAAACCGGTCGATGAAGGCTTCCTTCACACTCCAGATGTCCATCTTCCCGCGCACCA
The DNA here is from genome assembly GCA_035542155.1 of Anaerolineaceae bacterium. GTDB lineage: Bacteria > Chloroflexota > Anaerolineae > Anaerolineales > Anaerolineaceae > DATKLX01. The sequence goes on from DATKLX010000090.1 coordinate 19,802, forward strand.
GGAAGGTCAGCCCGGAGCGGCGGAGATGGATCTTTTTCCGCGCCGATTTGTCCAGGTTCAGAAATGTGCGCACCACCAGCGGCCAGTTCTTCACCCCGGTCAGCAGCTCAACGATGGACAGCAGATAATAGGAGTATTTCTTCATCCCCACTCAATCTAATTTTTCCGGGCGACAAAAAACGTGCAGACGCCTTCATCCGATTCGCGCCGGTCCAGAAAAGGCCGCGCCATCTGGTAGGGAATCCACAGGTTCCACTTCTGCTGGACCAGGATCCACTTCCCGGTCAGCCGGCGCCAGAACAGCGCTGGCAGGCCAAACAGGTGGCCCGCCTCGAGAATGTGCAGCGCCTCGGGTGGAAAGTAGTCCCAGCAGCGCTCCAGTACGAAACCGGCGTTGTCCAGCCGCTTCTCCCACACCGCCGGCTCGTCGGTATGCGCGTGGCGGGCGATGCGGTTGAAAAACCGCCCATAAGCCGCCGCGGCTCCCTTCAGCCCCATCCTGCGCAAGGTCTGAGTCCCCCGCAGGTATTCCGGAAAACGCTGGTTGGGCACACAAAACAGGAACATTCCGCCCGTCTGGAGCACCCGCGAAGTTTCACTCAGCACGGCATCGATGTGCGGGATATGCTCGAGCACGGAGGTTGAGGTCACACTGGCGAACCAGTGGTCCGGAAACGGCATCTTCGCTCCATCCGACTGCAGGACCATCCGGTACACGCCGCGCGACTGGGCCTCTCGGACCGGTTCGGCCCAGGGGTCCACGCCGATCTCCGGCGGCGGGTTGAACGCGACCGAGGCAAATTGCCCATCGCCGCAGCCCAGGTCCAGGATCGGCCGCGGGATCACGATCTCCTGGTAATAGGAATCTTCAACGGCGCGCAGCATCGCCCGGAAATACGGCAGGTCGCGAATGTGACGCCACAAAATTTGATCGCCCTGCGTCGCGTTCATCGTTTTTCGATCGTCTCTCGGAACAATGCCTCGTAGTGAGCGGCCACCGAATCTGGGGCGTACTGCCGCTTGATCGCCTCAGGGTCGCCGCAGTAATTCTCAGGCCGGTCAAGGAGACGGATTAATGCTTTTGCCAGGGCAAGGCTGTTGCGGGGCGGGACGATCTCACCCATGCCGGTGCAGGTCACCGGCTGCCGCACCCCGGGGATGTCTGTGGCGATCACCGGGGTCCCGCAGCTCATCGATTCGATCTGCACCATCCCAAATGACTCGGTTCCGTTGATGCTTGGCAGGACGGTCGCTCTGCATTCCTTGAAAAACGCAGCCAGTTCGGATGGAGCAAGGATCCCCAGAAAGGACCAGTGCCCATTCAACTGGTCGAGCATCGGCGCCAGCCGCGCCGCGTACTGCTCCTCACCGAGGACGTTCTGGTGCTGGCCCACGAAGAGAACGCGCGCGTCCGGGTGGTGTTTGAGCACCTCGGGCATTGCCTCGATCAGGTACTCGACCCCCTTTTCGGTCGCCAGCCGGGCCGCCATCCCGACAATCTTTTGATCCTTTTGAATCTGGAATTTCTGGCGAAAGGCGGCCGCGTCCTGGTCGCCGGACTCGGGCAAGACCACCGGCGGCGCGATCACCTCGACCTTGTCCAGGTAATTCTTCAAGAACGGAGAATGCTCGGCGTAATCGCGAGTGTTGGTCACGATCCGGTTTGCATTGCGCGCGGAAATGTGGTTGGCAACGTGCGATACCTGGTTGGCGACCCGGTGGATCAGCCCCGCCGGGAGCTGGAGGTCGCAGTGATAGGTTAGCACGACCGGCTTGCCCAGCAGGCGGGCCTGGATGGAGATCGGCGCCGCGTCCAGTTGGGGAACGTGGAGATTGACCACGTCTGCCTTGCGGGTCAGTTCCAGGGCCTGGATGCCCATCGTTGGCATTAAAACGCCCTTGCTGACCCGCCCAAGCACCCAGGGCCGCACGATCTCCACCCCATCGCGCACTTCCCGCGCCTTCAGGCTACGGTCGAACCGTGAGGTAATCACGGTGACCTGGTGGCCGCGCTGGACCAGGGCACGCGCCAGCCGTTCAGTATAAATCGTCAGCCCGGAATAATGGGGACGGTAATACGTTAGAGCGATCAATATCCGCATAATACTTCCAAAATCACCTGGACGTAGCCGGGCGCCCCCCTCGTGCCGGCTTTACTCTTCTTCCAATCGCAGGATTGCCATAAAGGCTTCCTGAGGTATCTCCACGCTGCCCACCATCTTCATCCGCCGCTTCCCGCGCTTCTGTTTTTCGAGCAGCTTCTTCTTGCGGGTGATATCGCCGCCATAGCACTTGGCCAGGACGTCTTTGCGCATCGCCTTGACGTTGGCCCGCGAGATCACCCTGCCGCTGGCTGCCGCCTGGATGGGTACGTCGAACAACTGGCGGGGGATGATCTCCTTCAGTTTGCTGACCAGCGCCTGGCCCTTGTGGTAAGCCTGGTCTTTGTGCACGATCGCCGCCAGCGCGTCGACCGGCTCTCCATTGACCAGCACCTCCAGCTTGACCAGCTTTTCCGGGCGGTAATCCGCCACCTGGTAATCCATCGAGGCGTACCCGCGCGTCCTGGATTTGAGCTCATCAAAAAAGTCGACGATTAGCTCAGAAAGCGGGATTTCAAAATCCAGTTGCACCCGGTTGGGCGCCGGGTACTCTTGCTCCAGGTAGATCCCACGCCGCTTGATCACCAGGTCCATGATCGTCCCGTAATATTCGGTTGGCGTGATGATCTGCAGCTTCATCCACGGCTCGCGTACCTCGACCACGTTAGCCTCATCTGGCATCTGCGCCGGGGAGTCGATTTGCATCACGGTGCCATCCACTAAAACTACCTCGTATTCGACAGACGGCGCGGTGACGACGATGTCCAGATCGTATTCACGCTCCAGCCGCTCCTGGATGATCTCCATGTGGAAGAGGCCCAGAAAGCCGCAGCGGAAGCCGAAGTTCAACGCCTGCGAGGTCTCCGGTTCGTAGACCAGCGAGGCGTCGTTAAGCTGCAATTTCTCAATGGCGTCCTTCAGATCGGGGTAATCCTCGCCCTCGACCGGGTAAATCCCGGCAAAAACCATCGGCTTGACCCGCCGGTAGCCCGGCAGCGGCTCGGGAGCGGGCCGGGTAGTGTGGGTGAACGTATCCCCCACGCGGCACTCACGCACCGTCTTCAGCCCGGTAGCGATGTAGCCCACGTCGCCAGCCTCCAGATGATCCATAGGCCGCATCTGCGGCGAAAACACCCCGATCTCGACCGGCTTGATGTCCACGCCGGTCGCCATCAACCGCAGGCTGTCCGTGGGCAGGATCCGCCCGTCCATCACGCGCACGTAGGCGATCACGCCTTTATACGAATCGTAGTGGGAGTCGAAGATCAGCGCGCGCAACACCGCTTCGGGGGCGCCCCTGGGCGGCGGCACCTTCTGCACGATCTGCTCCAGCAGGCAGTCGACGTTGGTCCCTTCCTTGGCCGAGATGCGCAGGATTTCATCAGGCGGCGTTCCCAGCAGATTGCTGATATCCTGGGCAACCTCATCGGGCCGCGCCGAGGGCAGGTCGATTTTGTTGATCACCGGGATGATCACCAGGTCCGAGCCCAACGCCAGGTACAAGTTCGCCAGGGTCTGGGCTTCGATCCCCTGGGTGGCGTCGACCACCAGCACCGCTCCTTCGCAGGCTTCCAGCGCCCGGCTGACCTCGTAGTTGAAATCGACGTGCCCGGGGGTATCGATCAGATTTAATTCATAGGTTTTTCCATCCCTGGCGGTATAGTTCATCCGCACCGCCGAAGCTTTGATCGTTACACCCTTCTCACGCTCCAGGTCCATGGTGTCGAGGACCTGTTCGGTCATTTCCCTATCGGAAATAGTCCCGGTCAATTGGAGCAGCCGGTCGGCCAGGGTCGATTTCCCATGGTCGATATGCGCAATGATGCAGAAGTTGCGGATCAATTCCGTCATAAGCGGAATGAAGTATACCTTAACTTAACTTAAAAGGAGAGAACAGAGGATATGTTGCGTAATAGCCAGGGGCGGTAAGAGATAATCAGTGGCCAAGAACGGAGAAAAAGTTCAAGCCGCTGAGGTAGCCGCTAAGCGGTCCGCAATGTGCGGATTGGCCAGGGCCACCACCGCCGGTCAGATTACGGAAAGAACTGGGCCGTTTGGAGAGAAAGGCGTACTTAAGCATGCTGATACCTGAAACTGATATTCTTCCTCCCCCAAAATCCTGCTTTGGGGATTTTGGGGGAGGATCAAAGAGGGTGTTGCTTTGCGCCCTTACTGCACACGGGTGGAGAATACCTGGGCTGCCCCGGCGGACTGGAGGGCGGCGATGATGGTGGGGGCGCTGGCCGGGTTGACGAGAGCGATCGTAATTCCGCCGCCGCCGCCGCCGGAGAGCTTGGCGCCCAGCGCGCCTGCCGTGCGCGCCGCTTCGACCAGGCGCTCCAGGTCAGGACTGGAGACGCCCATCTGCTGGAGAAGGACCTGATTCGCGTCCATCAGCGGTCCCATCTCCTCCGGGTGGCCCTGCTGGATGCAGTCCAGAGCGTGGTGGGCGAGGACGCCGATGCGGTCGAAGATGGGATTATAGCGGTCTGGCTCGGCCTCCCAGGCGGCGCGCACATCGCCCACGGCTTTGGCGGTCGGGCTGCGCACACCGGTATCGGCGACGACCAGGGTAAAAGGGACCGGAACCTGGAAGAGGCGCGGCGGCTGGCCTTTGATAAAGTAGACCGGCTGGCCGTAGGTGATCACGGTGTTATCAATCCCCGAGGGAGTGCCGTGGAGGCGCTTCTCGACCTCATAGGCAAGGGAATTGACCTGCTCCGCGGGTAGGGAATGACCAAGGAAGGCGGAAAATGCGCGGATCAATGCGACGGAGACCGCAGCGCCCGAGCCCAACCCCGCTGCGAGCGGGATGGTCGAAGTGATGCGCAGGGTGACCGCCAGGCTGCGATCGATGGAGAGGGCTGCCATCACACCGTGTGCGGCAATGGAAAGGGGGTGGTCGCCGGGGAGCTGGTCAAGCTCACTTTCCAGGCCAACGTCGGGGGCCTGAATGTGGACGGTTCCCGGTTTGCCGGTGATATTGGCCATAGCCATGACTCTGGCGCGGACCTGGAAGACCGGAACGGCCAGCGCCGGGCGGCTGTAGACGGCGGCATGCTCGCCAAAGAGGATGCATTTCCCGGGGGCGGTGGCTGAGATGGCGGGCATGGATCAAGGGAAGAGGGGAAGCAGGTAAAAAATAATGAAGACCGCCAGGCCGTAGAGTAAGATTGTGATCTGGAGCGGGCGGTCGGTGAGGAAAAGCTCCTCAGGAGCGCCGCCGGCCTCCTGGACCTGGATCAGGTAGAGAGAGCGGAAAATCCCATAGATCACGAAGGGGATGGTCAGCATCATGGTGTGGTTCTCGGGCAGGTTCGGAGCTGAGAACGTATAGAGGCTGTAGGCGATGATCGTGGTGGCGGTGACGATCGAAATGAGCTGGTCGAGGAAAGGAATGGTATAGCCCTCCAGTACGCGGCGGTGAGCGTTGGCGCCGGCGGCGAGCAGATTGAGCTCGGCGCGGCGCTTGCCAAAGCCAAGGTACAACGAGCCGAGGGTGGTGACAACATACAACCAGGGAGAGAAGCGTTCGACGTGGATAATCGAGGCGCCGCCAGCGACGCGGAGGACGTAGAACGTCGCCAGGACGAGTACGTCCAGCAAGGGGATGTGTTTAAGGCGGAAGGTGTAGGCCAGGTTCAGCAAGAAATAGCCGAGGCAGATCCAGGCGAACAGAGGTGAGAGCAGATAGGCGAGAGGTAAAGTCACCAGAATCATTACCACGGCAGCGGCGATGGCGACTGATTTGGGAAGCTGTCCGGACGCGATGGGGCGGTAGCGCTTTTTAGGGTGCTGGCGGTCGGCCTCGATGTCCATCAGGTCGTTGATGATATAGACGGAGCTGGAGAGGATGCAGAAGAGGAGCAGGCCCAGCAGGGTGTGGATCAGTGGGGTGGGATTCCGCAGGGAAAGCTGCTTATCAAAAATCACTGCGGCCATTAGAACGACATTCTTTGACCATTGGCGCGGGCGCATGGCCTTGAACAATCCGCGCAAAACGGTCATCGTCGATACCCTGTTTTCAAGTTCTTTGGGAACGGAGCTCATTGGGTTAAGTTTACTCTTGGTTGGTGATTTTGGGTAGAAAAAACGTGAATTGAGAACAGAGAACGGCAAAAAACACGTCAGAATCTCGAATTTCGAATCTCGGTTATCGTACTTTTTAAATCGAATGAAAAAAGGAGAGATGTGGGGTTGTGGGCGTACTTCGCTCGCCCACAACCCCACATCTTCTCTCTTCCTCGGCGATTTCCAATGAGCCATGAAAATTGAAAATGGAAAATTGAAAATAAAGATTAAAATGAACCCATGACCAAGACTCGTCTGGATGTCCTCCTTGCCGAGCGCGGGCTGGCGGAGAGCCGGTCGCAGGCGCAGAGCCTGATCATCGCCGGGCAGGTAAGGGTGGACGGGCAGGTGATGCTCAAGCCGGCGACAAAGGTCGAGGAGGGTGTGGACATCTCCCTGGACCGCGGGCCGCGCTTCGTCTCGCGTGGGGGGGAGAAGCTGGAGGCGGCGCTGGAAGCCTTTGCTTGGGACGTCGGGGATCGGGTCTGTGCGGATGTGGGCGCGTCGACGGGCGGCTTCACCGACTGCCTGTTGCAGGCCGGGGCGGCAAAGGTCTACGCGATCGACGTGGGGTACGGGATTCTGCACTGGAAGCTGCGCAACGATCCCCGGGTGGTGGTGATGGAACGGACCAACGCAAGATTCGTGGAAATGCTGACCGAGCCGGTCAGCCGGGCGACGATCGACGCGTCTTTTATCTCGCTGAAGATCCTGCTGCCCGTGGTACGCGGCTGGTTCGGTCCGGAGGGCGGCGAGGTGGTGGCGCTGGTCAAACCGCAATTCGAAGCCGGGCGGGCGGAGGTCAGCCGGGGAGATGGGGTGATCCAGGATCCGGCCATCCACCGCCAGGTGCTGCTGGATGTGCTCCAGGCGGCGGACCGGGAGGGGTATTCCGTGAAGGGCCTGATCCGCTCGCCGCTGAAGGGACCGAAGGGGAATACAGAGTTTCTGGCAAGGCTGAAGTATCCGGGGGAAGAGATGGGCAATTTGAATGAGCTGGTCGAGAAGGTAATGGATCCGGGGAATAAGAAGATCTGGTGACAGAACGATTAGTATCAGTGAGTGAAGGTTTTATTTGGCGAGAATGCCAAGAGGGCGTGGCATTCGGATGGAGCATCGGGTTCTGTTTCAGGTATTAGCATGCTTAAGTACGCCTTTCTCTCCAAACGGCCCAGTTCTTTCCGTAATCTGACCGGCGGTGGTGGCCCTGGCCAATCCGCACATTGCGGACCGCTTAGCGGCCACCTCAGCGGCTTGAACTTTTTCTCCGTTCTTGGCCACTGATTATCTCTTACCGCCCCTGGCTATTACGCAACATATCCTCTGTTCTCTCCCCAATCAACTCAGCAACCAATCTCTTCTCTTGGTATAATCGACTCTATCTGTCAACTATCCCGGAGGGTAGAGACCTGATCTTACTCAAGCTTGGTGGTTCCCTGATCACCGACAAATCTCGCCCGCACACCCTCCGGCCGGACGTACTCGACCGCCTGGCGGGCGAGATCGCCGCCGCGCGCGCCATCCTGCCCGGCCTGCCCCTGATCCTCGGCCACGGCTCGGGCTCGTTTGGCCACGTTCCGGCCCGCCGCTACGCCACCCGCCAGGGAGTCGCCACCCCCCAGGATTGGGCCGGTTTTACCGAGGTCTGGAGCGAAGCCAGAGCTTTAAACGAACAGGTTTGCGCCGCCCTCGGCCGCGCTGGTCTGCCGGTGATCGCCTTCCCCCCTTCCGCGGCGATCACCGCCTGCGATGGGCAGATCCAGGATTGGAACCTCTACCCGCTGCGCGCCGCGCTCGAGCACGGCCTGATCCCCCTGGTCTACGGCGATGTCGCTTTCGACACCCGTCGCGGAGGGACGATTCTTTCCACAGAAGATATTTTTGACGCCCTGGCGCGCATCTTCCTCCCCCAGCGAGTTCTCCTTGCCGGCCTGGAAGAGGGCGTCTGGGCCGATTTTCCTCGCCGTGACGCCCTGATCGCCACGATCACTCCCCAGAACATCCACGCCCAATCCGCCGCGATCCAGGGCTCCGCCGCGACCGACGTCACCGGCGGGATGCTCGCCAAAGTGGAATCCATGCTGAATCTCGTCCGCGCGGCCCCTGGCCTGGAGGTGCTGATTTTTTCCGGCCTGCGGCCCGGTCTGGTCCAGCGCGCCTTGCTGGGAGAAACCGTGGGGACCGTGATTCGCGGTTCCGAAACCGAACGTGGAATAGAGTAGGAAAGGGAAATCATGATCTTGACCCGCCAGCAGCTCGAAGCATTTGAAGACCAGACCCTCGCCCCGTACGGCATGCGCAGCAAAGACACCCGCGGCCGGGCAGTCCCCGAGGATGAGCCCGAGTACCGCACGGTCTACCAACGCGACCGCGACCGCATCCTCCATACCACCGCGTTCCGCCGCCTGGAATATAAAACCCAGGTCTTTATCAACTACGAAGGCGATTATTACCGCACCCGCCTGACTCATACCCTCGAGGTTACCCAGATCGGCCGCACCGTCGCCCGCGCCCTTGGCGTGAATGAGGATCTGGTCGAGACGATCTGCATGGCCCATGACCTCGGGCACCCGCCCTTTGGCCACTCTGGCGAGACCCAGCTCGCCCGCCTGATGAAAGATTACGGCGGCTTCGATCACAATAAGCAGTCGCTGCGCATTGTCACTTTCCTGGAGCGCCGCTACCCCGATTTTCCCGGGCTCAACCTGACGTGGGAGGTCCTCGAAGGAATCGTCAAGCATGAGACCGAGTACGACCGCTCGGATGCTTCCGAGTTCAGCCCCGACCTGTGTGGAGACCTCGAGGCCCAGATCACTAACGTTGCCGACGAGCTGGCCTATACCGCTCACGACCTGGATGACGGTCTGCGCTCCGGTATGATCACCACCGACATGCTGTCCGGCCTGGCCCTCTGGGAGATCGTGGTCGAGAGCGTCGGCTGGCGCGGCGAGCAGCTCGACGACCTCAGCCGCCACCGCCTGATCCGCCGCCTGATCGGTATCGAGGTCAACGACTTGGTCCAGACCACCGACCGCAATCTGCGCGAAAATGGCATCCGCTCGGTCCTCGACGTCCAGCGACTCTCCTATAACGTGGTCGGTTTCAGCGAGGATATGCACCGCCGCAACCGTGAGCTAAAAGATTTTCTTTACGCCAACCTCTATCGCCATTACCGCGTGGTGCGCATGCAGGTCAAGGCCGAACGGATCATCTCCGAGCTGTTCAACGCGTATAAATCTGCGCCAACCATCCTCCCCACGCACTTCCAGGAACAGAACGAAGAGCGCGGTCTCGAGCGCAATATCTGCGATTACATCGCCGGTATGACCGATCGCTACGCCATCGAAGAATATCAGAAACTCTTCGATCCCAACACTTTACCCTAGTCTTTTCTCCTTGGTCCGATCTTCTTCATTATTTATTCAAGATGTGTTAAGATTAAATCCTTGTTTGTACCGTTCAGAAATTGGAGTACTTATTGATGAGTGAAGTCTCTTATCTAACTGCCGCGGGCGCCGCCCGCCTCCGCGAAGAGCTGGAATACCTGAAAGGTCCGGCTCGCGAACAGCTCGCCCAGCGCCTGCACGCCGCCATTCAACAGGGCGATCTTTCGGAAAATGCCGATTATATCAGCGCCAAAGAAGAGCAGGGTTTTTTGGAGGGCCGTATCCAGGAGCTCGAGCGGGTTCTCCACAATGTCGTCATCATCCCTGAGGATGAGAACATCCACCGCACCGAGGTCAGCGTCGGCGCGCACGTCACCGTCCAGGAAGCAGACTTTCCCGAAGAGACCTTTCATCTGGTAGGTCCCAAGGAGGCCGATCCTCGTAATGGGCGCATTTCGCACGAATCCCCGATCGGGAAAGCCCTGATCGGCCACCACGTCGGTGACAGGGTCACCGTCGAAACCCCGGGCGGTAAGATTGAGCTCAAAATCACCAAAATCGCGTGATCTTTTCCCCGGCAAGAAA
>DATKLX010000091.1:0-46666 GCA_035542155.1 Anaerolineaceae bacterium
TTGGAGAGTTCGGTCAAGATTGTTTACACGACTATGATTTGATATCTGCACCTTGTATAATCACAAGGAGTGTTTTGGCGGGGAATTTATTTTTAGATAATACGCTTTTTCTCTTAGACAGTGCCCCTAAAATAAATTCTATGAGAGCCGAACCGGGGAAATGGCGCTAGAATAATTCGGTAATGATGATCCATGTTAAACCACACAACACATGACTCTCCACATTTACCTCCCGCAAGATAGAATCCGCGCTTTAGCAAATAACTCTTCTCTGCCAGACCGCACGAGCGGAGCCGCATTGTTCGCGGACATCTCAGGCTTCACGCCGTTAACAGAAGGCTTGCGCGAGTCACTTGGACCTCGACGAGGCGCGGAGGAACTGACCAAGCATCTCGACCAGGTTTACACAGCGTTGATCGCGGAGATCGAACGTTATGGCGGGAGTGTGATTGAATTTGCAGGGGATTCGATCATGTGTTGGTTTGATGACCGAACCTCCTCTGCCCCTTTCACTATGAGGGAAGGGGGAACGGGGGATGGATCTGCACGTGCCGTGACTTGCGCGTTTGCATTGCAAGAGGCGATGCAGGCATTCAAGACGATCCCTCTGCCCAATGGCACGTTGACGGCACTAACCCTGAAGGTAGCAGTGGCCTCAGGACCGGCACGGCGATTTGTGGTCGGTGATCCGCAGATCCATTACGTCGATGCACTCGCCGGCGCAACGGTCGCACGCACCTCCACCGGAGAGCATTTATCACAGGGGGGGGATGTGTTGGTAGACGAAGCAACCGTCAATTCACTTGCGGATTCGTTGACGGTAAAAGAATGGCGGACTGATTACGACAGCGGCGAACGCTTTGCCGTGGTCGCTGCATATTCGAAAATTACCGAGCCAATAGAAGTATCACCCGTTGCACAATTATCCATGGAGCAATTGCGGGGCTGGTTGCACAAATCGCAGACGGATCGTGAAGAATCCTTCCTAACGGAGTTTCGCCCTTGTGTGGCGTTGTTCCTACGCTTCCTCGGTATTGACTATGATGCGGAAGATGCCAAAGGCCAATTGGATGTGTTCATTCGCGGCACGCAGACCATTGTCGAGCGCTACGAGGGAACGTTATTGCAAATCACAATCGGGGATAAGGGCAGTTACGCGTACATAAACTTCGGCGCATTAAGCGCCCATGAAGACAATGCGCGGCGTGCCGTGAAAGCGGCATTGGATATAAAGCGCTCATCTACTTTGCAAATGCAAATGGGTCTTACGCAGGGGACGATGCGCGTGGGCGCGTATGGAGGTACAACGCGCAAGACCTTCGGTGCGTTGGGCGATGATGTTAATCTCGCGGCGCGTTTGATGACCGCTGCGGCGCCAGATGAAATTCTTGTGAGCAGTCATGTGTATAAAGCGGTGGAATCCCACTTTAGCTTCGAGCCGCGCACGCCGTTACCGATCAAGGGTAAAGCCGAGCCATTACCTGTATTCGCAGTGACAGGTGAACGCAAGCAGCGCGCCATCCGTCTGCAAGAACCGACCTATGCACTGCCGATGGTCGGACGAGCACATGAGTTGCAACTCATCAACGACAAATTGGATTTGACGGTGAAAGGTCTGAGGCAAGTCATCGGCATCGTGGCAGAGGCAGGCTTGGGGAAGTCCCGGCTCGTGGCAGAGGTGATCCGATCTGCCCGCCGAAAAGGATTCGCCGGATACGGCGGGGCTTGCCAGTCGGATGGCATCCACACTCCATACCTGGCGTGGAAATCCATCTGGCAGGCATTCTTCGATGTGGACCCTGACATGCCGGAAAGAAAACTGGTCCGCTGGCTGGAGGGCGAGATCGAAGACCGGGCGCCCGATCGTGTGGAAGCCATGCCGTTATTGAACGCGATACTGGATCTGAACATCCCCGAAAATTACTTCACAAAGAATCTCGAGCCGAAGATTCGCCAGAGCGCGTTGCATGCCCTGCTCGAAGATTGTTTGAAATCCGCCGCAGAAGATGAACCCGTGTTGATCGTGATCGAAGACCTGCATTGGATCGACGCACTCTCGCATGACCTACTAGAGGGATTGGCGAGGGCGCTATCAAATCACGCCGTATGTTTCTTGCTGGCGTATCGCCCACCAGCGATGGAACGGCTGCAAGCTCCTCGGATTGAAACCCTGACGCAGTTCACGCGAGTCGAACTGCACGAGTTAACCAAAGCCGAAGCGGAGAGCGCCGTCCGCGCCAAATTATTACAGTTGTATCCCGCACGCAATGGCGCCCTGCCTGAAGGACTGGTGGATACTTTAATGGCACGGGCGCAGGGCAATCCATTCTATCTCGAGGAACTGCTTAACTATTTACATGACCGTAGTATCGATCCATCCGACCTGAACCGCATCGAGCTGCCGGATAGCCTGCACAACCTCATCCTCAGCCGTATTGACCAACTGAGTGAGCAGGAGAGGACTACCCTGCGCGCGGCGAGCATTATCGGGCGGTTGTTCCGCGCCAAATGGCTGTCAGGCTATTACCCCAATCTGGGATCCTACCCGCAGGTGAAAGCCGTTCTGGACGCATTGGACGCACTAGAGATCACACCTCTCGTTTCCCCCGAGCCTGAGCTGGCATACTTGTTCAAGCATATCGTCACACATGAAGTGACGTATGAAAGCCTGCCCTTCGCCACGCGCGCAAAACTGCATGAGCGGCTTGCGCGCTACCTGGAAAGCGCCGATGCGTCCGTGGACGCCATAGCCTTTCATTACTGGCGCAGCGAGAATGAAGAGAAGCAGCACGAGTATTTGCTTAAGGCGGGCGAAGCCGCGCAAAAAAATTTCGCCAACGACGCCGCGCTGGAGTATTACGGCAAACTTTTGCCATTGCTCCTGGACCGGAACGAGCAGATTGAAATTCATTTGAAGCGTGGAGAAGTCCTGCAATTGACAGGCAAGTATGATGAAGCTCAGAGCGATTATCACACGGCGTTGGAATTGGCAAAAGATGATGTAGCACTGAAGGCTGGCGCCCAATTCGCATTGGGAAAGTTGAATCGCCTGCGCGGTAATTACGACATTGCTTTAGACTTGCTAAGTCAGGTCAGGACAACATTTGATGAAATTGAAAAGTCCTCTGAAATTGCTCGAGTGCTAATCGAAATGGGCTTTGCTTATGACCGTAGAACACAGTTCGATTCTGCTCGGCAGGTTTTGAATGAGAGTGTAGTGTTTGCACGTCGGGCGGGCGATGACGCAAGTACGGCGCAAGCTCTGACGAACCTCGGGGTTATTGCCTGGGAACAAGCGGACTATGTCTCAGCGAAATCATTCTATGAAGAGAGCCTGAAACTGCAGAGAGCGTTGGGCAATATAAAAGATCTGTCTTTCTCGCTGCATAATTTTGGCATGCTTGAGCAGTCAAAGGGGGATTTCGCTGCAGCGCGGACTCTTTTTGAAGAGAGCCTGGAACTATCCAGCCGGATAGGTGATAAATCCGGGACTGGATGGGCACTAAACAATCTGGGCATCATTGCCCTTGTACAAGGCGACTATCCTGCAGCCAGATCTTTATTTGAAAAGCATTTAGGGATGAGGCGCGAAATGGGGGACAGGCATGGAATGTCCATCGCATTCTATCTTTTAGGCAGATGGGCACAGTCTCAAGGAGACTTTGATGCAGCCAAGTCGTTCTTTGAAGAACATATGACTATCGCAATTGAAATGGGAGATCAATGGACACTTGGCTATTCTTTTCTTAATCAAGGGCTTGTCGCGTATTATCAACATGATTACGACTCGGCCCAGGCATTATTTGAGAAAAGCCTGGCGAAGATGCGAGCAGCCAACGATAAGTCAGGTATAGCCAATGTCTTATTCGGTTTGGGCATGGTAAGTTTGGAGGAAATGACCCCGGAAGGAATTGCTAAGGCCAGGCAATACTTCGTCACTAGTATAAATCTCCGTAAAGAATTGGGGGAAAAATTCCAATTAACATCTGGCTTGATTGGAATAGCCCGCCATGCATTCGTTACGGATGACCCCCGGAAAGCTGCGAAGCTATTAGGATCAGTCGATACAATATTAAACCCACTAAACATCACAGTCGAGCCAGATCTTCTTCACTTCTATGCGCAGACTCTGGTGGCAGTTCGTGAGCAGTTGGGCGAGACTGGCTTCCAGTCCGCGTGGGAGGCGGGCGCGGCGATGACATTGGAGGAGGCAGTGAAATTCGCGTTGGAAAAAGGAAAAGTATGACCACAGCCACCACCCAAGCCTGCGCCAACATCGCACTGATCAAATATTGGGGAAACCGCGACGATACCCTGCGCCTTGCGGCGAACAGCTCGCTGTCGATGAACCTCGGAGGCCTGGAGACGCGCACCTCGATCGCCTTCGATCTGAGCCTGGCGGCAGACGAGCTGACCCTCAACGGGCGACCGGGGCCTGTTGAAGCCCTGCGGCGGATGAGCGGTTTCCTGGATCTGGTCCGCGGGATGGCTGGCTCGCAGCTCCGCGCCCGGGTGTCCAGCGAGAACAATTTCCCCACCGGGGCCGGGATTGCCTCGTCCGCTTCGGCGTACGCTGCGCTGGCGCTGGCGGCTTCGACTGCCCTGGGGCTGGATCTCTCTGAGCGTGATTTGAGCCGCCTGGCGCGGCGCGGCTCGGGGTCAGCTTGCCGTTCCATCCCGGGCGGTTTCGTCGAGTGGCAGGCGGGGGAGACCGACGCCGATTCTTATGCCTTTTCGATAGCGCCCCCCGACTACTGGGATCTGGTCGACGTCATCGCCGTGGTCGAGGCTGGGGAAAAAGCCACCGGTTCGAGCGCGGGCCACAGCCTGGCTGCGACGAGCATCCTCCAGCCCGCGCGCGTCGCGGACGCCCCCCGGCGGGTGGTACTGTGCCGCCAGGCGATCGTTGAGAAGGATTTTGAAAAGCTGGCAGAGGTCGTTGAGCTGGACTGCAACCTGATGCACGCGGTAATGATAACCTCCACGCCGCTGCTGATCTACTGGGAACCAGGAACGCTGGAGCTGATCTGCCAGGTCCAGTCCTGGCGTGCGGCCGGACTGCCCGTCTGCTATACCATTGACGCCGGGCCCAATGTCCACATCCTCACCCTGGGAGATTCAGCCGCGGTTGTTGAGGAGCTGGTGCGAAATGTTCCCGCAGTGCGCACAGTGTACGTTGCTCCCCCCGGAGGCCCGGCTCGATTGGTCAACGATGGCCACTTTTAGTCCAGTTAGAAAAATCGACTCAATCGCGATATAATTGGTTCATGTATACTGGTCTTTCAAGGTAAGGAATACCTCCTTGCCTTGTTTATTCTGGAAGCTACCGGTGAAAACCGATCGTTTATAATGAGGGTAACACAAACATGTCATTTACCATTTTGACTCTGCTCCAGTTCGTTATCGTTCTGGGGCTGTTATTGTTTTTCCACGAATTTGGACACTTTCTCTTTGCCCGCCTGTTCAACATCGAGGTCGAGGAGTTCGGCTTCGGCTTTCCGCCGCGGATCGCGCGCCTGTTTACCTGGAAAGGCACCGAGTTTACTCTGAACTGGATCCCCTTTGGTGCCTTTGTACGCCCCAAAGGGGAGAATGATCCCGAAGTTCCTGGCGGACTTGCCGCAGCGAACCCCTGGAAACGCTTGCTGGTCCTTCTCGGCGGACCGTTGATGAACGTGCTGCTCGGCATTATCCTGTTCAGCGTGATGTTCTTGCGCGTCGGGGCTCCCAATACCGTGGTGGTCCAGGTGGTCGATTTGGCGCCTGGCTCTCCCGCGGCACAGGCCGGGTTGAAGACCGGGGACGTGATCACCGCCATCGATGGGACCCCCGTAAAAAGTATGGATAACCTGCACAACCTGGTTCAGCAAAACCTTGGCCAGCAGGTGACCCTCGCCTACAGCCGCGATGGCGTAGAGAAAATCACTCAGTTGACTCCGCGCAAGAATCCACCATCTGGAGAGGGTCCGCTGGGGATTGTCATGGGCAATCCGTACGTTCCGGTGACCATTGGCCAGGCGGTGCCCATGGCGACGAGCACCGCGTATGAACAGGCGCATCAGTTCGTCTTGCTCCCGGTGCGCCTGATCCGCGGTCAGACCAACCCTGAGGAAACCCGCCTGGTCGGCCCCAAGGGAATGTTCGACATCTATCAAGAAGCGGTGCGGCGTGATGAACAAGCCAGTACCACCCCGACCAGCACCCCTGCGGTCAACGTGCTCTGGTTGATGGGCACCATTTCGATCGCCCTTGGCCTTACGAACCTGCTGCCGATCCCCGCTCTGGATGGCGGGCGAATCTTATTCGTCCTCGCGGAAATCCTGTTCCGCCGCCGGGTCCCGGCGCAATATGAAAATGTGGTTCATCTGATCGGTTTCGCGGCCTTGCTCCTGCTAATGACCTATGTCACCTTCCAGGACTTCGCCAACCCGATTTTGCAACCCTGATCGCGATGAAATTGGTAAGAAAATTGCAATAGAGGTAGATCATGAAAGAAATGTCTCCCAAAGTCCCCTTCGAGACGGTCACGTCCAGTTTGCTGGACATGGACCATCAGTTTCCCCCAATATATTTGCACCGGTTTTCCGACCTCACACCCAACGAGCTATGGGCATTAAAGAGCGTCTGGGCCGATGTCCCTATTCCCCGCCGGCGAACCCTGATGGAATCTCTGGAAGAAGCCATCGAGGCGGATACGCTCCTGGATTTTCACGACCTGGGCATTTTCACTCTCGAAGACAGTGATCCCCAGGTGCGCTCTATGGCCATACGTCTGCTCTGGGAAGACGAGGACAAGAACCTGGCTGACCTGTTTACGCATCTACTCGAACACGACGAAGACACCCTGGTCCGCTCGACTGCTGCCAGCGCGCTTGGCTTTTTTGTCTACCAGGGGGAGGTGGATGAAATCCCCGAGGATCTCCTCCATGAGGTTGAAGACGCCCTTCTCCGCGCCGCTACAGGCCGCGATGATGAGCTCATCCGCCGGCGCGCACTGGAATCGCTGGGTTACTCCAGTCGGGAGGAAGTTCCCGCTCTCATCGAGGCGGCCTTCCACAACAGCAATCCCGAGTGGATTTCCAGTGCGCTGTTTGCCATGGGCCGAAGCGCTGACGGGCGCTGGGCCGACGATGTGATCGACAGCCTGGACCATCCCGTGGATGAAGTGCGGATCGAGGCGGTCCGCGCGGCGGGCGAGCTGCAATTGGGAGAGGCCCGCGAGGCGCTGCTGAAGATGCTGGACGAGGAAGAAGACGACGACATTCGCCTGGCCGCCATCTGGTCCCTTTCCCAGGTCGGTGGAGAAGGTGTGCGCAGTCGGCTGGAAGAGCTGCTCGAAGAAACCGATGACGATGAAGAGGCGGACCTGATCGAAGACGCCCTCGAAAACCTGAGTTTTACGGAAGACGTTCCTCTTTTCGACCTATTTGATTACAACGCGGATGAAGTCGACTACATCGACGAAGAAGGCAATCCCATCGACAAACCGGCCGACTCCTCTTCCAGGGCCAGGAAGAAAAAAGGATAAAGAAGCGTGCTGCAGTCCATCATCGCCATCTTCCTGGTTGGGTTGCATCTCATCGGGGCACCAGGATCGACCGTCGTTCCCAGAGTGGATTTTGTCGATGAAAGCCCCCAGAAGCATTACGAATTCGGGAAAAACATCCCCTTCCGCGCAACGATTACTTCCAGCGCGCCAATCAAGGAAGTATTCGTTTCCTTCCAGGATGACAGCGGCGAGATTCGTGTGGGCAAGATGGACCTCGACAGCCAGGGAGATTATATCTACACCTATAATATAAGCACCCACGCAATCCGCCCTGGCACGACGATTTATTACTGGTACAGGGTCAGGTTCGTGGACGATTATGAAGAACGTCTCAGCTATTCCTACCCTTTTAATTATGAAGACAACCGCTTTGAATGGCAAAGCCAGTCGGATGGGGTGTTCGATGTCCACTGGTACGAAGGAGATAAGCAATTCGGGCAGATGGTCCTGAACGTTGCCCACGAAGGGCTGGTTTCGGCCCAAAAGCTGGTCCCTCTGCCGCCGCCCAGGAATCTGAAGATTTATGTCTACTCCAGCGCTTCGGAACTTCAGAAAGCTCTCCAATTAGGAGGGCAGCCGTGGGTCGCTGGCTATGCCAACCCTGATCTGGGCGCCGTGATGGTTTCCATCCACCCCGGCCCGGAGCAGAAGCTCGAGCTCGAGCGCCAGATCCCTCACGAGCTGACCCACGTCCTCCTCTACCAGGCAACCGGGCTGGGTTATTCCAGCCTGCCAACCTGGTTCAACGAAGGCCTGGCTTCGCTTGCCGAGTTGTACGCCAACCCGGATTACACCCGCGCTTTAGACGTCGCCCGGGAAAAATATGCACTGCTGCCCATCACCAGCCTGTGTGGGTCATTCCCACAGGACGCTTCGGGCAACTTCCTCGCCTACGCTGAGGCAGCTTCGTTCACCCGCTTCCTGCAAAAAACCTACGGGACCAGCGGGCTGAATAAGCTCCTTTCCAGCTATGCCAATGGGCTCGGCTGCGATGACGGTATGCGCGCGGCTTTCGGGTCTTCGCTGCGCGAAATGGAAACCCGCTGGCAGAACGAGACCCTGGGGATTAACATCTCCGCGGTGGTGTTCAACAACCTGCTGCCCTACCTGATATTGCTTTTCTTGATCTTGTTGATCCCGTTCGCGGCTGGCCTGCGCAGCAGACAGGTCAGCGGCGGAACCCGGCTCGCCACTCCCCGGGAAAAGTCTGCATGAGCGCGAACAACAAGGACTTTTCACGTCTGCACGCCGTGGTGATGGGACATGTCCAGGGAGTGGGTTTCCGCTTTTTCGTTATCGAAAAGGCTGACCTGCTGGATGTGACCGGATGGGTGCGCAACACAACCTTCGGAGACGTAGAAGTCCTCGCCGAGGGCCCCCGCGATACTCTCGAAGACCTGCTCTACTACCTCCACAAGGGTCCGCACGGCGCCGTGGTCACTCAGGTAAAATCCGATTGGGAGATCCCAACCGGTGAATTTTCCCGCTTCGAAGTCCGCCAGACCGCATAAGCTTTACTCCAACTCCCCGGCCAGAAGGCGCGCCTTCTGCCACGGCGGAAGGTCCTCCTGCTCGGCCAGGATCGTGCGCAGCTCGTAGATCTGATCGCGGACGACCGCCGCCTTCTCGAACTCGAGGTTCCTGGCTGCTTCTTTCATCTGCTTTTCCAGGTCGGCAAGCACGCGCTGCAGTTCCGACTTGGGGATCTTGCTCACCGCGCTGGAACTGGACCCCCCGGCTGCATACTCTCCCCGCGGTTCGGCTGCAACATGGCTGGACTGCAACCGCTCGGTAATATCCCGGATGGATTTAACAATCGTCATCGGCTCGATACCATGAGATTCGTTGTAAGCGGATTGCTTGGCCCGCCGCCGGTTCGTCTCATCCACCGCACGGCGCATGCTATCTGTGGTTTGATCGGCATACATAATCACCTTCCCATGTACATTACGAGCGGCCCGGCCGATCGTCTGGATGAGCGAGGTTTCCGAACGGAGGAACCCCTCCTTGTCCGCGTCCAATATCGTAACCAGGGACACTTCTGGCAGGTCCAGACCTTCGCGTAGCAGGTTGATCCCCACCAGCACATCGAACACCCCCAGGCGGAGATCGCGCAAGATGCCCACCCGCTCCAGGGTCTCAACCTCGGAATGGAGATAGTGGACCTTAATCCCCAGTTCCATCAGGTAATCGGAGAGGTCCTCGGCCATCCGCTTGGTCAGTGTGGTGACCAGGACGCGCTCGCCGGCCTCGACCCGCTGGCGGATCTCTACCACCAGGTTATCGATCTGCCCCTGGGTGGACCGGATCTCAACCTCGGGGTCTACCAGGCCGGTGGGGCGGATGATCTGCTCGACGATCTGGTCGGCGCGAGCCAGCTCGTAGGGACCGGGCGTCGCGGAGGTGTAGATCGTCTGGCCCATGCGGCTCTCGAACTCCTCGAAAGTCAGCGGCCGGTTATCCAGCGCCGAAGGCAGGCGGAAACCGTACTCGGCGAGGATCTCTTTGCGCGAGCGGTCGCCGTTGAACATCCCGTGGATCTGGGGCACGGTCATGTGCGATTCGTCCAGGACGAGCAGGTAGTCAGTGGGCAGGTAATCAATCAGGGTCCAGGGTGGCGAGCCTGCCTCGCGCTGGTCGAGATGCCGTGAATAGTTCTCGATCCCCGCGCAGTAACCCACCTCACGGAGCATCTCCAGGTCATAGCGGGTGCGCTGCTCCAGACGCTGGGCTTCGAGCAGCTTCCCCTCGGCGCGGAAATACTTCAGGCGCTCCTCCAGCTCCGCTTCGATATCCACAATGGCCAGCTTCAGCCGGTCATCCTGGGTAATGTAGTGTTTCGCTGGAAAGATGTTGGCCGCTTTGGGGTCCGCGTAAACCTCGCCCGTCAGGGGGTTTACCTCGAGGATGCGCTCGACCTCGTCGCCGAAGAAAGAAACTCGGTATACTTTGCGGTCCTCATAAGCCGGGAAGATCTCGAGGGTATCTCCACGCACGCGGAACGTACCCGGGTGCAGATCGAGATCATTGCGCTGGTATTGGCTCTCGACCAACTGGCGCAGCAGAGCGTTACGCCGGTAGATCTTGCCCACCTCCAGGTCGATGACAACCTTGCCGTAGGTCTCCGGGCTGCCCAAACCGTAGATGCAGGATACCGATGCAACGATGATCACATCCTTGCGCGACATCAGCGCGGTCGTTGCCGCCAGGCGCAGCCGGTCGATCTCCTCATTGATATCGGTCTCCTTTTCGATGTACAGATCGTGGCGGGGGACGTAGGCTTCCGGCTGGTAATAATCGTAATAAGAGACGAAATATTCAACCGCGTTGTTGGGAAAGAATTCCTTGAACTCGGCATAGAGTTGGGCCGCCAGGGTTTTGTTATGCGCCATGACCAGGGCCGGCTTGTTCACCTGGGCGATCACCTGGGCAATGGTATAGGTTTTCCCGGTTCCCGTGGCGCCAAGAAGTACCTGGTTGCGATAGCCGTTCCGGATACCATCGACGAGCTGCTCGATCGCTTCGGGCTGGTCCCCGGTCGGTTGGTAGGGGGCATGCAATTCAAAATTCATTCTTTACTCCATAAATTCCTGGCATAGGGTCCGCTTCTGCGAGGTTTTCCCCAAAGGACCCGGGCAAATGAGCCTATAATTATAACACTTGTTCTATTGTAACAAATATTTACGGGAAAACAAGCGCTTTCTTGCGGTCTTTTTTTGACTCAGGTGGGCTGCCAGATAGCAATGATCGCGGAAAGCGCCTCGAGCAATCGAACGCGCCAGTCCTCCTGCTGGCTGGAGTAGGCCAGCCAGTACGCATTCCGCCCAACGCGCACGTCTGGCCCCAACGAGGGCAGGTTGCGATTGGCGACCCCCTCCGGAAGCGGCGGGAAGCGCAACACGAACTGGTCGCCTTCGAGCCCCACCGAGGCCAGTCCCGCCTGCTCGGCGCGCAGCTTGACTCGGATCTGAAAGACCAGGTTGGCGACCTCCTCGGGTAGCGGTCCGAAGCGGTCCTGGAATTCCTGCTCCATCGCACCAATATCCGCTTCCGACTGCAGATCGGCGAGGCGGCGGTAGATGCTCAGGCGCATATTCTGGTCGGGGATGTAGCGGATCGGCACGCCGATCGAGATGGGCAGGTCGACGCTGACAGGCAGGCGGATCGCGCGCTCATCCGCCAGGATTCCTTCCTTCTGCGCAGGCAGGCCTAGCTGCCCGCGCAGCGAGCGGACCGATTGGGAGAGCAGGCGGGTGTATAGGTGGAAACCCACCGCGGCGATATACCCGGATTGGCGCATCCCGAGCAGGTCGCCTGCCCCGCGCATTTCAAGGTCGCGCATCGCGATCGAATAACCGGCTCCAAGCTGGGTGTTCTCAGCGATCACTTCCAGGCGCTCCTGCCCGTCCGCCGTTGGAGCGATGCGACGGTGGCGGAAGAAGTAGGCATAGGCACGCTGCGCTCCACGCCCGACCCGCCCGCGTAGTTGGTAGAGCTGGGCCAGACCAAAGTTATCTGCCCGGTCGACGATCAGGGTGTTGGCGTTGGGAATATCCAGCCCGGACTCGATGATCGAGGTGCTCAGCAGGACGTCGATATCCCCGCGCGTGAAGTGCTGCATCACCGAGGCCAGCTCGTGTTCGGGCATCTGCCCGTGAGCGACCCCGATCCGCGCCTCGGGGACTAACTGTTTGACATGGGACAGCATGGCGGGTATGGTCTGTACCCGATTGTGGACGAAAAATACCTGCCCACCGCGCTCCAGCTCGCGGAGGATCGCCTGGCGCGCCAGGCGCGGCGAATATGGACCTACGTGAGTGATGATCGGCAGGCGTTCTTCGGGTGGCGTATTGATGTTGGAGATGTCCCGCACCCCGGTCAGGGCCATGTACAGCGTGCGTGGAATGGGTGTCGCGGTGAGGGTAAGCACGTCCACCTCGGTGCGCAGTCGCTTCAAAAACTCCTTGTGGGTGACCCCAAAACGCTGCTCTTCGTCGATGATCGCCAGCCCAAGATCCTTGAACTGGACATCCGGTTGGATCAACCGGTGGGTGCCGATGAGGATGTCGATCCCGCCTGCCGCCAGGCGCTTGAGGATCTCATCCTGCTCTTTGGGACTGCGGAAGCGCGAGAGCATCTCGACGGTGACCGGGAACGGCGCTAACCGCTGGCAGAAGGTTTCGTAGTGCTGCTGGGCGAGGACGGTGGTGGGAACGAGTACCCCGACCTGCTTCCCGCCGTTGACCGCTTTAAACGCGGCGCGCAGAGCAACCTCCGTCTTACCGTAGCCCACGTCTCCGCAGAGCAGGCGGTCCATGGGACGCGGTTTTTCCATATCGCTCTTCACCGCCCGAATCGCCTTGAGCTGGTCTTCAGTTTCAATGTAAGGGAAGCTGGCTTCCAACTCCTGTTGCCAGGGTGTATCCTGGCCAAATGCAAATCCACGTGCCACCTGGCGCCTGGCGTATAGGTCCAGCAGATCGTGGGCCACCTCTTCCACCGCGGCCTGGACGCGCTGCCTGGCCTGGGACCATTCCTGGGTTCCCAGGCGAGTAGGCGCAGGTTCTTCGTTATCTGGGCCAACGTAACGGGTCAGGCGGTCGGCCTGGTGGATGGGGACGAAGATCTGGTCGCCGCCATCGTATTCCACCGCGAGGAACTCGCGCTGCACGCCTTCTAACGTGCGGGTTACAAGGCCGGTAAAACGCCCGATGCCATGATCGACATGGACCACCCAATCGCCGGCTTTCAGATCAGCGTAGGCTGCCTCGGGAGCCTCGGCGACCTGGCGGTGACGCTGGCGCGGTTGCGGTCTTTCCCAGCCAAAGATCTCGCTGTCGGTAAGCAGGTCGAGCGGCGCGCCCTCGTCGGGAGTCAGGATCCAGCCCTCGCTGAGCGTACCTTCTGAGAACTCTGGCTCGATCCGCTCGGGTCCGGGTTCCAGGCGGCGCTCTTCCCACAGCTCCTTCAAGCGTGAAACCTGGCGGGAAACCAACACGATCCGCTCGGCGCGGGTGTAGCGTTCCTCCAGGTCGTCGAGAACGTTTTTCAGGCGACCGGCAAAGCGCGGGCCAGGCTGAAAGGCCTGCGCCAGGCGGGAGGGCTCTTCGACGGTCGATCGGCCAAGCTCCAGGGAAGCGTGGCCCGCCAGGCTGTCGGCAAGCTCCGACCAGGACAGGTACGGCACGGGGAAATCGTCCGGTAGCAGGCCCTCCTTGATATTTTCCTGGCGGATACTGACTGCCTGCTCCTCGAACCCGGCCACGGTCGATTGAAGCACTCCCAGGTCATCGAACAGCACCAGGGCCTGCGCGGGTAAATAATCCAACAGGCTGGCAGGAGAAGGGTGCACCAGGGGTAAATAGAACTCGTCGATCTTTTCCTCGGGCATGCACGCCTTCTGTTCTGCGGAGGCGGATCCGGGCAGGATCTCCCGCGCGGGTGTGACTGTCAGGCGGTCCAGGGTGCGCACCGTGCGCTGACTGCCCGGGTCGAAGAGGCGCAGGGTATCGATCTCATCCCCGAAAAACTCGAGGCGAGCTGGCATGGTCTCAGCAGGAGGCCAGAGATCCAGGATCCCACCCCGGCGGGAGAACTGTCCCGGCTCGAGGACCACGTTTACCGGCTCGTAACCGATATCAATCCAGCTTCGCGCCAGGCTCTCCGGCGAAACCTGCATCCCGGGCTTGAGCGCCCGCGTGGCCTTGAGCATGTCCCGGCGGGGCAGGGTGCGCGCCATCAGCGAGCGTGCCGGGGCGATGATCAGCGGCGGCTTTGGCTCTGGCTGCCCATTCTGCCCGCCAGGCCTGGGAAAGTGGTAGGCGGCCAGGGCGATGATTGCGTTCATCCGGTCACGGCGGATCGTGCCGCTCCAGGTGCCTTGCTCGTAGAAGACCGGGTTCGGTTCGGGAAAGAACAGGCGCGGTGAATCAGGCGCCCAGAATGCCAGTTCGTCGAGGAGGGTCAGCGCGTGATCGGCGCGATCGGTCAGCAGCAAGATCGGCCGGCCCAGGTCAGTATAAAGCGCAGCGGTCACCGGCAGGCGCGCGGCCCGCGGCAATGCCAGTCCGGGAAGAGTTTCCCTGGCTTTCAGGGCAGCCATGAGCTCCTGATAAGCAGCCAGCGAACGAATGAAATCGAGCACGATTACCTCTTATCCAACCCCTTTTCGACCGGGCCGTTATACAGATTCATCGCCGGCTCCAGCCCGCGCTCGATATATACCAATACGGCTTCAGATGCCTTTTCCAGGACCGTAAAAACCAGCGGTTTCTCCTCGGCAGAAAATGGCTCGAGCACGTAATCCGCAGGATCCATCCGCCCCGGCGGCCGGCCGATCCCCAAACGCAGGCGGGGAAAATCCTGCGTGCCTACCTTCTCGATGATCGAGGAGACACCCTTTTGTCCGGGCGAGCCTCCACCCGGGCGAATGCGGATCGCGCCCAGGGGCAGATCCAGGTCATCGTGAGCGACGAGGAGGTGGTCGAGAGAGATCTTGTAAAAGCGCAGCAGGCCGCCCACCGCCTGGCCGGAGAGGTTCATATACGTCTGCGGCTTGGCCAGGATCACCTTATGACCGGAGATCTCGCCCTGTGCGACCAGCGCCTTAGATTGCATCCGGCTGATGGTCAGGCCTTCCTCCCGGGCCAGGGTATCGATGAGCATGAAGCCGATGTTGTGGCGAGTCTCACGGTATTCTCGCCCGGGGTTTCCCAGGCCGACGATCAAAAATGTCTCCCGATTGGCGTGGGCCTCGGGATGGATGAAACGAGAAAGAGTGTCGAACATGACTCCAGCACACCTGCCAGGATTAGAATCTGCGCCACAGCGCTTTGAGCCCCAGATAGATCCCCAGTGCGGCGAAGAACGCCACGGCTACCAGGGCTCCTTGTGCCAGGCTGCCTGCAACCGCCTGGACCGTGAGACGCGCCGGGTTCGATAGCAGTTCCGTCGCGGTCGCCGCCATGACGGTCGGTGATGCGGTCGGCGTGGGCGACGGCTGTGGAGTGGCCGTTATCGATAAGACCTGGGTCGCCGCTGCGGTCGGGCTGGGGGTTGGAACGCGGGTCTCGACCGGAGAATAATTGCGTACCCGCAGGCCATCCACGACGAACGTGCGATCCGAGCCGCCCTTTAAAACGATCCTGAGCCGCAGCGCGTAATCCCCATCGGTGATGGTGGTCGTATCCCAGGAAGCCAGTGCGCCAGAATTGACCGGTTTTTCGGCCAGGGTAATGGGAAACCACGTCCCGGTTGGGTTATTGGCGTAGGCGAAGGAAATCTCGGCGCTCTGGAAATTGGGCAGAGCGCTTGTCCCCTGGATGGCGACCACTCCCTGGAGTGCCTCATCCGGCCAGGGCGAGGTAATCCCCGGCTCGGGCGGCTGCGGCGTTTGCGCTCGCGCTGGCATCACTGGCGGCGCGAGCACGAGGACCAGGCAGGTAAGGAGCAATATAGCGGGTCGCATGGCAACCGTTAAGTCTAACACAAAAAAGAGGAGTATGGAGTGCGCTCTGTAGTGAAATCTTTATCATCGTGAATATTCACCGCACGCCGGCTGCCACGGAGATGTCGTACACGGGTACGCGCGGGTCGCGCTCCTGATAGGTGCCCTTGACCCAGGCAAAATTGGGATCGTCTGTGGCAGCCAGGCTCTGCGCGCTGCCGGCGAGGACGTTCAGGTAATAGGTAGTATAGCCGGGGGGAGAAGAAACCGGGTGGTAACCTTCGGGGATCAGCACAACATCGTTATCCCGGGCGACGATCGTCGCATCGATCGGGTGACCGGCGCGGTGGAGGGGCGACTGCGGATCGGTGTAAATGCGCTGCAGGGCGTAGCCTTCCGGACGATCGATGCGGTAATAATAAATCTCGTCCAGGTCGGCCTCACCGATCTGGCCGCTCTCGTTCTGGCGGTGGAGATCGTGTTTGTGCGGCGGGTAGCTCGACCAGTTGCCGCCCGGCGTGTATACCTCCACCACCACCAGGCAGGCGCAGGGGAAACCCGGGGGGATGATGCTATTGATCTGCCGGGTGGCGTGGTCGCCGCCGCGGATCTCGACCCATACATCCTGCGGGGTGATCAGCCGCGGCGCATAATCGCGGTCTGCGGCTGCCCGGGCGACTGCGAATTCACACCCCATGGCGCTGCGCACGGCAAAAGAGGTCTGGCGGGGAAGATACAGCGCGTAGGGCAGCCCTGCAAAGACATTGGGACGCTTTCCAATTGTCTTCCATTGGCCGCGATCTGAGTCCACGTCCAGGATGCCGCCCAGGACCACCAGCGCCAGCTCGTCTTCGCCAGTGGCGAACGACCAACTCTCACCTGAGCTCAGGCGGCGCGCCTGGAAGTGGATCGTGTCCCAACCTGCCTGTTCGGGGTCGACTTCTACAATGACCCCCGGATGGTTCGAATTGCCCATGTGGATCACCAGGTTACTGCTGTCATACGATTCAGGCATATTTTCTTTCCTTCGCCCATAGTATATGAGATATCGTGTTCATTATAGGGTAATCCTGGGAACCTTTCAATTGGAACACTGGGCGATCGCTTAACCCCCTTGTATTCGTCTAACGACTATCACCACTTGAGAGGAGTATCCTCACTTGCCAAACCGGGTTACTATTCGTAGAATCGAGCTTACATGGTAGCCCGGTATACGTTAACCAATCTCATCTCCTGAAGGAAAAAACCATGCAAACACCGATTGCCCTGACCTTCACCCGCCGGATCAGCCTGCGCAATACCGCCTTGATGGACGCTCTCCTGGTGGTTGCCGGCAGCCTGATCGTCGCCGGTCTGGCTCAAATCCGCATTCCCCTCCCATTCACGCCCGTGCCCCTCACCGGCCAGACTCTGGGTGTCCTCTTGATCGCTGCTGCCTTGGGCCGCTCGCACGGGGCTGCCAGTCTGGTACTCTACCTGGTCGAAGGGATCCTCGGCCTGCCTGTCTTCGCCGGCGGCCCGTTAGGGATCGCACGCCTGCTCGGACCTACTGGCGGCTATCTGATCGGCTTCATCGCTGCGGCCTTCCTCGTGGGCTATCTCGCCGAGCGCGGCATGGACCGGGATTGGAGGCGAGTGCTGGCGATGTTTTCCGCCGGCATGGCTGTGATCTACCTCTTCGGCGTTGCCTGGCTGGCTACCTTCACCGGCGCCAAAATTGCATTCCTGGCCGGTCTGTGGCCCTTCCTCCCCGGCGACATCATCAAGGCCATCTGCGCCGCCGCCCTGCTTCCGCTCGGCAGGACCCTGGTCAACAACCTCTCCTGATTGAGAAATCCGGCAAACCCGGATCTTCTCTACAATTCGTAACCTCCTGTGAGTAGATTATTCAACTTCTTACAGGAGGTTTTCTTTCGTTTCTTGGATCTCGATTCTCGGCTTCTTCCTGTTCTCCCTGTGCCTGGCCGGCCCAGCCTGTCCTGCCTGCACCTGCCTGCACCTGCCTGCACCTGTGGTGCGGCACAGGTGTGGTGCGGCACAGGTGGACGGAAAGTCCAGGGGACGGGCTGCTCTCCATTCTCCTCTTTACTCCCCAAACCTCAATCCTCTCTCCTTTAATGATACAAACCGTCCGCCGCTCCCAATCACCAGGTGGTCGAGCACGTCGATATCCAGCAGCTTGCCGGCCTTGACCACCGCGCGGGTCAGGGCCACGTCCTCCGGGCTGGGAGTCGGGTCTCCGCTGGGGTGGTTGTGGGCGATGATCATCGCGGCGATGTTCTGGCGGATCGCTGCCTTGAACAGCTCCCCCACCCGGACCATGGACACGTTCAGCGAGCCCCTGTACACTTTTTCCGTCTTCATGTGCCGATTGCGCGTGTCGAGTAAGAGCACCCACAACTCTTCCTGCTCCAGGGCGCCCATCTCATACTGGATTAACCCCGCCGCGTCGGCGGGGCTGTGGATCGCCGGGCGCTCCTCAGGCGTTTCGCTCGCCAGCCGCCGTCCCAACTCGATCGCGGCTTTAATCTGGGCCGCCTTGGCAGGGCCCAGGCCGTGCATCTCGCACAGCTCGCCAAATGAGATGCGGTGCAGCCCGGTCAGCCCCTTGCACTCCTGGAGAATCCGTTCCCCCATCTGAACGGCATTTTCCCCCTGGATTCCAACCCGGAGGAGGATCGCCAAAAGCTCGGCGGTGCGCAACGACTGCGCACCGACCTGCGCCAGGCGCTCGCGCGGGCGGTCGTTCGCCTCAAGATCGGTAATCCGATAGGTCAGGAGGGTCTCTTTGGTTTTCATTGGAGCTGCCTTGTGATAAGGTACTTATGAAATTGGTCAGATTTTGGCTGGATAGAACGGTATCACTATACCTGAGGTTTCAAAAAACGGCAAGTCTGATGAAATAATGACTATTAAAAACAGACGCCTGACGACGAACTCCTATCCATGCTATAATCTTCCCATCGGAGACAGCCATGACACTCGATCCAACCACGCTCAGCAACGTTCTGTTGGTCCTCACCGGGTTTGGAGCCGCGTTCAGCGTTGCCCTGTGGATCAGCCTGCTGGTCTGGACCTACCGCGATATTCGCAATCGCTCTCGCGACTCGTTCTTGCGCATCCTTGCGGTCCTCATCGTCGCCGTCCTCTTTTTGCCGGGGATCCTGGTATACCTGATCATCCGCCCCCAGCGAACGCTGGAAGAAGAATACCAGCGCAGCCTCGAAGAGGAGGCCCTGCTTCAGGCGATCGAGGATAACGCGCTATGCCCGGGGTGCAGCCGCCGCGTCCGTGAAGATTGGATCGTCTGTCCCAACTGCCATACGAAGCTAAAAAAGACCTGCCACCAGTGTGGGAAATATATGGAATTACCCTGGAACCTTTGCCCCTACTGCGCCACCCCTGCCCCGGGCATGCGCCGGGAGAACGTTTCCATGGACGATGCCCTGCGTACGCTCCCCACCGAGACAGCCGAAAATTCACAGGAGGCCCTGCCAGACTCCGGGTAGGAAGGTTCACAACCGGGTTTCAGGTATAATTCAAACATGTTAAACGTTCGTTCGATCGAGCCGGTGGATTATCTGGTCATCGGCCATTTAACCAATGATATTACCCCTCAGGGGCCGGTGTTAGGCGGTACGGCTGCCTACGCCAGCCTGACCGCCCAGGCCCTGGGATTAAGAGTGGGCGTCGTCACTGCCTGGGGAAATGAATTTCCCCTCACGCAGCTCCAGGGGGTGCAGGTGGCCGCTCTACCTGTCGAGCACAGCACGACCTTCGAGAACGTCTATACCCCGGCCGGTCGGGTCCAGACCATCTATCACCACGCCGCCGAGCTGAGTCCTGGCCTGGTCCCGGATACGTGGCTGTCCGCGCCGATCGTCCATCTGGGCCCGGTCGACCAGGAGATCGACCCGCTGCTCATCCGCGCGTTTCCCTCTGCTCTTCTTGGGATGACCCCGCAGGGCTGGCTGCGCGATTGGGACAACCAGGGACACGTCCACGCGTGCGAATGGCCCGAAGCGCGCTTCGTGCTCGAAAAGGCTTCCGCGGCGGTGATCAGCATCGAAGACGTGGTGGGCGACGAAAGCCGGATCGAAGAAATTGCTTCGGCGGTCCGCATCCTCGTGGTGACTGAAGGCGCGGCAGGCTGCCGCCTGTACTGGAACGGCGACCTGCGCCACTTTCGCGCCCCTGAAGTGAAAGAAATCGATCCGATTGGCGCCGGGGATATCTTTGCAGCCTGCTTCTTCTCCCGCCTGTATACCACGCGTGACCCGTGGGAAGCGGCCCGTTTCGCCACCCATCTGGCGTCCATGTCCGTGACCCGTCCCTATCTGCAGGGGATCCCGACCCCCGAGGAAGTGCAGGCAAGCCTGATCCAGGTCCTTTAAGTTCGCGTCCAACCCGGGAAAGAGGAACATGGGCCGAATCTACACAATCGTCAATCAAAAAGGCGGCGTTGGAAAAACCACCACAGCCATCAACCTGGGCGCATACTTGGGATACTATGGGCAGCGGGTGCTTCTGGTCGATATCGACCCACAGGCCAATGCGACCTCCTGTCTGGGGATCGACAAGCACACGGTCAAGAACGGCACGTATGAGACCCTGATCGGCGCCGTGCCCATTGCCGGGCAAATCCTCCACAACCCCCGCCTTAAGATTTCTCTGCTGCCTTCCTCCCCGGCCCTGGCCGGTGCGGAAGTGGAGTTGGTCGAGGTGCCACAGCGCGAGACTCGCCTGAAAAACGTGCTCGTAGGGGTGACCGACCGCTACGATTATATTCTGATCGACTGCCCACCCTCTCTAGGTCTGCTTACCCTGAACGGGCTGATCGCTGCGCGCGATGGGGTGATCATCCCTGTCCAGTGTGAGTATCTGGCTCTGGAAGGGTTAGGCCAGCTAACCTCAACCCTCAATCGCATCCGTGGATCGCTGTTTCTGGAGCTGCACATCCGCGGCGTCGTCCTGACCATGTTCGACGGACGAACGCGCCTGGCCAGCGACGTGGTCGCGGAAGTACGCCGGGTTTTTCCCGACCAGGTCTTCCAGGCAGTCATTCCGCGTAGCATCCGCCTCGCCGAGGCTCCTTCGTACGGCCTGCCGATCTCGATCTATGCGCCTGAATCTCAAGCGGCGAAAGCTTACGCCAGTCTGGCCCATGAGGTCCTCGAGACGGACGGCATCCGCATTCCCGTTCTAGAGGAGCAATAGGCCGCATGGCGCGCAAAACCGGACTAGGCAAAGGCTTGGATGCGCTCATCCCCCGCGATGAGAACGCCGTTTTTCCAGGGGAAAGCTCGATCGAGATCCCGATCGAACAGATTGGCTTTAACCCGCGCCAGCCGCGCACCCAGATGGATGCCAAAAATTTGAAAGAGTTGGCCGATTCGATCCGCCAGTTCGGTATCCTCCAGCCGCTGCTCGTCCGCCGCGAGCCCGGCGCGGATCGCTATGTCCTCATCGCTGGCGAGCGCCGCCTGCGCGCCGCTGCCCTGGCCGGGCTGACCACCGTCCCGGTGGTGATTCGCAGTGGCGCCAGCGACGAAGAACAGCTCGAGCTGGCTCTGATTGAGAACCTGCAGCGCAGCGACCTGACCCCCTTCGAAGAAGCCGAAGCCTTCAACCTGCTCCACAAAGAATTCGGGCTGACCCACGAGGAGATTGCGCGGCGGGTCGGCAAGGCGCGCTCCACGGTGACCAACGCGATCAACCTGCTCAACCTCGTCCCGGCTGTCCGCCAGGCACTGATCGATGGGCTGATCAGTGAAGGCCACGCCCGCGCTCTGCTCGGCCTCGAGTCGCCTGTTGCCCAGGAATCGGCCCTCGGTACGGTGTTGAAGCTCGACTTCAACGTCCGCCAGACGGAAGCCCTGATACGCAAAATGAAGGGCGAGCGCCCCCGTCGCCTTCCCCAGCCGGCCAGCTCTCCAGAAGTGGCTGACCTAGAACAGCGCCTGCGCGCCCGTTTGGGTGCGCCCGTTACCTTACGGCGCAATCTCGAAGGCAAAGGGACCCTCCTGATCCGCTATTATTCCGACGAAGAGCTCAATGCCATCATCGCCCATATTTTAGATGAGTGAGCCATGCTGATTCTGTATAACGGCCGCATCGCCACCAACGATCCTCGCCAGCCACAGGTTACCGCCCTGGGGATAGAGCATGGCCGGGTCGTCATGGTTGGCGCGGACCAGGAGCTTCTGGCTGAAGCGCGCTCTGGAGCGCGCACCTTCGATCTCCGCCAGAGAACCGTCTGGCCGGGCCTGATCGACGCTCATCTCCATCTCGATCACTATGCCATGGGGCTTCAGAGAGTGGCTTGCGAGACGGGCACTCAGGCAGAATGCCTGCGCCGGGTGGCGGAGCGCGTCCGCAGTGCCCGCCCGGGGGAGTGGATCCTGGGTCACGGCTGGAACCACAACGCCTGGCCTGAAGGTTATGGCACCGCAGCGCTGCTGGACGCGATCTCGCCGCGCAATCCTGTGTATCTCACGGCCAAATCACTCCACGCGGGATGGGCCAATTCCCTGGCTTTCCAGGCCGCGAAAATCACGGCAGCCACGCCAGATCCCGCGGACGGCGTCATCCAGCGCGACAGCCAGAGTCAACCGGATGGCATTTTGCTTGAAGGGGCCATGGAGCTGGTCAACCGAATCCTGCCTGTCCCTTCGACGGAAGAAATCGCCGAGGCTATCTTCCGCGCCCAGACCAACCTCTGGCAGATGGGCATTACCAGCGTCCACGATTATGACCAACGCAGATGCTTCGTCGCCCTCCAGCAACTCCACGAGGACGACCGGCTGCGTCTTCGGGTGGTGAAAGGCATCCCGCGTGCGGATCTTCCCCACGCGACTGGCCTGGGGCTTCGCAGCGGATTCGGTGACGATCTGCTCCGCATCGGCGCAGTCAAGCTGTTTTCCGACGGCGCGCTGGGACCCCAGACCGCGGCGATGCTGGAACCCTACGAGGGGTCTTCTGATTCTGGGGTGCTCCTCCTGGATGTGGAGGAAATCATTGAGATCGGCTTGATGGCTGCCGCCAACGGCCTCGCCCTGGCGACACACGCTATCGGCGACCGGGCCAACCACACCGTGCTCAACGCCTACACGCGGCTGCGCGAGATCGAGCGAGACCAGAACCTGCCCCGCCTGCGCCACCGCATCGAGCACGTCCAGATCATTGACCCGGCAGACGCTCCGCGCTTCGCCCGGTTGAACGTGATCGCCTCCATGCAGCCGGTCCATGCCACCTCGGACATGCTCGCCGCAAACCAGCACTGGGGCAGGCGCTCGGCCAACGCCTATGCCTGGAAGACCCTGCTCGACCAGGGGACGATATTGGCATTTGGTTCGGATGCGCCCGTTGAGATCCCCAACCCGTTCTGGGGGATCCATGCTGCTGTGACCCGCCAGCGCGCCGATGGGTCGCCCGGACCTGAAGGATGGTATCCAGAACAACGCCTCTCACTGAACCAATCCCTTTCTGCTTACACCATTGGCGCCGCCTGCGCCGCTGGCATGGAAGACCGCCTCGGCCGCCTTGCCCCCGGCTATCTGGCTGATCTGATTCTGCTCAACCAGGACCCCTTCACGGTGGCTCCTCAGGATTTGCTCAACACCCATCCCACAGCGACGATGGTCGCTGGAGAGTGGGTCTGGCAGGGAGCTGAATGATGACCTCTGACTCATCGCCCGAAACGGTCTTGACTCCCGAAATCCTCGTCCCTCGTTTGGGTGATTACCTGCTGGAAAAGGGGCTGATCAGCCGCGAGGATCTGCGCAGCGCTCTCGATCGCCAGCAGGAAATCCGCGGTGAGAGCGGAAAACAGATACTCCTCGGACAAATCCTGGTCGAAATGGGGGTCATCGACAAAGCCGGCCTCGACCAGGCCATCACCGAGCAGATCATCCAATTACGGGCTGCCTTGCAGGAAACCAACGCGCAACTGGAGCAGCGCGTCCAGGAGCGCACCGCCGAGTTGCAAAGCGCGTTATTGAAGCTGTCCGAGCTTAGCCAGTTGAAATCCAATATCGTCTCGAACATTTCTCACGAGTTGCGCACCCCGCTGACCCATATTAAGGGATATGTCGAACTGTTGGTCTCCGAAGCGATGGGATCTTTGACCGAACAGCAGGTCAGCGCGCTCCAGGTGGTTCAGCGCTCTTCGGAACGTCTCGAACAGCAGGTCGAGGATCTCATCCGCTTTTCTACATCCGAAAAAGGTGAGTTTACTCTGCGCATCTCCGCGGTGGATGTTCGCCGCCTGTTCGAAACAGTGGTCAGCCGGGCCAGCGCCAGGATCCGGCAGGCAAAGCATGAGATCCACATCCTCTGCCCGCCAGATCTCCCGCGGGTCCGGGCGGACGAAGAAAAAATCTCCTGGGCGGTGCTCGCTCTGGTGGATAACGCGATCAAATTCACCCCTCCTTGCGGAAAAATTACCCTTCGCGCAGAAAACACAGATGGGTTGATCACCATTGCTGTGGAGGATACCGGCATCGGCATCCCCGCCGACCGGATCGGAGAAATTTTTGAGCCGTTTCACCAGTTGGATGGATCGGCCACTCGCCGTTACGGCGGGACGGGGCTTGGGCTGGCCCTCGTCCGCCAGATCATCGAAGCCCATGGTTCGATTATTCACGTCAATTCAGTGATCGATCAGGGAACTCGTTTTGAATTTGTCCTTCCTCCTACAGAAATAAGATCGTAAAATAGACACAGAACGAATCTCTGGTAACATCTTATCTTCTACATAAAAAGTCCAAGTCCAATCTTCCTGGGAAGCCTATGACTGAGCCATCTTCTGTTTCTGTACTGCCCTCTGTTGAGTTGGATAACCTCTACGCGATAAGCCAGGTGATCACGCGCGTCAGCCACTGGAAACCCGCTCTGGACCAAATCATCCCGCTCCTGCGCGCGATCCTCATTTTCGACAACCTCGTCCTCTACCTTCCCAATTCCGAGGAAAAGGGATTGGAGGTAGCCTACGCCCGGGTCGTTGGTCGAGGGCGCAGCGCCGGCCCTGAGTTGGCCTGGGGAGAAACAGTCGCCAACCAGGTCTTCCAAAGTGGTCAGATTTACCTCCAGCAGCCGCAACCGGAAAAAACAGTCGAGGAGCGCCTGAACTTCCCCTATTTGTTGGGCATCCCGCTGACCCTTCACGATCGCATCATGGGGGTCATGGTCTTCATCCGCTTTGGCGGGCCGGCCTACAGCAGCGACAACACGCGCGTCGCCGCCTTCGCCGCGGAACAGGTCGCCGAGCTGGTCCAGCACCAGCAGATCCGCCAGCAGATCGAGTCGATTGAGGCGGAACGTCAGCAGGCTCGCCTCCAGGAAGATTTTATCTCCACGATCTCCCACGAGTTGCTCACACCACTGGGTTTTATCAAGGGCTATACCACCACCCTTCTCCGCCCGGATACATCCTGGGATGAATCCAATCGGCGCGAATTTCTCACTATCATCGACGAAGAGACCGATCGCCTTCAGGAGTTGATCGATAACATGCTCGATTCGGCGCGTCTGCAGAGCGGCACCATGCCGATGCAGTTCCAACCAGTCCGATTGGATGCCCTGCTGAAGGACGTCATCATGCGCGCCCGGGTGCATCATAAAACCCTGCAAATCATCACCAATCTGGACAATCCTATATCACCGGTCCAGGGTGATCCTCAGCGCCTCGCCCAGGTATTTGAAAACCTGCTCAGTAATGCGATAAAATATGCACCAGGATCCACCGTGGTGATTTCCATTCGCAAAGAAGAGAACAGGGCCCACATCATTTTCCAGGATAATGGCCCGGGTATCCCCGCCCAGTATCTCCCCCACATCTTCGAGCGGTTTTTCCGAAATCCGGAACAGGCGCCAAACGTTCGCGGTACAGGTTTGGGCCTGTATATCTGCCGTCAGATTGTGGAAGCACACCACGGCGAGATCTCTGTCGAATCGTTCGTTGGAGAAGGCACTTCTTTCCACATCTACCTGCCATACGAGCAACCCAAAAAGGGGTCGCACCTGGTCAAAAAGAGCCATTCTACAAAGAGTTGATTTATGTCTACACGAATACTAATCGCTGATGATGAGCCGTTGTACAACCGCCTCCTTCAGATCAACCTGCTGACCGAAGGGTATGAGGTCATTACTGCCGTCAACGGCGAGGAAGCCCTGGAGATGATTACCACCCACTCCCCCGATCTGGTGATCCTCGATATCATGATGCCTAAATTGGATGGGATCACTGCCTGCGAGCGCATCCGCCAGTTTTCAAATATCCCCGTCATCATGCTCACTGCGCGCGGCGAGGAACATGACCGCGTTCAGGGACTGAACGTCGGCGCGGACGATTACATCGTCAAACCCTTCTCCGCAACAGAGCTATTGGCCCGCGTGCGCGCCGTCCTTCGCCGGACGCAGACCTCCCGTGATCCACTCCAGAGCCGCTTTTTTACCCATTCCAACCTGCGCATCGATTTTGCTCGCGCTGAGGTCTGGAAGGATGACAAACCGGTCTTTTTATCCGCCACGGAATACCGTCTTCTGATCCAATTCGCCCATCACGTGGGCCAGGTCCTCACCGCAGAGCAGTTGCTCGTCGCTATCTGGGGACCGCAATACCGTGAAGACAAAGAAATCCTCTGGGTCAGCATTGCCCGCCTTCGCCAGAAACTGGAAGACAACCCGCACTCCCCTGTCCACATCGTCACCCGCGCCGGTTTGGGGTATCTGATGCCTCCCAATGAAAAAGAGTTCGTGAAAGGTGAGCCGACATGATCACAGAATTCGACGATAAAGGCAAAATCTTCACCAACGTTATCGCCAAGAAGCCCGTGC
The DNA here is from genome assembly GCA_035542155.1 of Anaerolineaceae bacterium. Classification (GTDB taxonomy): domain Bacteria; phylum Chloroflexota; class Anaerolineae; order Anaerolineales; family Anaerolineaceae; genus DATKLX01. The sequence continues at coordinate 26,832 of DATKLX010000091.1, forward strand.
CGGCGGTCGTACAAACACTCACCCACCGCATCCACGGCGAGGTGCACGTCCGCCCCAGCGAACGCCTGAAAGATGAAATGAACCGGTCCGAAAAATTCCTGGCGATCACCGACGCCATCGTCTACGACACTCGCGGCCAGGAGATTTACCGGTGCGGATTCCTAACCCTTAACCGTGACCAGATCGTCTGGCTGATACCGGATGAAGAAATTTCCACGGACCACCCAGGGCCCGGAGGAAAAACGTGACAGCTTTCCCACCTCAATCAAGCGCTGCTTCCCAATCCCCGGAAATTCAAAAATTAAAGGCTTATCTGGTCAATGCGGTAGCGCGTGAGCTGGAAGCCAACCCACCCCCCGTCCAGGAGCGCAAACAGGCCACTCTGCGCTGCCTCGAACAGGCCTACCAGCAGACCCACCTCAATCTGCCAGCGACCCTGCGAGAGCAGGTTTTTCACGACGTTATGGACGACCTGCTCGGATTTGGTCCCATCCAATCCCTCCTCGAAGATCCCGATATCACCGAGGTGATGGTTAACGGTCCTCGCCGGGTATACATCGAGCGGAAGGGAAAATTAACCCGTACCAATATCTCTTTCGCGAACGATGTCCAGGTGCTCAAGCTCATCGACCGAATCATCCTCCCCTTAGGCCGGCGGATCGATCCAGATACTCCCACCGTCGATGCACGCCTGCCGGATGGCTCGCGAGTCAACGCGGTTATTCCCCCGGTTGCCATCGATGGTCCTTCGATCACGATTCGCAAGTTCGACCAAGGAAAATTGAGCATCGACCAGTTGGTTGAATTTGGATCGATTACCCGCCATATGGCAGAGCTGGTTCGCGCCTGCGTAATGGCCAAGATGAATATCATTATCTCGGGCGGCACCGGCTCAGGCAAAACCACCCTGCTCAACGTCCTCTCCGGATTTATCCCTGAAGACGAGCGCATTGTCACCATTGAAGATGCCGCGGAGTTGCGCCTGCAGCAGGACCATATCGTCCGTCTGGAGACCAAACCGGCCAATATCGATGGCACCGGTGCGGTCACCATCCGTGACCTGGTGCGGAATTCGCTGCGTATGCGCCCGGACCGGATCGTGGTCGGCGAGGTGCGTGGTGGGGAAGCCCTGGACATGCTCCAGGCAATGAACACCGGCCATGACGGTTCTCTGACCACCTTGCACGCAAATTCTCCCCGCGATGCGCTCTCTCGACTGGAAACGATGTGCCTGATGGCCGGTATGGAAATGCCGATCCGCGTCATCCGCGAACAGGTGGCCTCGGCGATCGACCTGATCATCCAGCAGTCACGCTTGAAAGACGGCAGCCGCAAGGTCACTGCAATCACTGAGGTCGCCGGCATGGAGGGCGATACCATCGTTCTCACCGATATCTTTAAATTTGAGCAGACCGGAGTCGGGCAGGACGGGGTAGTTCTGGGCGAGCTCAAACCAACCGGCATCCGTCCCCTGTTCACCCCTCGCCTGGAGGCCTCGGGGTTCAAACTGAGCCCCGAAGTATTTGGCGTGAATTTAACCGGCCTGCTAAACCCGCAGCGCCGCCGCTAAATGCTATAATATCTATATTCCCTCGTTCGATCTTTTCCACCTAACCGCTGCTCTGCGAACAGGTAACCTCATGAGCTCTTACCCCATTGCCCGCAAAATTCGCTCCCGTAAGCTGGGTCTCTTGCTCGTCGACGCTCGCTCCACAGCCCGCCGCACTCCTGAAGAATGCGCTGCGATACTGGGTATCCCGACCAGCGCATACCAGGCTTACGAGCAGGGGCTCAAGTCTCCCTCCCTGCCCGAGATCGAACTGCTCTCCTATTACCTGGATATCCCTCTGGACCATTTCTGGGGAAACCGCTCGTTGTCTGAATCCAGGCCAGCCAAAAACCTGGAGAAATCTGAGCGGATGATTCCCATGCGCCAGTACGAAGTCGGAGAGCGCCTGCGCGAAGCCCGATTGAACGCCGGTCTATCCCTTTCCGATCTCTCCGAAAAGGTGGCCATCCCTCCCGAGGTCCTCGAGCAATACGAGGCAGGAATGGCGCCCATATCCATACCCGAGCTGGAGACCCTTGCCTCCGAGTTGAAGGTCCAACTGGATCAATTCATGGATTCCTCCGGGCTGGTTGGCCTATGGCGTATCCAGCAGGAAAATATCCAGAGGTTTCTCGAGCTGCCGCAAGGCCTCCAGGAATTTGTCTCAATGCCAGTTAACCGTCCCTACGTCGAGCTGGCCCAACGCCTGAGCGGGCTATCCGTAGAACGCCTGCGGGCAATCGCCGAAGGCCTCTTAGAGATCACCTTCTGATGAACGACCAGCAATCCCCCCAAACCCATTCCCAAGCAGGCATGCGCGCCTTCCAGGCTGGGGAATATGAGGTCGCGGCAGACGCATTTGATACTGCCGCCCAGGGCTATAGCGCCCAGGGTGACCTGCCCTCTGCCGCTGAAATGCAGAATAACCGCAGTGTGGCTCTCCTTAAAGCCGGCAAAGCCGCTGAAGCTCTCGTAGCAGCCAGCGGCACCGATGAGTTTTTCGCCCAGATGGGAGATATCCGCCGCCAGGGGATGGCCATAGGAAACCAGGCAGGCGCTCTTGAAGCTTTGGGCCGCTTGAAAGAAGCCCTGGAGAAATACCAGCAGTCCGCCGATCTATTAAAAGCCGCCGGCGACCAGGCTTCCCGCGCCCACTTGCTCGAATCATTATCCGCGCTCCAACTGCGCACGGGGAACCACCTCCAGGCTATGGCGACCATGCAAGCCGCCCTGGAGTCAAAGAAGAAGCTGACCGTTCGGGAACGTTTCTTGAAAAAGTTGCTCAAAGTTCCGTTTCGCATGCTCGGCCGGTAATCATCACCTGGGAAGCCGCATTCCGGGGGTAAATCGATACACTACGATTCACAACACAGACCGCAACTACGACAGCAGGTGGAAATGGAAAAAGCGCCGCGCATCTTACTGATCGATGATCATCCCAAAGATCGCAGCCTGGTGGCTAACGAGCTGCGCCGCCAGTGTAACAATTTGCTTCTGGTACAGATCGTCGATTCCACCGGGTTCCAAAAGGCGCTGATTACCGGAGAGTACAACCTGGTAATCACCGAATATCAGGTGCATTGGACGGATGGGTTTTCAATTTTTCGGTCGATCCAATCCCGCACTCCTGGTTGCCCGGTGATCCTGATCACCTCCTCCGGCAGCGAGGAGACCGCAGTCGAAGCGCTCAAGACCGGTTTTTTTGATTACATCCCCAAATCCAGCGCCAACCTCCTCAGCCGCCTGTGCAATGCTGTTAAAAAAGCGCTCGAAGCCCCCCTTCCCGCTCTGAAAGAGGGCCAGTCGGATAATCCTTATTATTCCCTGGTCGAACGCGTTCCAGTCGGCCTCTACCGCACTTCGCTGGAGGGAAGGCTGCTTGACGCCAATCCGGCGCTGATCAAGATGCTCGGCTATCCCAACCGGGAGAGCCTGCTGGCTGAGGATATTAACCGAATCTACCTGAATCCTTCTGATCGAATCCGCGCCCTGAACACCCTCCGGGAAAAAGGGATTCTCGAAAAGTTCGAGTTCCAGGCGCGCCGATATGATGGCCGGTTGATCTGGGTCGAGGATAATTCGCGGGTCGTCCACGATTCCCAGGGTCAAATTTTTTTTGAAGGCAGTCTGGAAGATATTACCCAGCGAAAAGAGGCAGAGAAGGCCTTGCGTGAAGGTGAAGACCGCTTCCGCAGCTTCGTGGAATCGATCGACGACATCATCTGGGAAATCGACGGGACCGGGCGGGTCACCTATGTGAGCCCGAAGATTTACGATATCCTTGGTTACCTTCCTGAAGAAGTCATTGGAAGAACCACTCGAGATCTGGATATTGAAGACGAAGCCCAGAATCTCTTCCGGGTTTTTGAACAACAGCCCCCTGGCCAATCTACGGTGTACCTGGTGGAAGGTAGATACATCCACAAGGCGGATCAGCATCGCGTTTATCTCGAAACAAGCGCCTCTCCGATCCTGGATGAACAGGGAAATATCACCGGTTTTCGCGGCGTCTTCCGGGACGTCACCGAGCGCCGGAAAGCCGAAGTAAAACGGAAGTTGACCGAAGAAGCGCTGCGCCGTCGTGAGGCCATCCTGAAAGCCATCAGCCATGCCTCCGGGCTTTTCCTGAAAACCTCCGATTGGAAAAACTGCATCAGCGAAGTCCTCCACAATTTTGGCGAGGCAACTGAAGTCAGCCGCGTGTACTTATTCGAAAACCAATTCAACGGCAGCCAGCCGGTGACAACCAGCCAGCGTTACGAATGGACAGATAGTCGGGCATCCGCTGAGATCGACAACCCGGCGCTGCAAAATGTCCCTCTCGATTCTCCGGGGTTCACCCGCCTCATGGATTTTTTAATGGCCGGGCAGGTTGCGGTTGCCCTCGCAAAGGATTACACGCCCACAGAGCGTCAGATCCTAGAACCTCAGGGTGTACTTTCCATGCTGGAGGTCCCCATTTTTGTGAATGGCCAATGGTGGGGATTTATCGGTTTTGACGATTGCATAAATGCCCGCGAGTGGTCAGAAGTTGAGATTGAGACGCTGAAGGCAGCCGCAGATCTATTAAGCGCAGCGATCCAGCGCAAAATAGTTGAAGAAGCTCTGGCATCCGTGGAAATTAAATTCAAGGATCTCGTCGAACAAACCCTGGTGGGCATCTACGTCATTAATCCCGAGGGGCAATTTTCCTACGTCAACCCCCGTTTGACCGAGATTCTCGGCTACTCTCAGGCAGAGCTGAGCGGCAGTTCATCCTTCAGCGGCCTGATCCCACCGGTAATCCTCGCCGAGATCCGCAGCCATTTTAACTCGCCCCTACCTCAAAAAGATCCTCTGCGATTGCATTATGTCACCCGGGCAGAACGCAAAGATGGTTCCAGGGTGAATATTGAGGTACAAGGCACGGAAATCACCACCAATGGAGTCCCCGCAGTAATCGGCACCGTCCTGGATATCACCGAGCGGTACCTGCGTGAACAAGAGATGGAGACGGTCATCGAGGTTTCCGCTGCCCTGCGACCTTTAACCAACCGCGCTGAGATTCTACCAAAAATCCTCGAGCAGATCATGGCCCAATTAAACGCCAGGGCCGCTATGATCGTCATGAGCAACCCAGTCACGGGCAAGCTAATTTTCGAGATGGGTAGCGGCGAATGGGCTGCCGTGGCCGGGGCAGTTTTAGGTGTGGATGAGGGGATCAATGGCTGGGTCATCCGCACCGGCCAACCGTATAACAACCTGGATATCCGTACCGATGCGCGCCTGGCGCGGCCGGATTTATTTGGAGAAATCCGCTCTGTCTCCTGTGTCCCCTTGATCGCCCAAAGGCAGACCATTGGAGCGTTATGGGTCGGCTGCGACATACCATTCACGGAGAGCGAGCAGCGCCTGCTAACTGCGATCGGGGATATCGCGGCCAACGCGATTTACCGCACCACTCTTCACGAACAAACCGAGCTAAGTCTGCAGCGCCTGACCGCCCTGCGGGCGATCGATATTGCCATCACCTCCAGTCTCGATGTCCGTGTGACCTTAAGTATTCTCCTCAGCCAGGTCACAGCGCAGCTCAAAGTCCACGCCGCGGGGGTCATGCTTTTAAACAGTTATACTCAAACCCTGGAGTATATCGCCGTGCGCGGTTTTCGGGATAATACGATCCAGCACATCCGCCAACGCCTGGGAGAAGGGCACGCGGGTCGGGTAGCCGTCAGCCGCCAGCCGGTCACAGTCCCGGATATTCGTACGGACCCGCAGTGCTATGCCAAAAAACGCTATGAGAATGAAGGCTTCATCGGTTACATTGCCACTCCATTGATCGCCAAAGGCCAGGTAAAGGGGGTACTCGAGCTCTTCTACCGCCACCTTCTGGAGCAGGACACGGAGTGGAACGATTTTCTCCAGGCAATCGCCGCGCAGGCCGCGATCGCAATCGATAACGCCGAATTGTTCGAAAAACTCCAGCGGTCCAACGTTGATCTGACCCTGGCTTACGACGAAACCATCGCCGGCTGGGCCAGGGCAATGGAAATGCGCGACCGGGCCAGCGAGCGCCACCTGCAGCGCCTGACCGACATGACCATGCGGCTGGGCCGCGCCTACGGCCTATCTGAGGCAGACCTGGTTCATATCCGCCGCGGAGTTCTCCTCCATGATATCGGCATCATCGCTATTCCCGACAGCATCCTGTATAAGCCCGATGCACTGACCGCCGAGGAATGGGAGGTGATGCGCCAGCACCCGGCCTATGCGTGTGACCTGCTTTCCCCTGTCCCCTATCTCCGCCCGGCAATCGATATCCCCTACTGCCATCACGAGAAATGGGACGGCACTGGCTATCCCAGGGGATTGCGCGGAGATCAAATCCCCATCGCCGCACGGATCTTCAGCGTGGTTGACGTGTGGGATGCGCTCCAATCCGACCGGCCATACCGCTCTGCCTGGTTGATGAACCTGATCGTGGAATATATCCAATCCCAATCGGCGCTCCAGTTCGATCCCGCAGTCGTGCAGCTCTTCCTTTCCATCCTGGCATCCAACCAGACCAACCCATGAACCTCCTTGAGAGCATCACCCTCCGATCAGCGGACCAGGCGGATTATTCCCGGCTTTCTGCGTTTATTATCTCAGAAAGGCAGGTCCACCGCCACCTGGACTGGCGGGCGCCGCTCGAATGGCTGGGCTCTCATCCTTTCCTCATCGCAGAACGGCAGCGGCAAATCGAAGCCGTGCTGGCCTGTCCCCCGGACCCGAAGGACGTTGCCTGGGTGCGGCTGTTTTGCGCCGCAAACCCACACCAGCGATGGCAGTTGTGGGCCGTGCTTCTTGAAGCCGCCCTCGATGAGCTCCACAATGGTCCGCCGGTGCGACTGGCGGCGATTGCCTTGCAGGACTGGTTTCAGAATGTCCTCGAAGGAAGCGGCTTCGTCAACCGTCACAACATCGTTGTCCTCGAATGGGACGGTGGGTCGCTGGAGAAAATTCCGGTCCGCTCCCCAATCCAGATTCGTCCCATGCTGCCCGAGGATCTCCCAGATGTAGAACGCGTCGACTGGCTATCCTTTGAGCCCTTGTGGCGCAACTCACAGGATTCGCTGGAGCTGGCCTACGAACAGTCGGCCTACAGCACCGTCGCCGAAAACGAGAGTGGCATCATTGGCTACCAGATCAGCACGGCGGTCCCCCTCAGCGGGCACCTTGCGCGCCTCGCCGTTCATCCAGATCAGCAGCGCAGCCGCATCGGATACGAACTGGTCCGGGACACGCTGGCTTTCTTTAAGCGCCAGCACGCCTGGCGGGTTACCGTCAATACCCAGAGCAATAACCTTGCCTCCCTGGCCTTGTATCAAAAAATCGGTTTCCGCCGCAGCGGGGAAGAGTTTCGAGTGTACGAATACCCCAACCCCATCGGGGGTGCTTCCGGAAGTTAACCGCGGGTAATGAAACATCGGATAAGATCCAGATAAAGGATCTGGACAAAGTCCCCTGAATATGGCAAAATCTTGCTTTGATTAACTTCTGGATTTACTTGGATCGAACCCTAAGAGGATGGAGAAGATAATAGATGAGTAAACGTGATGAACTGCGCGAAAAACGACGCAAGGCAGAGAGAAGGAACCGGATCGTCTGGATTGTGGTGATCAGCATCGTTGTGGTGGCGGTCGTCGCTGCATTCGTGGTGCCCGCGGCGATAGACGCCCTTACCCCTGTCACTGATATCAAAACGATCACCCCAAAATCTCACCCACAGGCCAACGGCAACAGCATGGGGGATCCAAATGCGCCGGTGAAAGTAGAAGAGTTCTCTGATTTCCAGTGCCCATTCTGCAAAAAATATACCGATGAGATGGAACAGGGCATTTCCGATAAATATGTCAAGACCGGAAAGGTCTATTTCACTTATACATCCTGGCCGTTTATCGGCACGGAGTCCGACCAGTCCGCGAAGGCAGCCCTCTGCGCCTCGGAGCAGGGCAAGTTCTGGGACATGCACGACATCATTTTCGCCAACCAGGGTCAGGAAAGGTCTGGGGCGCTCAGCGATAAACGCCTCAAGGCCATGGCCCAAAGCATCGGCCTGGATATGGGTAAATTCAATGCCTGTTTCAGCAGTGACAAATACGACAGCCAGATCGCTCAGGATAAGGTCAGAGGGGACCAGCTCGGCATCGTTTCAACGCCCTCCTTCATCGTCAATGGAAAGATGGCCGATTTGAACACCTTGAGCCAGACAATCGACGGGGCCCTGGCGGCAAAATAAACCCTCTTAATAGAGAAAAATGGGCGTGTTCCAAAACGCGCCCATTTTTTTATCAATCAGCCGGTTCTGGCCAGGGTCGGGGGCGAAGCGCCGGCGGCCTGGATTTCGAACAGCTCCAGCAGAAAGAGCAGGGAAGAAAGCCGGTTTAGAAATGGGAGAAACGCGGGGTTATTCACTTCGCCGCGGTGGACCAGCTCACTCATCCGACGCTCCGCACGGCGGACGGTCGTTCGAGCGACATCCAGCGCTGCACCGGCCGGTGTATCCCCCGGAACGATAAAATCCTCGGGAACCTGGACTTTCTCCCCCACCATTTCGATCTGCTTCTCTAACCAGGCCACCTGTTCCGGAAAGATGCCGCGGAAATGAGCCCCATTTTCAGGCAGCGCCGCGGTCTCAGCCATAATTTCGTACAGCTTGCGCTGGATGGCAACCAACAGCTCTTTGACTTCCAGCGTATCTGCCTGGGCGCGGGCCAGTCCCAGCGCGGCGTTGGCTTCATCCAGGGAACCTACCGTTTCCAGGCGCAGGTGGTGCTTGGGCAGGCGCTCGGGTCCCAGGATACCGGTGTAACCGTCATCTCCCCTGCCTGTATAGTATTTGCTCATCGGTCAGTCCTTTTCTAAAAGACCCGGCCACTTGGATTCGATCGAGCGTCTATTTTGTCGGAGTGGCGGTCGGTTTCTCCGCCGGATTTCGTTTGGCGATCAGGAACCAGGTGTTCAAGGCATTCAACCGGTCGCTGGGCTCGATCAGGGGTCCCAACTGGACCCCCTGAACCTGCTTATCGACCGCATAAGTAAACACAGGGTAGAAGAGAGGCAGGGCGGGGAGCTCCTGGGCGAAAATCACCTGGAAATTACGATACCCCTTCAACCGCTCGGCCTGATCCACGGTCGTACGCGCCCGTTCCAGGTATTCGCTGGCATTGCGGTTATTCCATTGAGTATAATTCTGGCCGTTCGCAGCCTGCGCCTGGTCCCAGAAGGGATAAGGGTCCGGGTCGGGCGAGTGAGATAGGTTCAGGCTGACCAGGGCTGCTTCATAATTATGCTGCTCAAGCCGCTCGCTGATCAACTGATCGTAGGGAAGGGCTTCCAGATCAACCTTTGCACCCAGGTCAGCCCAGTTTTTCTGGATCTGCTCCGCTATAGCTTTATAGGCCGGCTCATCGGGATAGACCAGGTGGAAAGCCAGTTGCTTACCCTCTTTATCGGTTCGCACCGCGTCCCCTTCTGCCCGGAACGTATAACCCGCTTTTTTGATCAACTCCTTGGCAGTCTCAGGGTCGAAGCTCACCCTCTGGATGCCATCGAAATATGCCCACGTGCCCGGGAAGAGAGGACCATCGGCCTGGATTGCCTGGCCGTTTAGAATGTGGTCGATCAACCACTGGCGGTTCAGTCCCATCAAGAACGCGCGGCGGATATCGGCTGTTTTGAGGAACGGGACGCTGTCATTTTTCAGGTTAAACAGGATCAGGGCAAGCTCGGGCTGCCGGGCGGTATACAGTGAAAGATTGGGCTCGACCATCGCCTTGGGCAGCAGGTCCGCGGTTATTTGGCTGATTCCCATGATCTGCCCCTGCTGGTAGGCCTGGTAAACCGTCTTAGAATCCGGGTAATAGCGGAAGATGACCTGCGAGATATAGGGTTTTTTCCCGAAGTATTTATCGTACGCCGTCAGGGCCACCCCCTGGACCTGGTTGTTTTCGACGACCAGGTGGTCAAAGCGGTATGGTCCGGAGCCAACCGGCTGCATATTAAACGGCGCGTTCACCACCTGATCGGCCGGGATGTTGCCCAACAGGTGCTTCGGAAGAACCCCGAACGACAGATAATCCAGGAATGGCGCGTATGGTTCAGGCAGCCGGAACTGTAATACGGTCTCGCTGAGCCGTTTGACGTCGACATCTTTCCAGAATTTCTGCAGATCAGCGGGTACGATTTGATCAGCGTTACGCATCAGCTCGATGGTGAAAAGCACGTCATCCGTGGTCAGTGGTTTGCCATCATGCCAGGTCATCCCGGAGCGGATCGAAAAATTGTAAATCGTTCCGTCCTTGGAGATCCCCCACGAATCGGCGAGATCTGGCTGTGGAACGCCGCGCGAGTCGAAGCGTATCAGACCACTGAAGAGCAGGTGGTCCACATCTCGATCTGGAGGGTTGAAGATATCCAACAGAGGGTTGAAGCGTTGATAAGATCCGATCAGGCCTTCGGTATATATACCCCCCACGGAAGGCTGCGGGACAGATGGCAGTGCACTGCTCTTGGTTTGCTGCTGGGTGACCAGAAGCACCCCAACGACCAGTCCGGTCAGTAAGATAATGATCAATTGCCAGCGTAGTTTCTTCATGGGAATTCAGCGCAAGTTTAGCCGGGAAACATCACAAGGGGCGTATCCCCTCAGGTGTGACACGCCCCAGTGACAGCAGGTTTTGAATGGATTGGTGTGATTCCAGTGGTGATTTCTTTATTTGCTCACAATTACTGCTGCGATTGCGAGGACGAAAAAGAGCACACTCAAGCCAATGGTGACGTAGAAGAGGGTTTTTTCAATCCCCCGCCGCTGAGTATAGATGCCGCCCGAATCCCCACCGGTCAGCCCACCCAGCCCAACACCCTTGCTTTGCAGGATAATACTGATGATGAGAGAGATTGAAGTTATAATCAACGCGATGTCGAGGTAATTTGCCACAAGTAGCCTCCTGATTTGTAAAGCAACCGGATTATACCTTTCAATTGTCTGAATCGTCAACCACAAATCTGAAATGCAGGAACTGGTCGTCAACCTACACATGCACACCTGGTACTCAGACGGGCACGCCACCCACGCGGAGCTGGCGGAGAAAGCCATCCAGACCGGGCTGGATGCGATTATTGTCACAGACCATAACGTCTGGGTCAATGGGATCGAGGGATATGTTCAGAAGGGGAAACGGCGCGTCCTGGTTCTGATCGGTGAGGAGATTCACGACCCGGCCCGGCAGCCGCAGAAAAGCCACCTGCTCGTTTTTGGCGCGAACCGCGAGATGTGCACTTTTTCCCCCAATATTCAGAACCTGGTCGACCAGGTGCGCCACGCTGGCGGACTATCTTTCATTGCTCACCCCGATGACCCGGCTTTGACCGCTTTTGGTGAGACGGATATCACCTGGGAGGACTGGCAGGTCCAGGGTTATACCGGAATTGAGCTCTGGAACAGTTATAGCGAAACAAAAACGGTCATCCACAATTTTTTGGACGGCCTCTTCTACGCCTTTTTTCCCCGTTATATTGCGCGAGGGCCCATTCCGGCCACGATCCTGACCTGGGATCATCTCCTCGCTTCTGGGAAAAAGGTCGTTGCGATTGGCGGTTCGGACGCTCACGCCTTACGCAAATCAGCAGGCCCGCTCCACCGCACGATATTTCCCTACGAATTTCATTTCCGCGGCGTCAACACTCATCTCTGGATCCCCGATGAATTGACCGGCGATGCTTCCATCGACCGCCAGGCGATCCTGGATGCCCTGCGTCTCGGGCACGCCTTCATCGGCCACGACCTGCACGAATCGGCCCGGGACTTTCGCTTCACCGCCCAGGGAAAAGATCAGACTGCCTGGATGGGTGATGAGATCCTGGCCAGGGGAGGGGTTACCATGCAGGTCCACCTCCCCCATCCCGCCGAATGCCTTCTCTTGAAGGATGGGAAAGTGATCAAGACCAGCCGCGCGCGCGAAAACATCACCCATATCACCACCGAGCCCGGCGTCTATCGCATCGAAGTTTACCAGCAGGCGCTTGGCCGGAGGAGAGGTTGGATCTACAGCAATCCCATTTATGTACGGTGAAAGAAACAATGCACTAACCTTCCCCAGTTAGATTCGCGATGCGAGCGTTCGTAAGCTGGACAAGATCCTGAACAGGGAGGCGGATATTCAGACCACGCTGGCCTCCAGAGACATGGATCTCGGGGTAAGTCTGGGCTGATTGATCGAGAAAAACCTGGAAACCTTTGTTGATCAAGGCCAGAGGCGAAATCCCCCCTGCCTTCAGGCCCGTCAGCCGTTCAGCCTCCTTTTCGGTGGCCAGGCTGACTTTTTTCTCCCCCGCCGTTCGGGCCACGGCTTTCAGATCCACTTCCTGGTTTCCTGGGACCAGTGCCAAAACAGGTTTCCCTGGCCTTTCGCGGGTGACGACGATCGTTTTGAAGACGATCTCCACCGGCACGTTGAGAATGCGCGCCGTCTCCTCCGCGCCCAACTTTTCGGCTGGGGTCTCAAAGGCAGTAAAGGCTACTTTTTTCGCATGCAGCATGCGGGTGATGTTGTTTTCCATTGTTCTCCACTGCCTTTCACTTATTTTTCTATCCTTTGATCACCGCCACCGGCCGCAACCTCGCCACTTTCTTCGCGATCCCCGCACCAACCACCGTCTCCACCACCAGGTCGACATTCTTATAGGCTTTGGGCGCCTCTTCGGCCAGCGCGGGCAGTGAGCCGGCGCGAACCCGAATCCCTTCCTCTTCCAGCTCCTTACGCAGTTCTTCGCCGCGCACCTGCTTTTTGGCCTGCGTCCGGCTGAGCACCCGGCCCGCGCCGTGACAGGAGGAGCCCCACGAACGCTCCATGGAGGCCTCCGTACCAACCAGAACCCACGAAGCCGTCCCCATACTTCCCGGCACCAGCACAGGCTGACCGGTCTGCTGGTACTCGCCCGGCAACCCGGGCGTCCCCGGGCCAAAGGCCCTCGTTGCCCCTTTCCGGTGCACGCAAACCTTGACCTCGCGGCATTCGATCGTGTGGGTCTCGATCTTGCCCATATTGTGGGCGATGTCATACACCTGGCGCAGGTGGAAATTGCGCACCTTGCCTGCGAAGATCTGCTCGAAGGCCTGGCGCGCCGAGGTTGCCAGCAGTTGGCGGTTGGTAAAAGCGAAATTGGCCGCGGCGCGCATCGCCGCCAGGTAATCTTTTCCCTCCTGCGAGTCCATGGGTGCACAGACCAGTTCGCGGTCGGGCAGGTGAATACCGTAGCGTTTTGGCGCAGATTGAAAATCCTGGACGTAATCCGTGCAGATCTGGTGGCCAAAACCGCGCGACCCGCAGTGGATCTGGACCGTCAGGCAGCCCTCCCGCAGTCCCATCGCCTGCGCCGCGGAAGCTGAGAAGATTTGATCGACTACGTCTACCTCGATGAAGTGATTGCCGGCTCCCAGGCTCCCCAACTGGCTTTGACCGCGCTCCTTGGCCCGTTTGCTCACCTTATCCGGGTCTGCGCCGTTCAGGCAACCGCCTTCTTCCGTGCGGTGCAGGTCCTCCTCCAGGGCCAATCCTTTTTTCAACGCCCAGCGCGAACCGAGCCGGCAGACCTGGTCCAGTTCGGAGGTTGTCAGGCGCACTGTGCCTTTGGTCCCCACCCCGGTCGGGCAAAGCTGGTTGAGCGCGGTCGCCAGAGAATCGATCTGTCTCTCAACCATGTCATATTCAATGTTGGATGCTAACAATCGAATCCCACAATTGATGTCATATCCGATCGCCCCTGGCGAGATCACGCCATCCGGATAGCTGGTCGCGGCTACGCCGCCGATGGGGAAACCGTAGCCCTGGTGCATGTCTGGCATTACCACCACCGGCCCCGCTAGCCCGGGCAGCGTCGCTGCGTTGACCGCCTGCTCGATCGACTGGTCGTCGAGGGCCTCTTCAAGAAGTTTTCGCGTGGCAAAAATCCGCACCGGAACCCGCATATCCCAGCGGTAGGTCTGGGGAATCTCCCATTCGAAGTCAGAGACTTTGCGGAAGGTTTTCAGGTCCATTTCCGTTTAGCGGCTCCCTCTATACATCGAATACGATGGTCGTCTCCAGATGGTCATCCACCTGGTGAACTGCCAGGTTATGATAGGTGACGGCCTTGATCTCTTTGGCCTGAGCAGCGATCGGGGCTACCTCCAGATTCGCGATCAAGAGCCCGGCATGGATGGTTACCTGGATCCGGTCGAACCCCAGACCTTCACTCTCATCCAGGTAAAGCAGCTCTGAAAGAAACCCGACGAGGCTGCCCTCCGCGTCGCTCCAGGGGATCTGAATCCTCCTTTTTGAGCGCGGGCCTGGCCTGAGGCGCAGATCCATCAGCTCGGCCATCCCACGCGCGGCTTCCTCGAACAGGGAGGGCAGGTCGTACGCCCAGACATCCAGGGACCAATCCGCGGTATGCGGACGCTCGCGGTGACCGGAAAGGGTGCTCATCGTTGGTATAATTATAGTGTGGTAAGGGAACCAAGATGAAATCCCAAATGGATCTGATCGAAAGCCGCTTGCGGGCATTTATCGAAGGAAGCCTGGTCTCCGTGCTCCCCTGGGCAAACTCAACCACTCACCTGGCGCAGCAGCTTGTCCAGGCAATGCGAGACAATCTCACTCGGAGTGGAGGTGGAGCGACCGTCGCTCCCAACCAGTATACGATCCTGGTTCACCCTTCACGGCTATCCTACTGGCAAACCAACCCACGAGTCCTGGATGAACTAGCCGATACTCTGAACCAGGCCGCGAATGAGGCCGGGGTTCGCTTTCCTTCGATTCCTTTCATCCGCCTCGCTACGGATCCCAACCTGTCCGTAGCGGATGTGAGTATCCGGGCTGCTATGGATAAGGACCCGGTCGCTGACACGGCTGTTTTCGAAACAGAGAACCAGACTGATGCTGGCCCGGAGATCCCTCTGAACGCCTTCTTGATTGTCAACGGTGTACGCATGGTCCCCCTCAATCTGCCGGTGATTAACATCGGCCGGCGGCGGGATAACCAGTTGGTAATCGACGACCCGCGCGTCTCGCGAGTTCACGCCCAGTTGCGCGCGGTGCGGGGAAGATATTCCCTCTTCGACCTCAACTCCAGCGGTGGGACCTACGTCAACGGCCAGCGCATCACCCGGATGGTGTTGAAACCGGGGGACGTGATCTCATTGGCCGGCGTGCCGGTCATCTACGGACAGGACGTTCCATCCGCCCAGGAAAGCGCGGACAGCGAATCCGATTCTCTGGCTTCGGGATCGACCAGCCGCATCCCTTCCCAATCCGAAAGTGAGCCCAGGAAAGATCAATGAGCGCGGAAATCGTCCTCGGCCTTCGCATCCTCGCCGCGGCAGCCTTATACGCTTTCCTCGGCTGGGGGTTATCCACGCTCTGGCGCGATCTCCGCAGCCAGGCGGCGCAGTCCAGCGAGCGGAAAATCCCTGCCATCCGCCTGGCCCTGGACCACAGCGACCTGGACCAGATCCGCCAGTTCACCGCCAAAGAGATAACCCTAGGCCGCGATCCGACCTCCGATTTCGTGATCAAAAATGATACGGTCTCCGCCCGCCACGCGCGCCTGAGCTACCACCACAGGCAATGGTGGCTCGAAGATCTCAATTCGACGAATGGGACTTTTTTGAATGAAGAACCGCTGTACACGGCAACCGTGATTGTCTCGGGAGATGAGATCCGCTGCGGACAGGTCGATATTCTGGTCAGCATCGACGATAAGAACAGCCAGGAATTTCCGGTCAGATAATCTTTACCTGGAAACTCGTTCATCCAATCAATTTCGTTCAATCTCGAACCAGCAGAGAGGAGGGGCAACAGCATGGAACAAAATCAACCGACCCTGGCCATCATCGGCGGATCCGGGCTGTATCAGATGAACGGTCTTCACGACGCCCGCAACGTCGAGGTAGAAA
Source organism: Anaerolineaceae bacterium (assembly GCA_035542155.1). Classification (GTDB taxonomy): domain Bacteria; phylum Chloroflexota; class Anaerolineae; order Anaerolineales; family Anaerolineaceae; genus DATKLX01. The sequence continues at coordinate 42,839 of DATKLX010000091.1, forward strand.
CCCCCTTTGGAAAACCGAGCGCCCCAATCGTCATCGGCACCCTCGAAGGTCGACTGGTGGCATTTCTGGCCAGGCACGGGATCGGCCACACCATCTCGCCCAGCGAGATCAACAACCGCGCCAATATTTATGCCCTGAAATCGCTGGGCGTCGAGCGCGTGGTCAGCATCAGCGCCTGCGGCTCTCTGCGGGAGGACTACGCTCCCGGCCACATCGTGATTCCTGATCAGCTCTTTGACTTTACCCGCGGGACCCGCGCGCGCAGCTTCTTTGGTGAAGGTCTGGTCGTTCACGTGGGGGTGGCAGATCCCTTCTGCCCCGATCTATCCCAAATGGTGTTTCAGGCGGTGACCCAGGCGGGAGCCTCCGTACACCAGGCGGGGACCTTGATCACCATCGAGGGGCCGCGCTTTTCGACCAGGGCCGAATCGCATACTTTTCGCGCCTGGGGCATGTCCATTATTGGGATGACCGCTTCGCCCGAGGCCTTCCTGGCCCGTGAAGCAGAAATGTGCTATGCAGTGATGGCCCACGTGACCGATTACGACGTCTGGCACGTCAACGAGGAACCGGTCAGCGCGGAGATGGTCGTCCGTACCCTGAACCACAACACCGAACTGGCCCAGGAAGCTGTGCGCCTGCTGGTCAGGTCTCTCCCCGAGGAGCGAGGTTGTTCTTGCGGGGAAAGCCTGGCAACGGCTCTGATCACCCGGCCCGACCGGATCCCCCCTGAGACCCGCCAGAAGCTTGGGCTGCTGGTCGACCGCTATTTGAAGCATTGAACCTCGTCTTTCCCGTCCCCAGCCCGGCCTCTACGACCGATCAAACTCAGGGCCGCCTGATGCGCCTGGCAGCCCTGTTTCTCGTTGGCCTGGCGCTGACCCTCACCCTTTCCCCGGCGGTTCGCGAGCATTCCTGGGCGGTGACCTATCGCTGGATCCACTGGATCGGCCTGGCCGTCTGGTTTCTGTTGTTTTCGCTGCTCCACCAGCGCACCATGCGCCTCATCCCGGAGCGCGACCCCTTTCTCCTGCCCATCGCCGCGGTGATGACCGGTTGGGGGCTGATGGAAATCTGGCGCATGACGTCCACATTTGGCCTCCGCCAGACCATCTGGCTGGCCATCAGCCTGCTGGCGGTATGGGCCGGTTTGCGCATTCCGGATGCTCTCCAGCTTCTCCGCCGCTACAAATATATCTGGCTGACCAGCGGACTGCTGCTCACCGGCCTCACATTCTTTTTTGGCACCTACCCTGAAGGCGCCGGGAGCGGCCCGCGCCTCTGGTTAGGCTGCTGTGGGGTTTATTTTCAGCCGTCCGAGCCGTTGAAACTGCTCCTCATCGTCTACCTGGCGGCCTACCTGGCCGATAACCTTCACCTGCGCGCCAGCGTCATCCAGCTCATCACCCCCACCCTGATCCTTGCCGGGTTGGCTCTGGTCCTGCTGGTGGCCCAGCGTGACCTGGGGACCGCAACGCAATTCATCTTTCTATATATCATCGTGCTCTACATCGCCACGGGCCGGCCCCGCGTTCTCGTCCTGGCCGCTCTGGCGGTCGGGCTGGCAGCCATCGGGGGTTATTTCAGCTTCGACGTGGTTCGCCTGCGCATCGACGCCTGGCTCAACCCCTGGCTGGATCCCAGCGGCCGCTCTTACCAGATCGTCCAGTCACTGCTGGCCATCTCCGCCGGGGATATCTTAGGGAGTGGATTGGGCCTGGGCAACCCCAGCCTGGTGCCTGTTGCCCACTCTGATTTCATCTATTCTGCCATAGCGGAAGAAAGTGGCCTGGTGGGCAGCCTGGGCCTTATCCTGCTTCTTGGCCTGCTGGCCTTACGCGGTCTGCGTGCAGCCTTGCACGCACCCGACGCATACCAGCGCTACCTCGCCGCCGGGTTGACCGCTTACCTCGTATCCCAATCAATCCTGATCATCGGCGGGAACCTGCGCCTGTTACCGCTCACCGGTGTAACCCTGCCTTTCGTTTCCTATGGCGGCAGCTCCCTGTTGATTTCCTGCATCTCTTTGCTGATCCTGCTGCTCATCTCGAATCAGCCGGACGAGGAACCGGCGCTGGTTCCTAACCCTCGCCCGTATGTCTTTTTGGGAGCTATTCTACTGGCGGGGTTGGGTCTGGCCGGCCTGTTCAGCGGCTGGTGGGGCGTCGTCCGTGGGCCCGACCTCCTGGGGCGGAACGATAATCCGCGCCGGGCCGTCGCCGACCGCTACGTCCGCCGCGGCGCGCTCCTGGATCGCCAGGGATTGGCCTTAAACGCTACCAGCGGGGAGAAACCCGGGGAATATTCGCGGGTCAACCTCTATCCCCCTCTCTCACCAGTTGTAGGCTATACGCACCCAATCTACGGGCTCGCTGGCCTCGAATCCAGCCAGGATCCGTATCTGCGTGGCCTGAAAGGCAACCCTGCCATCCTCGTCGCCTGGCATCAGATCCTTTTCAGCCAGCCTCCCCAGGGCCTCGACCTTCGCCTCAGCCTCGATTTAAATATCCAGCGCCAGGTCGACCTCCTGTTAGGTGACCACCAGGGCGCCGTCGTGCTTCTCAACCCGGAAACCGGTGAGATCCTGGCCATGGCCTCTCACCCTTATTTCGATCCAAATCACCTGGACCAAAACTGGAATCAACTGATCAAAGATCCATCCGCTCCCCTGGTCAACCGGGTCACCCTGGGCCAGTATCCGCCCGGCGCAGCCCTCGGGCCTTTCCTGCTCGCCGAAAGTCTGGTTGAAAACAAAACCCCCAATCTCCCCGCCGGCCTCGTGGCGAACGGTTCCTGCGCGCTCGTCCCGGATCACGAGCCGGCAACCTGGGCAGAAGCCGTTTCCCTTGGCTGCTCAGCGCCGCTCGCTTCCCTGGGCGAACAATTGGGTCCCGACCGGCTGGGGCAATTGTTTGAGCGCCTTGGGTTTTACTCTTCTCCCGATGTGCCCTTGCACACCGCCGCGGCCTCACCTCGGCAACCGATCCATAACGTCCGCCAGGCTGCCCAGGGCCAGGGCGACCTTTCGGTCAGCCCGATACAAATGGCCCTGGCCGCAGCTTCGTTAGGCAGCAGCGGCCAGCGTCCGGCTCCGCGCCTGGTCATCGCCATGGATACCCCTGACGAAGGCTGGAAAATCCTGCCACCTTTTACCAAACCGGCCGACGCCTTCCCATCCGGCAGCCTCGAGGGCATCCTCCAGGGAATGAACCCCGACAGCCAGATGACCTGGGAGAGCACTGCCCTGGCCCGCACCGGGGATCAGAAAACCGTCACCTGGTACCTCACCGGGACCCTTCCCCGCTGGCAGGGCGCTCCGCTCACCCTGGTCGTTCTTCTTGAGGAAAACAACCCCGCCGTGGCGCGCTCCATTGGGCACGCGATTATCCAGGACGTTCTTCACCCTTAATTTTTATATTGAGCTAGTTCGCCATACAGCTCCTCCAGCGCATCCTCCAGGGTCGGGTAGCGGAATGAATACCCTGCTTCTAGCAGTCGCTGCGGGACCTGGTGCTGCCCGTCCAGAACCAGGGTGCTCATTTGACCGAGGACTGCGCGCAATATGAACGCCGGCGCGGGGATCCAGTACGGCCGGTGAAGTACGCGCGCCAGCGCGCGGCTGAACTCTCCCTGGCGGACCACGTCCGGCGCGCACAGGTTATACACGCCGCTGGCGTTCTCTTTGGCAAGCAGGAAACGCATTGCCCCTACCTCATCGGCGATGTGGATCCAGGGTAGCCACTGCCTGCCGGACCCCAAAGGCCCGCCGGCAAACAGCCTGACTGGCAGCTCAAAATTCGCGAGAATTCCCCCTTCCCGGGTCAGCAC
>DATKLX010000092.1:0-20095 GCA_035542155.1 Anaerolineaceae bacterium
CTGTTTCAGTTGCTCAGCTTGCAACAAGATCAGGTCGATCAATTCCTCTTTGGTCAGCCGTTCCAGCGCTTCACGGTTCATTTGCTGACTATCTTACCAAATTTCGTCGGGTTCCCGCAACCCGGTGAGTAATTACATCCATCCAGTCCCATCCCCTTTTTTCAACCACCCCGCCCAATTTTTTACTGATAACTGACGACTGCTCTTTACCATCCGGCGGCCGCCTGCATAATCCCATCGCCCAATCTGCGGTTCATCTCTTTGACGGCCGAAGGTACGGTTCTCAGTTCTCGGCTCTCCCTGGCCCGCCGGCCAGGACGGGCGGTTCTCGTTTCTTGCCATTTGTTTCCTTCCCCAAACGAATCCTTAATCAACTCTTGCTCGCTACCTTAGCAACGAAGCAACCAATTTACGAATACCCGCCCTGACCATTCGTTTCTCACCCCAATTCGAATACCTGCCCAGCAATTCCTTCTTACCCGAGCAACCAATTGACTTAGAACTGTTCTCCGCCGAAGGTCCGCTCTCCGTTCTCTTCTAATCATCAATCCGCAATTCCCCGGGGGATTTCATGGCATCCATCACCGCGCCGCTCGACACCGCCCACGCTCACGTCCACCTCCTCGCCGCCGATCGCGGCGCCCTCGCCGCCTTCCTTCTCCGCCACTCCCGCGTCTGGATGTCCCACGTCCTCGCCCTCTCCGACCTCGCCTGCCTCATCCTCGCCGGCGCCCTCGCCGCCTGGATCCGTTCCCTCGTTGGCGCCGGCATCGACTTCCACCTCTACCTCCGCTTCATCCCCGTCCTCCTCGTCTTCATCGCCTACTTCTACATCCGCGGCCTCTACCCCGCCATCGGCCTCGGCGCCGTCGAAGAGTTTCGCCGCCTGGTCGTCAACCTCACCATGATCTTTATCGCCATCACCGCCGTCTCCTTCTGGGTCCAGGCCGATTACGTCTACTCCCGCGTGGTCTTCCTCCTCGCCTGGCTCTTCTCCCTCGCCTTCCTCCCCTTTGGCCGCACCCTCGCCCGCGCCCTCCTCGCCCGCCTCGACCTGTGGGGGGAGCCCGTCGCCATCCTCGGCCCCCTCGCCGAAGCCCGCCAGATCGCCGCCAGCCTCCGCGACCACCCCAAGATGGGCCGCCGCCCCGCCGCCCTCTTCGACCACTCCGATTACATCGCCCGCACCGGCGGCGTCCCCGTCCTCCCCCTGGCCGTCATGGCCGGTTTCGCCCAGCAGCACGGCATCCGCTCCGCCCTGGTCATCTACGACGACCTCAACGCGCTCCCCCTCGTCCGCGACATGTACCGCGATGTCTTCGAGCGCGTCCTCTTCGTCAGCGGCCCCGAGCACGCCCTGCGCCTCTCCGGCGTCTCCGTCCAGGATTTCGGCGGCCTTCTCTCCCTCGAGATCCGCCAGTCCCTCCTCGACCGCTGGGCCCAGCTCCAGAAGCGCCTCATCGACATCGCCGCCTCCGGCCTCCTCCTCGCCGCCCTCTCCCCTTTCCTGGCCCTGGTCGCCCTGCTGATTAAGATCGATTCCCGCGGCCCGGTCTTCTACTACCAGGTCCGCCTCGGCAAAGGCGGCCGCCCCTTCCGCATGCCCAAGTTCCGCACGATGTACCGCAACGCCGACGCCGTCCTCCAATCCGTCCTCGCCTCCGACCCCTGCGCGAAAGCCGAGTGGGATTGCTACCAGAAGCTCAAGGACGACCCCCGCATCACCCGCGTCGGAAAGCTCCTCCGCCGCTTCTCCATCGACGAGCTCCCCCAGATCTGGAACGTCTTCACCGGCGAGATGAGCCTCGTCGGCCCTCGCCCCATCCTGCCCGACCAGAAGGACCTGTACGGCCGCCCCTTCGAGCACTACACCCGCGTCACCCCCGGCATGACCGGCCTCTGGCAGATCTCCGGCCGCAACCGCACCTCCTTCGCCCGCCGCGCCGAGCTCGACCTCCACTACGTCATGAACTGGTCCCTCTGGTGGGACGTCTACATCCTCGTCCGCACCGTCTGGGTCGTCCTTACCCGCTACGGCGCGTGTTAGTCATCAGAAGAAATCGACAGCATCCGCCAAATCCGCGGCTCTCCGTTCTCAAATTGAAAATTACCACGAGGTAATGAAGCTTGAAGAAGTCCTTGGAAGAATATGAATTGGCTTTGGAGATCGATCCGAACAACTATTGGGCCGCCCTCGGCCTCGGCAACCTCTACCTCTACGAACTCAACGACCTCGACCAGGCCAAAGCCTGCCTCCTCTGCGCCGTCCGCATCAACCCCGCCGAGTGGTACGCCTACTACTCCCTCTACGCCCTCTTCTGCCGCCAGGGCGACGACCAGGCCGCCCAAATCGCCTACGAAGAAGCCACCCGCCGCAAACAAACCGCCGACCCCGCCCGCCACACCGACCAGTTCTTCTCACCCCCCCTCAAGAAGTAGCCCGTATCTCCCTTCACCGCCTCTCACTGCTTTACACTGCCTTTCTGATGACCGACCACTGACAACCGACCACTGACCTTATCCCCTTCCCCTGCGGAGGACTGGTGCGCACCAGTCCTCCGCGTTTTGTTTAACCCGCGGCCTGTACCCTTACCAGAACTGGGGCTTCCTCGACCCCAGGTGGGCAGCATACGCGAACAGCGCGCAAAAAAGAAGAGCAATGGCTGGAAGAGATGTCCCTGGAGGGGCTGCACCTGAAATTTCCCAGCTTCGCCAGCTACGCATTTATCCGCGGAGAGCCACAGGAGATGGTCTACCGGCTGGATTTCCTGAATGATTCTAAAAACCGCAAGAGCTACCTCCAGCTCTTTCAGGACGCCGGCTGGGAGCACGTCGGCGAGTTATCGGGCTGGTAGTACTGGCGCAAGGCCCGCAGCGGGGCCGAAAGTGATGAGATCTTCACCGATGCCCATTCGAAGATCCAGAAGTACAGGCGGTTGATGAATTACTTGCTGCTGACCATCCCGATCTACGTGTCTGTATTGGTGGTAACGCAAACAAACCCATGTGGGATCGGCGAACCTTGCTCCAGGTCCCAATAAATGAGCGAGCCATCCTTCGACCCCACCAGGGCCTTTTTTCCATCCGGGGAGAACGCAATCGATATCACCCAATCGGTATACCCGGTTAATTGGTGGATTTCTTTGCCGCTTTTCATGTCCCACAGCCTTGCCAGATTCTCATTCGATCCAGCGAGGATCCAACGCCCGTCTGGACTGACCGCGCATTGGAAAATCACACCCACCGGAGAGGGAAGAGAGATCGTTTGCAAAGGGCGCCCGCTGGCCGAGTCCCACAGGCGTAAGCTGACGTCTTTGGAACCCGCACCTACCTCAGTTCCGCCGGAGCATGAAAGGACTTGTTTGCCATCCGGGGTGTAATCAACATCAAAGATGGCATCATTATGCCTTCCGAAACGCTTTAGCACATAAGCATCCTGTAAATCCCAGAGGTAAATATCGCCGTCGCGGGTGATTGAAAAGGCTGAACGGCCATCGGGTTGGATGGCCAGCGCGAGCTGGCTGCTTTCTCCGGCCTTGTAGATCACCTGCGGTTTGCCGGTCTGCAAGTTCCACAGGATCAGGCGGTTATCGTCTCCGGCTGAGAGCGCCTGCTGGCCCCCGTTGAGGAAGGCAACCGCCCGTACGGCGCCCTGGTGGCCGGTCAGAGAGCTCAAAATCTTACCGGTTTTGAGCTCTACTAAGGTGATGACATGGCGGAAAGCGCGGTCTGCTTCAATCCATCCTTTCAGGCGCTGCCACTGCACGATTAATGCCTCATGGATGATTTCTACAGTCTCCGAGCCATCTGGGCCGCGATCGGTAACAACCAACCTTTTCTCTGCCAGAGATTGAACCAGGGGCCAATTCTCTGCCCCAATTTCCACACGATTGGCCACGCGCCGGGTATCCTCCGTGCCTAATCCGGGCTGGACCAACTGCATAAAGATTTTTTTGACAGCTCTCTGCTCACTCGCATTTAGTTCTGCAAAGACCTGCTCTGCATAACCGGTCAAAGCCCCTTCCACCCGTCCGATTCTTTCATAAGCCGCATGAGTGAGCACTCCATCGACTGCTTCTTCCCAAAGCAAGGTCAGAGTAAACTCCAGCAAGGGCAGGTTGCCGGGCTGGTTGCCAACATCTGTGAGAATACGGTCAACCAATCCTTCCTTATAGGAAGCGCCTGGCCTCCGGGTGCTTTTCGAGGATCCGTTCAATTACAGCGGTTAACGAAATATCCTGCCGGCGAATTGCCTCCGCCAACTTTTGCGTTTCAATGAGGCGCTCCGTTTCAGTTCGATTGGGCTCCAAGCAGGGGATCAACGCGGCGCTTAAAGAGTAAAAAAGGATGCTGACCGGGCCTGAAATCCGCGACCAGCCAGCCCCTTTGGCCAGTTTCTGGTGCGAAACGCAAGTGATAAGGCTCACCTAAGGCCATAACCGGCGTTTTACACCAAAGTCAATTTATCTTCATTCGGCCAAACTCAGTACCTTGACAATCGAAGCACCTCCAATCAAGCTCGGCTCATGACTGTCAGGTTCCGGCAAGGCTGCCCCAACCGACCCAACCCTGAAAGCCAAGCCAGCCATGATCGTGGTATGAGTTTAACGCCCTTTTTACGCCTCCCTTATGCGCTCCCCCAATCCTCACCCGATACCAGAGTCAGATCAACCATTGGGGTTAATCAACATCGATCTGCATGCAAAGGAGCGCATCAAAATGAAAAGACTGGTTCTCACCCTCGTCCTTGTCCTCGTCTTCGCTATACCCAGCCTGGCCTTCGCCGCTTCGGGCCCCATCCACTTTAACGAGCCCACCTACATCCCCCGCAATCTCGACCAGCTCTATTGGGCCATCGAGACCGGCGCCCCAGGCTGGTCCGGCTTCACTCCCTGCGACCAGAAAGGCCTCAGCGGCTCCTACTTCCAGTGGTCGATGGTCAAACAGATCCTCGCCTACTCGCAGGACGACCACGGCCAGAGCCTCCTTCTCATCCGCGCCGCCGACCTGGCCCGGATCGTGGAGCCCGGCGGGATCAGCTTCCCCACGCAAGGCACCCTCAAGGTCACCGAGAACGCCCTCTTCTCCTCCCTCGTCCAGCAGGTCGTCGCTGGCAAGGTTCTCGTCTGCCAAAAAGGTGGAGACCTCGTCCTCTTCGGCCCCGGCGCCCAGTTCCTGTTCGACGCCCTGGCCCTGAATGTAAAGTAGCCTCTTTACCCAGCCGGAAGCCCAACCAGTCGATAATCTGGTTGGGCTTCTAACATTAAAAAGAAAGGAACCGGATCATCTTGCCCGGAGAGAAAAATGATCAGGCGACTGGATGAGGGGGGCACCCAGTCGCCTGACTGTTGATATTGTATGCCATTTAAGCGACAAGTCCTGATACCATTTGTCACGACCTTCCCATGACAATGCTCCTGGAATGCGGGCGGCTTGACATCCCCCTGGAAATGACCTACACTTTTTACGTGTGCACACTACCGTTTCGCGCGCCTTGCGCAGCAGCCCCCGAGTCCGCGAACAGGTGCAGAAACAGGCCCGGGAGATGGGCTACATCCCCAACGATACCGCCTGAAAATTGGCTTTTCCCACCCGCGCTGCCACGCATCTTCCTTGAGACAATTCCGCGGGAAAATCAATCTCATAAGGAGCCAGGATGAGTAAATCCCCAACTCGCCGCCTGACCATGGCGCAGGCGCTGATCGCCTTTCTCAAATCCCAGTCCGTCGAACGCGACGGCCACGAGCAGCCCTTCTTTGCCGGCTGTTTTGGCATCTTTGGCCACGGCAACGTGGGTGGGATCGGCCAGGCCCTCCAGCAGAATCCTGATTTTCGCTACTACCAGTGCCGCAACGAACAGGGTATGGTCCATATCGCTACCGGCTACGCGAAGATGAAGAACCGCCTGCAGACACTGGTCTGCACCTCCTCCATCGGTCCGGGCGCCACCAACATGATCACCGGCGCCGCTACCGCGACGATCAATCGCCTGCCGGTCTTGCTCCTTCCCGGGGATATTTTCGCCCGCCGCAACGTCGCCCCGGTCCTGCAGCAGCTCGAATGTCCCCTGAGCCAGGATATCTCGGTCAACGACTGTTTCAAGCCCGTCAGCCGCTACTGGGACCGCATCAACCGGCCCGACCAGTTGATCCTCTCCCTGCCCGAGGCCATGCGCGTCCTGACCAGCCCGGCCGATACGGGCGCGGTCGTCCTGGCCATCCCCCAGGACGTGCAGGCCGAAGCCTACGAGTACCCGGAGGCTTTCTTCGGCAAGCGGGTCTGGCACGTCGCGCGCAACCGTCCCGACGCGGCCGCCCTCCAGGAAGCTACCCGGCTGATCCGCGCCAGCCAGCGCCCGCTGATCGTGGCCGGCGGCGGGGTGATCTACTCCGAAGCGACCGCGGCGCTGGCCCGCTTCGTCGAGCAGACCGGCATTCCGGCGAGCGAGACGATGGCCGGGAAAGGCAGCCTGCCCTTCGACGATGCGCTCAACCTGGGCGCGATCGGGGTCACCGGGACTCTCGCCGCCAACCGCATCGCCCGCGACGCTGACCTGGTGATCGGCATCGGCACCCGCTACAGCGATTTCACCACCTCCTCCAAGACTGCCTTCCAGAACCCGGACGTCCGCTTTATCAATATCAACGTCGCCGGGTTCGACGCGGCCAAGCATTCTGGCCTGATGCTGGTCGGAGATGCCCTCGCCACCCTCGAAGAGCTGAGTGCTTCTCTCGAGGGTTACTGCACGGATGCGGATTACCAGGCCCGGGCCCGCCAGTTGCACGCCGCCTGGGAGGCTGAGGTCGAGCGAATCTACGCCATCCGCAACCAGCCCCTGCCCAGCCAGGGAGAGCTCTTCGGCGCGATCAACGAGGGTATCCCGCCTTCGGCGGTGATGGTCAATGCCGCCGGCTCCATGCCCGGCGATCTGCACAAGCTCTGGCGCGCTCGCCACCCCAAGAATTTCCACATGGAATATGGCTATAGCTGCATGGGCTATGAAATCGCCGGGGGCCTGGGCGTCAAAATGGCGGCACCCGAGCGCGAGGTCTACGTGATCGTCGGCGATGGCAGCTACCTCATGCTCTCCTCCGAGCTGGTCACCTCCATCCAGGAGGGCTACAAGCTGAATATCATTTTGCTCGACAACCACGGCTTCAAGAGCATCGGCTCGCTCAGCCGCTCGCTCGGCCAGGACGGTTTTGGCACCCGTTTCATCTTTCCTCAGGATGGGCAGCTCGTGGGGGATTCCGCGGGCGACCAGGTCCGGCCGCTCAAAATCGATTACGCCCAAAACGCCCGCAGCCTGGGGGCGCATGTCATCCGCGCCGAAACCTACGCCGATTTCGTGGCTGCCCTGCAGGAAGCGCGCGGCTTCCCGCAGACTACAGTGATCGTCATCCAGAACGACCGCCTGGTGGGCGTCGCGGGGTACGATAGCTGGTGGGATGTGGTCGTCGCCGAGGTCAGCCAGATGCCCTCCGTGCAGGAAGCCCGGAAGAAATGGGAAGAGATGCGAGCCAGTGAGAAATATTACTGATAAGGTATTTCTGATTGAGGAGATAAGCAGTCGGTATGTCTGAACCTGAGAAATTGATAAACTACATCAATGGTTGCTGGTGCGAATCTTCCGCGGCGCAGTACCTGGACGTCAACAACCCGGCCACGGGGGAAGTGCTGGCCCGGGTCCCGCTCTCCCCACCAGAGGAGATCGAGGAAGCCGCGCGGACCGCCGCCCTCGCCCAGGCCGAATGGCGCCGCGTCCCGGCCACGCAGCGAGTCCAGTTCCTGTTTACCCTGAAGGCATTGCTGGAGGACGCCTTCGAGGACCTGGCCAGGCAGATCACCCTCGAAAACGGCAAGGTGATCGACGATGCCCGCGGTGAGATGCGCCGCGCGATCGAGAATGTCGAGGCGGCCTGCGGCATTCCTATCCTCATGCAGGGCGATTTTTCGGAAGACGTGTCTCGCGGCATCGATGAGTATATGATCCGCCAGCCGCTGGGCGTCGCGGCCACCATTGCTCCCTTCAATTTCCCCGGCATGATTCCCTTCTGGTACCTGCCCTATGCCGTCGCCGCCGGCAACGCCATCATCATCAAGCCCTCTGAGCGCACCCCAATCACCATGCAGAAGGTCTTCCACCTGCTCGAGAAAGCCGGTTTCCCGGCCGGGGTGGTCAGCCTGGTCAACGGTGGGCCAGACGTGGTCAACGCGATCCTGGACCATCCGCTGATCGGTGGGATCACGTTTGTCGGTTCCACGCCGGTAGCCCGCCACGTCTACAGCCGCGCTGCCGCTCATGGTAAGCGCGTCCAGGCCCAGGGCGGCGCGAAGAACCCCCTGATCATTTTGCCCGACGCGGACCTCGATCTGACCACCTCGATCGTCACCGACAGCGTCTTTGGCAATGCCGGGCAGCGCTGCCTGGCGGCGACCAACGTCGTCCTGGTCGGCGGCGCGAGTGAACGCTTCAAGCCAGCCCTGGCTGAAGCCGCGAGCACACGCGTGGTCGGTTTTGGCCTGGAACCCGGCGTGCAGATGGGCCCGGTGATTACCTCCCAGAGCAAGAGCCGCATCGAAGGCCTGATCCAGAAAGGGCTGGACGAAGGCGCCAATCTCCTGGTGGATGGGCGCAACCCCCAGATCCCCGGCTACCAGGATGGCTATTTCTTGCGCCCTACCGTTCTGGACAACGTCCGGCCGGAAACCAGCGTTGCAACCACCGAAATCTTCGGCCCCGTGATGACCGTGATCCACCTGGAGACGGTCGAGGAGGCCATCCAATTCGTCAACAGCGGCAGATATGGCAATATGGCCTGCATCTTTACCTCGAGTGGGGCTGCCGCGCGGAAATTCCGCTACGAGGCCCAGGCCGGAAATATTGGGGTCAACATCGGCGTGGCCGCTCCGATGGCTTTCTTCCCCTTCAGCGGCTGGAAAGAGAGCTTCTTCGGCGCCCTCCACGGCCAGGGCCGGCACGCTGTGGAATTCTTCACCCAGACTAAGGTGGTGGTCGAGCGCTGGCTGGGCGAGTGGTCCCGGAAATTCTAAAAAATCATCTGCGATCAGGAGAGGAACCACTATGAACGATTCGCAATTGACCCGGGTAGGCGTGATCGGCACGGGTGGGATGGGCAGCCGTCACGTCGTGAATCTGCACCGCTATGTGGGCGGCGCGACCGTCACCACTGTCTATGATCTGGACCAGGGGAAAGCCGCCCAGGCAGCAGACCAGGCCGGCGGCGCCAGCATCGCGGACGACCCCATCCAGTTGATCCAATCCCCCAACGTGGATGCCGTCTTGATCGCCTCCCCGGACGACACGCACGCCAGGATGACCCTCGCCTGCCTGGAAGCCGGCAAACCGGTGCTGTGCGAGAAACCTCTCGCCACCACGGTGGACGATGCGGTCGAGGTTCTCGACGCGGAAATTGGCTGCGGCCGGCGGCTGGTCTCGGTCGGCTTCATGCGGCGCTTCGATCCCCAGCACCTGGCGGTCAAACAGGCCGCTCTTTCGGACGAGATCGGCCGGCCGCTGCTCTTCAAGGGGGTACATCGCAACGCCTCGGTTGCTTTTGGCATCAGCGGCGCGACCGTCCTGACTAACTCCGCCGGCCACGATTTCGACTCGGCGCGCTGGCTGCTCGGCGAGGAAGTCCAGGAGGTGTACGTGCGCGGCCTGCGCTCCCGGCCCGAGCTGCACCCGGACACCCGCGACCTGCTGGTCATCGAGATGGTCCTTTCCAACAACTGCATGGCGGTCGCCGAGGTCTACGTCAACGACTCCTACGGTTATGAGGTCTCCGCCGAACTGGTCTGCCAGTCTGGCGCCGCGGTGACCATGCAGCCCGACCTGGCCCTGGTGCGCGCCGGCGGCCACCGCGGCCATCGCGTCCCCAGCGACTGGCTCTCCCGCTTCCAGGACGCCTACGTCGCCGAGCTGCTGGATTGGATCGGCTCGATCCAGAGCGAGCAGCCCTTCCACGGCGCCAGCACATGGGATGGCTACGCCGCCATGATGGTGACCAGCGCCTGCATTCAATCCCTGGGCAGCGGCGCGGTCGTACCGGTTCTCCTTCCGGAGAAGCCAGACTTTTATCGCTGATCTACCCGGGCGTCCCCAGCCGCCAGATGGGGTAGTTGCGGAGGCCGGCGGCTCTGCCCTATAATAGCTGGTATGCTGCGGACGGTTCACCCGGGCTGGATCAGGCGCTCGCCTGATCCAGCCTTGCAGGCGGCTGGACGATAGCGGAAAAGCGAGCGGCGGATGGGATTGGTTGCAGTAACTCTTGGGATTGTGCTGATTGCCCTGGTGGCCCTGGACGCCTTCGAGACGATTATCTTACCGCGCCGGGTGGTCCGGCGCTTCCGCCTGGCCGTCCTCTTTTTACGCACGGCGCGCTTCGGGTGGAACTCGCTGGCCCGGCTCATCCGCTCTGGCGCCAGCCGGGAAGCCTTCCGGGGGTATATGGGCCCGCTGTCCTTGCTCGCCCTGCTGTTGTTCTGGGCAGTGCTCTTCATCCTGGGCTTTGGGTTAATTCTGTGGGGATTGGCGCTTCCCCTGAATGCCGCCGGCGAGCCGCTCAGCTTCCCGGTCTATCTCTACCTGAGCAGCACCACATTCTTCTCGCTGGGCCTGGGGGATATCACCCCGGCGCCGGGTGTGGGACGCTGGCTGATCGTGAGCGAGGCGGCCCTGGGATTCATTTTTCTGGCCCTGGTGATCAGCTACATCCCCGTCCTCTACCAGGCGTTTTCCAGGCGGGAGCTGCGTATTTCCCTGCTGGACTCGCGGGCAGGCTCGCCAGCAACGGCCGTGGAACTGCTGCGCCGGAATTGTGCTGACAAGCAGGACGATGAGCTGCGCCAGTTGCTGCATGAATGGGAAGAGTGGAGCGCAGATATCCTGGAGAGCCACCTCTCCTATCCCATCCTGGCATACTACCGCTCGCAGCACGAGCAGCAATCCTGGGTCGAAGCCCTGACGGTGATCCTGGACACCTGCGCGCTCATCCTGACGACCCTGGACGGCTTGCCCCTCACGACGGCGCGGTTTTCCTTCGCGATGGCGCGGCATGCCGTCGTGGATCTCGCCCAGGTTTTCGATGTTTCCCCCTCGCCCACGGTAAATCGCCTTTCACCGGAGGGGTTTGCCAGGCTGCAAGAGATGCTGACAGAAGCAGGTCTTCGCTTGCGGGAAGGAACCGGGACCGAGCAGGAGTTAGCCGCGTTGCGATTGACCTACGAGCCGTTTGTGAGCGCGCTGGCCGGGTTCATGCAGGTGTCGCTGCCGCCCTGGATCCCTTCGGATGGGACGCTCGATGATTGGCAGACCAGCGCCTGGGACGATCGATTTCCCTCAATCCGTAGAACCCTCGATCAGGTGATGCGCCGGCAAACCCGGTTTGAGTTACTGGAGGAATCCACCACCCCGGTCATGGACCGCGAGGATCAAGATCGAACGACAGGAGGATGACCATGCTGGACATCGATTTTAATGACAGTGACGAGGAGCTTCGCGAGATCCTGGAAAATTCCCGGGTGATTGCGATCGTAGGGGAGTCGAACGACCACTATTATTCCAGTTACCAGGTTGCCCAGTACCTCAAGCAGATGGGATACACGGTCTACCCGGTCAATCCTAACCTGCAGGAGGTGGATGGGGACCGGAGCTATCCTAACCTGGTGGAAGTCCCGGCATCGATCGATGTGGTGGATGTCTTTCGCAAACCCATCTATCTGGACGAGATCGTCGATGAGGCCATCGAGGTAGGCGCCAGGGTGCTCTGGGCCCAACTCGACGTCGTTTCCAGCACCCAGGAACCGGAACATCGCGCCAGGGAAGCCGGGATGAAGGTGGTTTCGAACCGCTGCATGCGCACAGAGCACGAACGGCTGAACATCCCACGGAAACGAAAAGAATGATGGATGGAAGAAGTACCCGTCAACCCCGGCGCCGATCATCGCTGGCCCGGGTTTTCTAGATTCTGGTCCAAACTGGTGTAACAGTTCTCCCGATGATTCGTTAATCTGAATAGAACTTATTTCTGAAGAAGAATAATGGGCAAACGAATGGTCCGGTCTGAGGGGAATGACTGGACCATTCGATTTTAATGCGAATATATCCGGCTGTTTCGAAGTATTATTAGTAGTGTTGGGAGGAAAACCCATGAGCCACCATGATCTGCAAACAGACGAAGGACCTGCCGTGGAGGCGAGCCCCGAAGATGATTTCATCATTCAGGCGATCGGGGTTCAAAAGGTGTACCACACCGGCCTGGTGAGCGTGCCGGCGCTACGGGGTGTGGACCTTTGCGTCCGGCGCGGCGAGATGGTTGCCATCATGGGGCCATCCGGCTGCGGCAAGACCACCCTGCTCAACTGCCTCTCGGGCCTGGACACCGCCGACGAGGGTCAGATCGCCATCGAGGGTGTTTCCCTTTCCGGCATGTCGGATCGGGAGCGCACCGACTACCGCGCCCGGCGGATGGGTTTCGTCTTCCAGTTCTACAACCTGCTGCCGGTTTTGAGCGCGGTGGAGAACGTCGAGCTGCCGCTCCTGGTTTCCGGGGTGCGGCCTGGGGAAGCCCGCAAGCGCTCGCTGGAGTCGCTGGCCCAGGTCGGGCTGGCGCACCGCGCCTATCACCGCCCGGCGGAGCTTTCCGGCGGCGAGCGCCAGCGTACCACGATTGCCCGGTCGTTGGTCAACCAGCCCGCGCTGGTGTGGGCTGATGAGCCGACCGGCGATCTCGACTCCGAGACAGCCAACGAAATCATGGACGTGCTGGTGGCCCTGAACCGGGACCAGGGGCTGACCTTTATCCTGGTGACCCACGACCGGGGTGTCGGCTCGCGCTGCGAGCGGATCGTCCGCATGCGCGACGGCCTCGTAGTGGGCGAGCAGCCCGGAGCGGCGCAGGAGCGCTAATCCATGGAAAAGCTTTTCGGTCTCGAGATGGTGACGATCGCCGGCGTTCTGAGCGCCATTCTCGCCGTGGTGATTCTCTGCCTGGTTTTAATTGCATGGCGCCGGCCGGTGTTTTTCAAGCTCGGCCTTCGTCCCATCCCGCGCCGTCCGTCGCAGTCGATCTTGATCGTCATGGGTCTGATGCTGGCGACGCTGATCATCACCGCCGCGTTTGTCACCGGCGATACGCTGTCACACACCATCCGCACAATCGCCATCCAGGGCATGGGGGAGATGGATGAGCAAATCCGAGTCAGCCGCGGGAGCACGGTTTCGCCCTATTTCAGAATGGCCCAGTACGAGTCGCTCTCGGCCCAACTGGCCGGATACTCATTGGTGGACCGCCTCCTGCCGGCCATCAGTGAATCGGTGCCGGTGGTGAATTCCACCCGCCGCCGCAGCCTGCGCAGCCTGGCAGTCATGGGTCTGCGGCCAGAAGATGTCGCGGTGATCCCCGGGGAAGAAATCACGAACTTCGCTGGCGTTCCCCTCTCCCTGGCGGCGCTGGGAGCAAACGAGGTCTATCTCAACGCCGGCGCGGCTGAAGCGCTCAGCGCGGCTCCCGGCGATTCGCTGGATATTTACGTCGGCAAATACCCCAAGACCTTCACCGTCCGGGATATTGCCGCGCGCGGCAAGGACCCGCGCCTGCTCCTCAGCCTGGTCCAGGCCCAGGGTTTATTTGGCCAGCGCAACCGGATCAACCTGATCGTGGTCTCCAACCAGGGCGATGCCCTGGTTGGCGTTGCCCACAGCCAGGAGGTGACCTCGCACCTGCGCGGCCTGTTGAGCGATTCTACCGTGGCCGCCCAGCTCTATGCCTTTCTGGCCGGGGATCCCGCGGTGAGCAGCGCGCTGCGCAAGGCGGCCGGCCGCCTGGAGGGGAACACCAAAACAGATCTGCTGTCCCTGGCCGATGGCCTGCAGGCCGGCAGCCTCTCGCCCGAAACGCGCAGCCTCCTGGCCGACGAAGGCCTGGCCAACCGGGTGCAGTCGATCCTGACCGACGACGGCTGGGGCAGCGAGCGGCTGCGCGACAGGCTGTCGAGATATTTCAGCGATCTCTCCGACCTGGTCGTTGAAGAGAGCAAGCGCGATATTCTCAATAACAGCGATCTGGCCGCCAGCGCCTTCACCACCATCTTCGTGGTATCCGGCCTGTTCGGGATCACCGCCGGGCTGATCCTGATCTTCCTCATCTTCGTCATGCTGGCCGCCGAACGCAAGTCCGAGATGGGCATGGCCCGCGCCGTGGGCGCCCAGCGCAGCCACCTGGTGGAAATGTTCGTTTTCGAGGGGACGACCTATGACCTGGCCGCCGCCTTCGTGGGTGTGGCGTTAGGCGTGGGGGTCGGTTTGATCATCGCCGTGACCCTGGGCCAGGCTTTCGCCGGTATGGGTCTCACCATCCTCCCCGCGGTCAGCGCCCGCAGCCTGCTTGTATCTTTCTCGCTCGGCATGCTGGTGACTTTCGCCACCGTGCTGTTCTCCGCTAACCGCGTCAGCCATCTGAACATCGTCTCCGCTATTCGCGACTTGCCCGACCCACCTCACCCTCCAAGCTATTTGAGGGACCGCCTGCTGGGGCCGTTCCGGGCCATTGCCAAGGGTTTCCGGGAGTTTTTTCATTTGCGCATCCTCCCCGCGCTGCGCTCCTGGCTGGTCGGCCTGCCCCGCAGCCTGTTCCGCCTGGTGTGGCTGGGATTTACCAGCGGGCCGCTCACCCTCCTCCTCGGGCTGCTTCTGACGCCGGTTGGCATTCAGAACGCCAATGCCGCCGCCTACACCCTGGGGGTCTCGTTCGTGATCATCGGCGGAGCGCTGGTCCTGCGCGGGTTGTTCTCTCCCCTGGTTCGCCGGCTGGCCCGCGGCCGCTCCTGGGATCCGGTTGCTCTCCTCGACCGGGTTACCTTTACCCTGATGGGCCTGGCGCTGACCATTTTCTGGTCGCTGCCAACCAAATTTATGCAAGAAACATTTGGCATTCCGGATATGAGCGGCGGCCCGGAGATGCTCTTCATCTCCGGCATCCTCCTCGTCGCCGGGGCCGTGCTGGTGATCATGTACAACACCGATCTGCTCTTACGCCTGATCCTGGCAATCCTCGGTGGGTCGCCGCGTTTCGCGCCGGTGCTGCGCATGGCCATCGCCTACCCGCTCTCCAGTCGCTTCCGCACCGGGATGACCATCGCCATTTTTGCCGTCATTACCTTCAGTGTGATCTTCATGGCTACTTTGTTCAAGGTGAATGAAGTCGTTCTGAACGATACCGAAAAATTCACCGGTGGATTTAACCTGCGCATCAATTACAGCAGCCATAACCCGATCAAAGATCTCTCCCGCGCGATCTCCAGGCAGCCAGATCTGCGCCGCGAGGATTATGATGTGATCGCCTCCCTGGTCACGCTGCCCGTGGAGCTCAAGCAGGGGCAGGCCGGGCGCTGGGCAGGGTACCTGGTCCAGGCCGCGGATGACCCTTATCTGAAGAACGTCGACTACGGCATCGGCGTCATGGCCGAGGGCTATACCTCGGCGGCTCAGATTTGGGAGACGGTCCGCACCCGGCCCGGCTACGCTGTGGTGGACCGCCTTGCGGTGCCTTCCCGCTCCTCCACCAACATCATGATCGGCGGCCCCGATTTCCGCATGCAGGGTGTCTATCTTGAAGACAAGACGATGAAACCAATCCTCCTCCAAGCGCGCGAGCCGAATACCCACGCATCGTTCGAGGTGACCGTGATCGGCGTCCTAGAACAGTCCGCGATCACCGGCTACGGCCTGATCACCTCGCAGGATACACTTAAAAAGGGGTTGGATAGCGAGCTGCCCTCGCCTGCTTACTACATCCGCCTGGCAAAAGGCGTCGACCCGGCGGCAACCAGCACGGCGCTGGAGGGTGATTTTTTGAAGAACGGCCTGGAGAGCACCGACCTCGTCAAGGAACTGCGGGACTCTCTGGCGACCCAGTTCGTTTTCCAGAATCTCCTGCTGGGTTTCTTGATGGTGGGCCTGATCGTGGGGGTCGCCGCGCTAGGCGTCATCAGCACCCGCGCGGTCGTGGAGCGCCGCCAGCAGATCGGCATGCTGCGCGCCCTGGGGTTCCAGCGCGAGATGGTGAGCTGGATCTTCCTGGTCGAGTCGTCCTTCGTGTCTCTCCTGGGCATCGGTCTGGGGGTCGGCCTGGCTTTGATCCCGGCCTCCCAGGTGATCACGGATATGGCCGCCGATATTCCTGGCATCACCTTCCAGGTTCCCTGGACCGAAATTGGCCTCGTGGCAGGACTGGCCTATACCATGACCTTCCTAACCACCTGGCTGCCCTCCGTTCAGGCCTCGCAGGTCACTCCAGCCGAAGCGCTGCGCTACGAGTAAGCGCCTCCCCAATTGGGACTGTTCAAACTCCTCTGATCGCAGTACAACAGATGTAGTGATATATCTTTCTCCATGAACGCTCACTATGCCGCAGCGAAAGGAGGGATAAACCTTGTTCAAGAATATCCTGATCGCTTACGATGGCTCGGAGCATGCCCGGAAGGCTGTTGAGCTGGCCGCGAATCTTGTTCGCGAGCAGGGAAGCCAGTCCTGCCTGTGGATCGTGACCGTGATGGAAGAACCCGGTCATGAGTTAGGCGAGCCCTACCTCAGCAAGCTCATTGAGGAGCGCACCATCGCCGGGCAGGCTCTGCTAACCGAGGCAACGGAGCTGGCGAAAGACGGAGTAGATCTGCATACTGACCTTTTATTTGGCGCGCCCGCCGATTGCATCCTCCAGGCCGCCCAGACATGCGAGTGCGACCTGATCGTGATGGGCACCCGTGGTCACAGCTCGCTCCAGGAGGTGTTGGTAGGCAGCCAGGCTCAGAAAGTGGTCAGCAACGCTCCCTGCCCGGTGCTCATGGTGAAGTAAAGGCCAGCCTGCTGGTCAAGTACCAGGAAACTGGTTCTTTCATGTAGAAAGGCCCTCAATCAGGGAATGCAAAAAAGGTCCGGCCCAATCCGGGAAATCCCTGGCTTGCAACAGGGTGCTGTCTTTTCCTGACCGGTACAGCAGGATCTTCCCCACGATCAGGCTGGTTGGCCGGGGAATCGTGGGAATATAACAGCCCAACAGAACGGATTGAGGGGTGATGAACAACGGCAGGATCGTCAGCTCAATCTCAGGACATCGAAAATTGAGCACCAACGAGCTGATACTGTCCAGATTCCCCGTAAGGACCCACTCTTGATGCATTGTCCGGGTTGAACCTCCCAACCCGCGTTGCGTTTCCAAATCAGATTTCGTTCGTTAGCCGAACAACTCAGAACTGGCCTGCGATCCTGGAAGAGCTTCGCTTCCAGTTTTGTTTTTCCGTTTATTATGCTGGTTGCCATTCATCACCCGTGCAAACGCCTCCAATTGAGCTACGACCGCGTGGTTGAAGGTGCCCTGAGGATAATCCCCATTGGCCAGGCGCTCTCCAGGGATGCTGCCGGTTAAAATCATGATCGCATCATCCAGGGTTTGCGAGGTCCAGATGTGAAACATTTTTTGCTCGACGGCGTCAAGGATTTCTATAGGGAGCATCAAGTTTCGCTGGTTTGCAATCGGGATCACGACTCCCTGCTGGCCGGTCAGGCCTTTCTGTTGGCAGGTTCGAAAAAAGCCCTCGATCTTCTCGTTGACGCTGCCGATCGCCTGGATCTGGCCATGCTGGTTAATCGAACCCGTTATTGCCCGGCTCTGGTCGATCGGGATCCCAGAAATTGCCGAGAGCAACGCCAGCAGCTCGGCGGCCGAGGCGCTGTCTCCCTCGATCTCATCATAGGATTGTTCAAAGGTCAGGCTCGCGGTCAGGTTGAGAGGCCATTTTTGCCCGTAACGCTCACCCAGGAACCCGCTGATGATCAGCACTCCCTTCGTATGGATCGGTCCACTCAGCCTGGCCTGACGCTCGATGTCGATTACCCCCATCTGACCTGCCCATACGGATGCCGTCACCCGGTTTGGACGCCCAAAAGCATAATCCCCCAGATCGCTGACGGAGAGCGCGTTAATCTGCCCCACTGCCGAACCGGTGACATCCACCATCAGAGTATTTTCCTGGATCAGTCCCTGAATGCGTTCCTCCACCAGGTTGCTGCGGAAGATCCGCTCATCCAGCGCTTTTTGGACGGCGTGGGCATCAACGATTGTCTGGCCGTCCTTTTGGGCCCAAAAGGATGACTCGCAGATGAGATCGGCGATAATCCCGAACTGTGTGGAAAGTTTTTCCTGGCTTTCCACCATCCGGGATCCCTGCTCAATGATGCGGGCGACTGCGCTCCGGTCGAAGGGCAGCAAATGGTTTCGATCAATGACCGATTTGATAAACTGGGCATATTCCAGCTCGCTCTGAGCGTTGCGCTCCATGTCGATGGCAAACTCAGCCCGGATTTTGAAGAGCTTGGCAAAATCCTCATCGTAAGCCCTGAGCAAATAATATAATGCAGGCGTACCCACCAGGATCACCTTGACATTGAGCGGGATCGGTTCCGGCTCCAGGGTAGCTGTGCTGACCAGGCCCATCTGGCTACCCAGCTCCAGGATACGGATTTCGCCATCGTGCAGAACCCGTTTCAGCCCTTCCCAGGCATAAGGATTGATGAGTACATCCCGGGCTGGCAGGATCAGGTACCCACCGTTCGCGCGGTGCAGCGCGCCGGCGCGGATCTTGGAAAAATCAGTATACGAAGCCCCGAAAACGATATCGTGCTCGATGGTTCCCAGAAGATTGTAATAAGTAGGCTGGTTCTCGACGATAACCGGTGCAGTCGGACGGTCCGCATTGTTGACCAGCACATTGACCTGATACCGTATGGCCCACACTTTTTCTTCCAGGGGGTTTTGCCCGGTTTTTTCCTCCGGGCGAAACCGGCTGATGTTGTGGACAATATCCGTCTGCACCTGATCGAGGTAAGCGAGAACCGATTGAATAGCGGCGTACTTTGACTTCAGATCATCGATTCCAGGCTGGATGACGAAAAGGGAGGTGCGCTGATCCAGATCCTGGATCATCTCATTCGTGGTCTGCTCAATACCACGCTTTTTTGCCAGCGCCCTTTCCATGACTTCGGATAGTTTCACCTGTATTTGCCGGAGCTTTTCTTTCTGATCCTCAGGTAACTTTTCAAATTCGTCCGGCGAGATCAGGTTTCCGTTGATGCCTGGGCCCAAAAAGAGACCGTAGGGTGTTTTCATGAGGACAAATCCATACTGGCGGGCGTTTTCTTCCAATTGATTCAGCTCCTGGTCAAGCTTTTCTCTCATCGCGTTCAAAAGCCGCTCACGCTCCTGGTTATATTCCTCGCTCATGAATACGCGCGGAAGATTGAGCTTGCATTCAGAGATGAAGACGAGCATATCCTTGCAAAACTCGGCTGCCCGACCTGCCGGCAGCCGGAGGGCAAGGGGATGGCGGAGATCGTCAAAGTTGTTGACGTAGCACCAGTCGTCCGGAGCAGGGGTCAGCGCAGCTTTTCGCTGCAAATAATCAAGGGTGAGCGAACTTCGGCCTGAATCAGGAATGCCAAGGACGAAAATGTTATAACCAATCCCGCCGACCTCAACCCCCAGCTCGAGGGCGCGAAAAGCACGTGGCTGTCCGATCACATCCTTCAAATCAGGCAGCTCATCGGTCGTGTTGAAGGGAAGATCATTCGGGTTGCACAGGCGGGAAAGTTTACCCCAAGAGAGCTCTTCAACAATATGAAAAGTGATCCGCGAATTGATGGGACTTTCTGGCTGAATGGATGTCATCGCTGCCTCCTTTTCTCCGGGATATGAAAAGCCGCCCGAATTCCAATCGGGCGGCCCAATTTTTTCTCGCCGATCTGCAGGACTGCGGCCGCAGGGTCACTGGCGAAAAGACTGCTGTGTATTTGATTTGCGATTTAAATTCAGTATAGGACAAAAAAAATACAGCGTCAAGGGGATGAAACAGCTCATCCTGAACAGTATGCATTCGCGTATCTGTCCCAAAGCTGGTAGGTTTTGAAAAAAGAGCAAGCTCGCAGTAAGATAGATTCGCCAAAACCTTCTTACTAAAGAGCTTGCCATGTCTATTGTCCTCCTGCAACTGCCCGAAGTCAAGTATTCTCAAACCCAAC
>DATKLX010000093.1:0-28063 GCA_035542155.1 Anaerolineaceae bacterium
GTGTTCCTCAAGTCGCTGGTTTGCCTCCGGCTTCCTCCAGACCCCACCTCGCGGTAACGCCCTTGCCTTTGGCTAATGGTTGGTGCGACCAACCTCCATATGAGTCTTTCACTCACCAGTCAACGCCCATGCTGGGCGCACCAAAGAGACCCCTGAATTTGAAATTCGGGGGTCTTTAAATCCTGAAGCGGCTTCAGTCTGCTGTTCCATCTTCGGCCATGATGATTAAAGCCATCCCCGTCAGGGTGTCAATGCCGGAGCTGGACCCCCAGCCAAGCAGCCCCTCCAGGCATACTTCTATCGTTCCGGTCGAGGCCATCAAATAATCCGCGGTCTGAATCAGAAACTCATCCGCAGCGCCCAGGGTCGCACATTCCACCAGACGCGCGCTCAGAGAAGTTGTTTTGCGATGGGCTGCTTCAAGGATCTTGCCGTTCAGCGCATCAAGGAGCTGTCCATCCCACTCCAGTGCATGCCAGCGGTTCAACAGAAGTAAGATACCCAGGATGAAATCATCCCCGGATGGAGTCAGGCCAGATCCATAACCGATAAAAGGACTCAGGTGATCACTCGCCCTCCCGGGGTCCCGCGCGACCAGATCTATTTGGAGGTCGACAGCGACCGACCTGAGATTTTTTTCCAGGTCATTTGACTCAAAAGAAGGTGCACCAGCAACCAGACAGGAAAGCAAACCGTTCAACCCGCAGCCCGGCCTGGCAGCCAACAGTCGATTCGCCAGACAGTCCAGCCGTGACCGCTGGTCGGCATTTGACGTCCGATCATCAAAGGATAACCGCGGCGGTCGCCAGCCAGCCAGGTGAGCGGTCTGGATTGCCATCCCGGTCTCGGAAAAATGGATTTCGCCCCGGTTCGATCTGACCGGTTCATTCATCCGGATCGTGAGGTCCCCTGGCCAGGGTGGCGCCAGGTTCACCGTGATCGGGCCGCGGCGTGGGTTTTCTGTCAGAAAAAGCAACCCCCCATTCTCCAGTTTGACAAATACGCCCGCAGAAGTGATCCCAACGACCTGGCCTGCCTGAGAGGAAATGACATCCTTTACAGCATACTCGCCTATTTCGATGGCTTTTAGCGGGTTTCGCCCCATGGATAGTTCCTTTTGGGTTGTCGTCGTGGTAGTATGATATTATACATATAGTGTCCCGTGATTAATAGTACTTGCTAGCATGACCCTCCTATTTTATGCTGATTTCATTGCGGATTTATATTGTCCGACAATGGAGGTTGTGATTTCCCGGTGAAACGGTTCGATTACCCCATAATCGAAATGGATAAATTAAGATAGGAGGGTCCTATGCAAATGGCACATCCCGGTCTTCCGGAGTTTGATTACATCCGCCCGGGCACCTTGATGGAAGCCAGCCGCTTCCTGGCAGACCATCCAGATGAGGCTCGCATCTTTCTGGGCGGAACGGATATGTTCGTTCGCATGCGAGACGGCGCCTGGACAGCGAAATACCTGGTCGATGTCAAAGGTTTACACGGTACCAACGAGCTCCACTATTCTTCGGCCCATGGCCTGGTGGTTGGAGCAGCGGTGAACATGAACCGTCTGATTTCTTCTCCTGATGTGCAAAATTATTATCAATTGTTGGTCGAAGCGGCCCATTCCGTAGCCAGCTACCAGCTCCGCACGCGCGCAACGATCATAGGGAACATCTGTAATGCCTCCCCCGCCGGTGATACTACCGGCGCGTGCATCGTTTTAGGGGGTATATTAAAAGTACACGGCCTGAATGGTTACCGTGAGGAGTCTCTATCTACTTTCTTCAAAGGTGCGGGAAAAACCATCCTGAAACCCGGGGATGTCGTCACCTCCATCCACTTCCCGGTCCCTCAAGAAGGCGCTGCCGGCAAATATCTGAAGCTTGGCCGCAACGCTATTGGTGACCTTTCGATTGTTGGCGTCACTGTCTTCGGGTACAGGGACAACAATACGGTCTCAGGATATCGCTTCAAGATCGCGCTGGCCTCGGTCGCGCCGATTCCTTTCGTCCCGGTTCAAGCCGAAGCAGTGCTTGCCGAAAAACCGATCTCGAAAGAGACCGTCGACGAAGCGGCGCAGTTCGCCATGGACGCCTGCACGCCGATCGATGATATCCGCGGCGGTGCGAAATATCGGAAGCAAATGGTTCGCAATCTCACCCGCAATGGGCTGCACGAAGTTATCAGCCGGCTGGGTCTGAAAATCTAACGGAGGCAGCAATGGGATATCACCGTATTACCCTAACCGTGAATGGCACCGCCGAGCAGGTGGATGTGCCCTCGAATATGACCATGCTGACCATGCTGCGTGAAAAATTGGGCCTGACCGGCACAAAGAACGGCTGCACTGCCGGAGAATGCGGTGCCTGCACCGTCCTGTGGAATGGAGAACCTGTCAATAGCTGCATGGTTCTGGCAGTGGAATGTGACGGCACCCGGATCACCACGGTCGAAGGCCTCTCCAGCGCGGATTTGCTCGATCCGATCCAGGAAGCAATGATTGAGGAAGGCGGCGTCCAGTGTGGCTTCTGCACCCCTGGCATGCTGATCTCCATCAAAGCCCTACTGGAGCGCAATCCCAACCCGAGCGACTACGAGATCCGGGACGCCCTGGTTGGTAACCTGTGCCGCTGTACCGGTTATCTGAGCATCATCTCAGCCGTTAAGAAGGCTGCCTATAAAATCAACAGCCAGGCTGAGCCGGCCGCTCTGGCCAATTAACTTCCTGCCGTCATCCCATCCGGAGGAAACAATGGTAACAAAAGAAGCTGGCAGTACATCCATCCCCCAACCTATTGGTGAAAACGTTCGCCGGGTCGATGCCCACGAGAAAGTCACGGGCACAGCCATTTTTGCCGACGATCTGCAGTTTGGACCCGGCCTCCTTTTCGCCCGGATCAAGCGCAGCCCCATTCCCCACGGCCTGATCAAGAAGATCGACGCGAGCAAAGCCAAAGCCCTGCCTGGCGTGAAAGCCGTCGTCACCGGCGAAGATTTCCCTGGCTACATTGGCCTGTACCTCACCGACCGCTACATCTTCTGCCGCGACCGCGTCCGCTATGTCGGCGATCCGGTCGCCGGCGTTGCGGCGGTCAGCGAAGAAATCGCTGAAAAGGCTCTCGACCTGATCGAAGTGGAGTACGAGGAGCTTCCCCCTGTATTGGACCCTGAGTTTGGGGCCAGCCCAGAAGCGCCGCTCCTGCATCCTGATCTGGGTAAATACACCGTCGCTCCTTTCATCTTCCCAGAACCGGGCACCAATATCTCTAACCATTTCCGCGTCCGCAAAGGCGACGCAGACGCTGCCTTCGCGAAATGCGCGGCCATCATCACCCGCAAATTCCGCGTACCCCACATCCAACATGTGCCCATCGAACCACATATCGCGATTGCGAAAATGACCGACACGGGGAAAGTGATCCTCTGGGCAAGCTCCCAATCCCCGTTCGCGCAGCGCAATCTGATCGCCAAATCCCTGGGCATCTCCCAGAGCGATCTCCAGGTGGTGGCTCCCTATGTCGGCGGCGGTTTTGGCTCGAAAGCCGGCGTGAGCATGGAATCGCTGGCAGTCGCCATCGCCTCTAAGGTGAGAGGCCATCCAGTCAAGCTGCGCCTGACCCGAGAGGAAGAATTCTTCACTGCCTTTGTCCGCCAGGGTATGGTTGCCCATTTCAAAATCGGGTGCGACGAGAATGGCCGAATCCTCGCCATGGAGAACAGGTACTACTGGGACGGCGGCGCATACAACGAATACGGCGTAAATGTGGCCCGTGCAGGTGGCTATAGCAGCACCGGCCCGTATGATGTGCCCAACGTTAAGGCAGACTCCATGTGTGTATACACCAACCATCCCGTGGGTGGCCCCATGCGCGGCTTCGGCATGCCCGAGATGCACTCCGGATTAGAGCAGTGCATCGATCTGCTCGCCGAAAAAATCGGTATGGATCCGGTGGAATTCCGCAAGCTGAACTGCATCAAAACCGGCAGCAGTCTGGTGACCGGCGGCCAGATGCACCCCTGCGGCCTCACCGAGTGTATCGAGAAAACAGCCAGGGCGATCGAGTGGGGCAAGACCTCCCCGGCCAGCGCGCCAAACAAGCGTCGCGCCAAGGGCTTCGCGATCATGTGGAAAGCGCCTGCCATGCCGCCGAATGCCGGTTCCAGCGCTTGGGTCAAGATGAACGAAGACGCTAGCGTCACCGTCAGCGTCGGCGGCCAGGAAATCGGCCAGGGCACCTTCACGGTTGCTGCCCAAATGGCCGCCGCTGCCCTGGGCGTCCCCTTCGATTGGGTCCGTGTGGAAACGCCGGTCGATACCGACTACAGCCCCTACGAATGGCAGACCGTGGCCAGCCGCCTGACCTGGAGCATGGGCAACGCCGTGGTCAACGCTGCCAAAGATGCCCGAAAACAAATCCTTGATCTGGTCGCCAGCGCCTGGGACGAGAACCCCGATGACCTGGATATCGTCAATGGTGTCGTGGTCTCCTATAAAACCGAAGAGTCGATGTCCCTGAAAGACATCGTCATCTACGGGATCCCCAAACCAAACGACAAGGGTTGGATAGGCGGCCCGATAGTCGGCCGTGGAAGCTTCATGCCCACCTATGTCACCGGCCTGAACCCGCAAACAGGCCAGGGCGAGCGCGCCGTGGTCCACTACACCACCGGCGCCCAGGCTGTTGAAGTCGAGGTGGACCTCGACACAGGGAGAGTCGAGGTACTCCGCGCCGCGGCCGCCTACGACGTCGGCAAAGCGATCAACCCTGAGATGGTCTCCGGTCAAATGCAAGGCGGCCTGGTCCAGGGAATGAGCACGGCATTCTTCGAAAGCCTGCGCCTGATCAATGGTAACCCGACCCAGCACAGCTTCGTCGATTACCGCATCGCCACCAGCTCGGACGTCCCACAGGAGATCGAAACCATCATCGTGGAAATACCGCAGGACGACGGCCCCTATGGCGCCCGCGGGGTCGGCGAGCACTCGATGGTCCCGACCATGCCTGCGATTGCCAACGCGATTTACAACGCGGTCGGTATTCGTATGGAAGCGCCGCCGTATACTGCCGAAAAAGTCTACCTGGCCATGCTGGATGCCGGCGTGGTGTAATGAACAGATTCATTCTGATACCCTCTCATCGATCGAAAGGAGACTGGAAATGAAATTGTTAGACCTGACCATCCCCCTCGGGGTCGGGACCCCTCCCTGGCCGACGTACGAACCATTGCAGTTAAAATATTTTAAGCGCCTTGCCCCCAATGGAGCCAACGGCCAGTTATTAACCCATTCGAACCACCTGGGAACCCACCTGGATGGTGAGATCCATTTCCACACCCCTGGGAAGGACATCGCTCAACTGGAGATGGATTTCCTCGTCCACGACGCTGCTGTGGTAGACCTGAGCGACTGCACCGGCGACTATGACGTCTATACCAGCAAGAATATCGAGGACCGCGTCGAGGTCAAAGAGGGCGATATCCTCATCATCCACACCGGCTATCACCACTTCGGCTGGGATATGCCCACCGCCAACGAAGTCCGCTATATGGTTATGCACCCCGGTCCCGACCGCGAATTTGCCGAATGGGCCAAAGCCAGGAAGCTGCGCTGGATCGGTGTCGACTGCGGCAGCGCGGACCACCCGATGAATACGATTATCCGCGACTGGATGCCCCGCCAGGCTCGCCAGGCGGAAAAGGTTTTCAAGAAGAAATTCGGCAAAAGCCTGGCTGAATTCTTCGATGACAGCAAGTACCAGCTCATGCACCTCGAAATGTTCCCCTACGGCATCATCCACGCGGAATGCCTGGGCGGGGATATCGACCTGATCCTGAACCGGCGGATCCAGGTCGGTATGTTCCCCTGGCGCTTTGTCGACGGCGAGTCGTGCATCTCACGCTGCGTGGCCTTCCTGAGCGACGAGGATTACGAAGAGGCCATGAAGCGCAAAGCTGAGCTACCCAAGACCAGGTTTGGCGACGCCTACAATCCCGCCCACGTCGAGCAACTGAACGCCATCAGTAGAGAGAATATGAGCTAAAATAGCTTTCTGACCCGCAGTTTAATCCTGTCATCCAAAATTTAGGAGAATTAACCATGCGTCTCGAACCACCTGAGAAAGTATCGCAAATGCAGATCACGCTCGATGTCCAGGAAATCGAGCCATTGCTCCAGGCGCCCCCGATGGATATCAAGCCCTGGCCCGGCGCAATGATCACTCTGAAAGACGGGCGAAAAATGTACATCCGGGAAGCGAAAGAGGAAGAAGCTCCCCTGATGATGGGGTACATGAAGCGCGTGATGGAGAGCGACCATGACTTTTATGATATCGTCGGCGCCCGCGTCTATGCTGAGCTGGTTGGCTGGTACCGCAAACGCCTCAAAGACCCCTACGTTCTGGTTGGGTTGATCGATGGGTTGTGGGTCGGCTTCGCCAATGGCCGCCTCCTCAATCCGGATATCAATATCAGCCTGCACACCATGGCGCTCGCCCGCGGCGGCAGGATTGGCGCGGTAATGTATTACGCGAAAGCGTATTACGCTTTCGAAATCTTGGGCAACAAAGAGTGGTGGGCCACGTACGAAAGCTACAACGGCTGGCACCGTTGGGGCCTGGGAATGGCTCAACCGAGCTACCCGTGGCCAGAGTACCAGCACGAGTTGGGCGGCGCGCGGGTTTACTATGTGACCAAGAATTACTGGGACCGCGTGGTCAAGCAGTATGCCTTCCAGATGACCGGCGCTGACCTGGTCTTCGACAATATCCCCGATGAGCTGATTAAAGCCAACGAGAAGATGATCGTCCCCGAGGAAGTCCTGGTTTAATCAAGATCTGCACCTAAAAAAGAGCGAGCCTGCGAGCTCGCTCTTTTCATTACGCCAATCGACAAGGGTCTCGTTCCGCTGTAGGGATCGACTTGGGTGTGAACCCCTACAGCATCCGGTCCGTCTCGGCGACCATGTGGCGCATGCCCCCAGGCTTGCGTTCAGACCAGACGGCCAGAAACAAGCCAGGAGGCACCTTCAATACATAGGGTAACCGTCCCGGCCCACCCCGGCAACCCAGAACAGGGATCGTAGGGCTGATTCCTTGGAACAGACCATACCCTTCACTGATCCAGTGTAAAATCAATTCAGACAGCGAATGGACTGATAAGGAGGAATAGATGGGCGGTTCGATAATAACCCGAATTTTCCTGGTCCGGCATGGCTCCACCAGGCTCAGCGCCGAGGACCACTTCGCCGGCGCGATCGACCCTGAGCTTTCCGACGAGGGAGTTTTCCAGGCCGGACGGCTGGCCGAGCGTCTGGCCGACGACAAAATTACCGCTGTTTACTGCAGTCCTCTGGTGCGGACGATACAGACAGCGAAAATCCTGGCCGCTCCTCATCACCTCGACATAATCCAGAGGGAAGGGCTGCGCGAGATCGATCACGGCCATTGGGAAGGCCTGCGGCGCTCCGAGGTAGAGACGCAGTTTCCCGAAGAATACGCTGACTGGGAAGAGGACCCGTTTACATTCGCCCCGCTGGGTGGGGAAACAGGCGTCAGTGTTATCGCCCGCGCCCTGCCGGTGCTGCGTGAAATTGTATCCCTCCATCGCGGTGAAAACGTCATCGTGGTTTCTCACAAGGCCACTATCCGATTGATGATCAGCAGCCTGCTGGGTTTCGATACCCGCGGCTACCGCGATCGCCTGGATCAGTCACCAGCCTGCCTGAACGTGCTGGATTTCAAGGACCCGGTCCGCGCCCGATTGATGCTGTTCAACGACGTCTCCCATTATATAGACCAGCCGCCGCGCTCAGCCGAGCGATTGTCCAGTTGGTGGGATACGGCCAAAGCTTGAAGCTTTTCATGAGGATATAAAAACCCGAATAGAGGAGAAAGGCAGCGCGATATGGATGGGTTCGGAACATGCCCGTGCGGTGGGAAATATGAAAACCACTCTATCAAAGTGACGTTGAACGTCAACGACCAGTCAATCGTTCTCGATCCGGTTCCCCAGGGTGTCTGTCCGAACTGCGGCTCCCGGGTGTACACGACCGAGACCCTCGAGCTGATCGAGAAGATTATAAAATCCACGCCGGATCGCCCATAGGCTGAGAATGGAGAGGAGCCTCGATCTGGTCTGCGATCTGTGCTGAATGGCTCACGCAAAGAGTGCTATTCTGGCGATTGGCTGGATGTTCACGTCCGGCAGTACCTCGTGGTAGCAGATGATTTCCAGCCTGGGAAATTCGTGGCGCAGGATTCCATGCAGCTTTGGCCGCGCTTCCACGCTGGTCAGCAGGGCCGGCGTTTGTGCGGTGGGGGGTAAATAATTCAATTCCTGACGGATCACCTCGATAACTGCATCGATTTCTCCCTCCAGCTCTTTGGATTCCAGATCTACATTTTTCCAGGCCGAAATCATCTGTTCCATGCCGTTTTCCAGCAGGTAAACCACCATCGTGCGCATCCGGGCGATTTTAAAGGTGATCTGGCCTTTCAAACCCGAGCGCACGAAAGCCAACAGCCGATCTTCCGGCTCCGCGCTGAGTGCGTCCAGCTCGCCATAAATGATTGGCCGGTCGTCGAGAACCGTGTAACGGGCAGCATCATCGAAAGAGAATGAGTAATCCACCAGCCGTTCCAGGATCTGGCGCAGGTTGCGAATTGAATGACCTTCCTCCACCAGGCGGCGCAGGATCCGGGTGATGGTTTCCAGGCTATACTGGTCGCGCGCCGCCGCGACGATTTCTGGAAATGCCTGCTCCAGATCGTCCAGAGCTCTGTTGGCAAAGTCAAGGTTGATGGTTCGCCAGAGATCTTGCCGCAATGCAGAAGCCAGGCAAAGTATCAAAAAACCGCCCGGGTTCCAGGTCGTCCATCCCTGCGCTTCCAGGATGGCTGCCTGATCGCAGGAGACCGTGCAGGCCGGATAATCTGTGGCCGGGTTGATCGCCGGCGCCGCCGGGATGCCAATGGAGTCGATCCGCACCGCCTCATCATTGACCAGGCAAGCACCAGGAGGAAGTCCAGGGACGGGCAGCCTGAGCAGGTGGTTGATCCGGAAGGCGAAACTGTTCTCCACCAGGGTGTCATCGCTCATGATCTGAAAAGTTGGACAGATCATGCCCAGCTCTAAAAACAGGCCATCCCTTAGGAAGGGGAAGAGATTGTTGTCCCCCCCGGTCAGAATGAGTGTCCGAAGATATACCTCGGGGATATGGATCTCGAGCACGCGCGGGCTGAGTTCGGCGATCAGCGCTTCACCGGCGTCCTCGGGAGGGTCGTCCAGCCTCGTGAGCAAAGTTCCAATAACAGCGTTCGTGTCAGCCAGAGAAATCCCCTGGTCGACTACCGTTTTCATCACGATTTCGATCCATGCCGGGGGTGGTGAGGTATGGTCGGCGAAGAACTTTTTCCCCTGGTCGGACTCGGTCAGGGCAGCCAGATATGCGTTCACCTGCGGCAGCGCTACCAGTTTTCCCGCCTGCGATGAGAGGATCTCGCGGCAAGCCAGCCTGAAAAACTCGACCGCCTGCGCAGCACTGGCGGCCTGGTCTGCCGCCTGGCAGGCGGCGACCAGCCAGGACAGCACCTCCGTCTCGGAAGCCGCCGAGTTAGTCAGGTTTCTGCTGAGGTACGCATAGACCCATCCCGGCAGCCGGGATGGGTATCGGAGGGTCTTCCCATTGCAGAAGAGTCGAAATACAGCATCTCTGGAAGACTGGCTGCTCTCGAGTGGAGCCAGCTCGCAGGACGCGTTTCCTCCCAGCCCCAGCGTTCTTAATAGCGCCTCTGCTTCCTGGCTTAATGCCCGGGATATTTCTTCCCGCAGCGGTGGATTTTTTTCAAGTATCTCGTAGAGAGTTGGGGCGACCGCGCAAACACAACCCAGAATGTTTGGATCCTCAGATTTCATGCCCTGGCCTCCTGGATGAAATCCCCGGCCGGGGATTGAACCAGTTCTTCAGCGGCCATCACTGCCAGTTCCGGATAGCGGTATTCCAGGAGGCGGCGAAGATAGGGGCGGACCTCCGGCGACTGGACGATCAGGACGTTGTTCGGACCTTTCTCAGTTAGGATGAGCTCAATCGCGGTAAAAAATTCATGAGCTTCCAACGGGGGTGGGTCGAATTTCAATCTCTCCCCATTCGGGCGCAACCACCCGGCGATCTTCTGCTCCCATTCGGTGGGCAGCGAATAACAAAACTTCCCCGGGAGATTGCCGGGTAGATCAGCCTTGACAGTCTGGCGGACCTGCCGGATCGCTTCGGGCATGTTCCCTGGCTCCAGGTCTAGGTTGGAGATTGTTGCAAGAATGGCCCCAATATCCCTGACCGGAATATCTTCTTTGACCAGTGTGCGTAGTAATCGGGCAAAAAAGATTTTCGAAGTTCCGTCCTTCAACAATGCCCCGATTTGCTCCCCGGCGCCTGAAGTTTCCTGGTAGCTCCTCAGCAGCGTTTCGACTTCAGTCACGCCCAGGAAACTGGCCAGGTTCTGCCGGATGATCGCTTCCAGGGAGGAAATGATAAATTGAGCCTCTGTCCAGATCTCGATCCCGCTGTTTCGAAGCCTCTCAGCAGTTTCTCCAGGGATCCAGGCTCCGGTCTGGCCTGTGCCTGGGGTGAGGATCTTTTCCAATCCTTCCTCCGGGATTCCAGACTCGGACAGCTTCTCAATCGGCCCAGGGAAGTAGCTCGTTCCCATGTGTACTCTGCCTTCCCCCTGGGGAACTTCGTCGATCTGGATGAAGAATTGTTCGCGGAATTCGCTCCCCGGTTTTCCGCGGGCTCGAACGCCGGGAATGGTGACGCCCATCTCCTTTTCGATGCGGCCGCGCATAGCGGGGATTTCTTCAAAAAGGAATTTTCCGCCATCCAATGCCGAATCCACCACCGGCACGATATCATCGCCGACCTCGAGAACGATCGGGGTGGTCACCAGGATTTGCAGCTCATCGCCGGTTTGGTTCAACCGGTAGGCATCCTCAAGCCCCGGGATGAAGGCCAGGCGGGTCTCTCGAACTGTCGAGCGTTCCTCCTCGTCTGCAGAAGAATCGGATTCTCGAGTTCGTAACCAGTCCAGCGCAGTCCAGTAAGTTTGCGGTTCGGCCGCAAGCGATCGCCACACCTCTCCAACCGTGGTTCCCGGCGAAGTATTTCCTGAGCGGCGGTATAGCCCGATCGTCTCTCGAAAACCTTCCAGGCCGGCCAAGGGTCCTTCCAGGAGGAGACGGGCCAGGGCAATCCGTCCGAAAATATCTGCAAGGTCTTTCGCCTCCACCAGCTCGAGATTACCTTCTGGATATGCTTTTCGATAAGTAGAAAGGGCAGCCTCCAGCTCTCCCTTCTGGAAATCCTCGTCGCCGCTGCTGATGAGCTTCTCCGAGCACGCCTGGATTCCAAGGACAGCCTCTGGAAAGCGGCTGGAGCGGATCGAACGCCCTCTTCCGGCCAGTTTGAGCTGCCGGTAGATGTCCAGCGCTTCGAAATATCGTTCCTGGGTCGAGTAGATCCTTCCCATTGCAGCAAACGCCCCCTGCCAGAACCAACTCTCTTTCTTCCTCCTTCCCGCGCTTCGTTGTAGTTCAGCCTGAATCTCATCCTCATCTGTGATTTCTCGCGAAGCTACGGCCGCTTTTTGCTCATTGAATGCCCTCTGGATCTTATCCAGCAACCTTTCCAGATCCTTATCATTGTATGGGAGGCGGAGCCATCCTTTTTTTATCGGCAGATAATAACTGATCTCTGAATCGGCTAAATCGCGGAGATTTTCTTTTTGACGGATGCCCTCGAGCAGCAGCTTTTCCCCTTCCCGCCTTTTTCCGGTTCCTAACAGGCATAATCCCAGCGAACAGAGCGAATCCGAGTCATCGATCTTAAGCGAATGGATCTCTTCGTAGTAAGGCCGCGCCTTTTCATAATCGCCAATCCAGATATAGGCGCTCATCAGAATGCTGAGGTCGTTGATGGATCCGGTATTGGATTTTTCGTAGACTTCGATGAGGTTATGGAATGCTTCGAAAGCTTTTTGCCAGCCTATCCCTTGCTCATCCATCTTCAATGCTTTCCGGACCAGAATATCTGCCTTGTTATACCGGTTCCACAGGTTTTCCGGTTCTTTCTGGATCAATTGGTCAAGGATCTGCAGCGCTTCCTCTAATTTATCCTGGTGGGCGCTGGCGTAAGCTTTTATAGAAAGGAAGAATGGATCGGCGGGAGTGGTAAGGAGTTGCTCGAGCAATTTTTCGACCTCATCGAACTTGCCTAAATTTTCAAGAAGGGCCACCTTTTCTCCTTGAAAAAAAAGGCTTTTTTCATCGAGCTCGAGCGCTTTCTCGATCGCCGCCAGAGCAACCAGATAGTGACCAGCGGTGCGGTAAAAAGACCCCAGGTATCCCCAGTTGAGGGAATAGTATGGGTTCAGCAGAACGGCGCGTTCGCCGTACGTGATCGTTTCCCATAAGGTTTCCTCGTACTGCTGAAGGGTTACACCTTTCTGCTGGCCCATTCGCTCGCCGATCAG
The DNA here is from genome assembly GCA_035542155.1 of Anaerolineaceae bacterium. GTDB lineage: Bacteria > Chloroflexota > Anaerolineae > Anaerolineales > Anaerolineaceae > DATKLX01. The sequence goes on from DATKLX010000093.1 coordinate 12,525, forward strand.
CGCCCGGGTGAGATACGTCCAGGAACTGTCTTTGTCGGGCAGCCCGTTTTTTATCCCTTCATTCCAGATGCGCAGGCTTTCGGCGAGCATTTGGTTGTCTTGATAACTGAGGTTGAGCAGCATGTCCGCCAGTCGCCAATGCGTTTCATCATGCTTTGGATTGATGGAAAGAACTTTCCGGTACAGACTAATCGCCCGGTCGGTATAGCCTTTCCAATCCGCACTCCTCCCAGCGATGAAATAAGCTTCCGCCGCTCTCCTGGCTGGTCGGCGCAAACCCAGCAGCGCATCCCCTTGAAGCTCGTAGGCGTCCACTTCATCGCTGCCATCGAGGGATGACTCCAGGGCCCCCTCGACAGCCCGCAACGCGCCTCTCCAATCCTCCATGTCCCGCAGGACCCGGGCAAGCTTTAAACGAGCAACCCCTATGTTCTCGCCGGTTATAATCAAACTGCGCCAGGCTTCTGCAGCCTGGTCAAATCTGCCAGCAGCCGACAGCGCTTCAGCCGCGCCCCATTTCAAATTGAGGTTTTCAGCATCCAGGAGGAGCCCATTCTGGAAATGCTTCAAAGCTTCTTCGTAATTCCCCTTTCGCTGGAAAAATTCCCCGCGAATCTGCCATTCGAGGGCAGTCCGCTCCACCTGCCCATCGAGATCCACCTGAGCCAATATTTTTTCTACTTCATCGAGCTGGTTTTCATGCAGAAAAAGATCCGCTTTCAGCAGGAGAAGATCCAATCGCTGGTCCTTACTGGCGACCTCTAATCCCTTCTGGATCGCTCCGTTCACTTCATCCACGGGGCGGTTTTGGTTGCGCATGCCAATCGCCAGCAATTTCCAGCCGTCGGCGTCACTAGGTACACGTTGCGTGAAAATTTCCAGCAGACGGATCGCCTGGTCATATTCTTTACCCTGGCCGATCAGGGCTTCGGCTTTTGTCCGGATAGAATCGTGATGTTCTGGCTCGATCGCCAGGGCCTGGTTGGCCGCCTTTTCCGCTGCGACAAATTTACCCATCCGGCATAATGCTTCTGCCAGGATCCAATGAGCACTGGCCTGGCTGCTGTCCTGGGTTAGCGCGGACTGGGCGGCCTGCCTGGCCTCGCCAAATTGGCCAAGTTTCAGATAGGCTTTTCCCAGGTCGATCTGGAAGGCCATCCGCAGCGGTCCTCTCAGGGCCAGCGCTTCCTGAATAACCGGGATGGCTTTTTGGATATCGCCTTTTTCCAGGTAAAATTCCGTTAATTTCCGCAGGATCTTTTCCTTACGTGCGTGTTGGCCAGGCTTTTCCGTCTCCGCGATGGCCTGCTGAAACAGCGCTTCCGCCTCCGCCAGCCTGCCTAATTTCCAAAGAGATTTCCCCAGCCCTTCCATCGCATACAGGTTTTTGGGTTCAAAGGATAGCGCCCTCTGGAAATGAGTCGCCGACCGATCATAACGCTCCAGGTAAAGCTGGACGCGGCCCATAAAGTGGTACAGTGAGGCGGACGTACTTGCATCAAGCCCGAATTGTTCCATGATGGGCTGCCAGGTCAATTCGATGCTTTGTGCGAGTTGAGCCCGGGAGGGTGTCAGCCAGGCGTGCAGTTTCGGCAAGAATCGCTCAGCCCGCCGTAGATCCTTGGGAATTACTTCCAGAAGGACTTGAAAAGCCTCGTTGACCTTATCCTGAATTGCCAGCGCGTCGGCGAGGTATTCGTATAACTCCAGGCATGTAGGATAATAGCGAATGGCTTCCTGATAAGCCTTGGCTGCTTCATTGAAGAAGGAATGGGCTTCATCGATCTGGGCGATCTTAAGGTGGCGGCTGCCCAGCTCGTAGAATGTGTTGCCCAGCTCGTAGTAAATGATTGAAAAGTGGCGGATTTTTCTGGACCGGCGAAACCCGGACGAATCCGGCAGGGGCGGCTCCTCGATTTTCCTGGTTTCTTCAACCCTGGCTGGCCCAACAGGCGCAGCTTCACCCCTGGGCATCTCACTGGCTGGAACGACCGTCCGCGCGGTAATCGTTGTGATTTTCTGCGAGCTTAACCGCTGGAATGCGTTGGCAACCTGGTTATCTTTTGCCAGGGCTTTTTGAATATCTGCGTCGGCGGAGAACTGCCCGCTGGCCTCCATTTTCGCCAGGCGAGCGAGCAGATCATATGCACGAGCGCGCACCAGGCTCTTTTTTACCAGATCGAAAGCTTCTTGATCATATTCGACGTTCATGGCTCATCTCTCCGCGGTCTACACGCTCATACGGGATTTGGGAATAAGGCTTTATATGCATCAACCGCCTCAGGATACTTGAAAATCTTTTCCAGGATTTGTTCACCCAACCTGCGATCGATTTCCTGGAGATCCCCTTGTTTCGCGAGGGCTTCGAAATCTCTCTGCAGTCCAAAGGCCCGTGCTTTGACCAGGCCTTTCGAAATCTCTTCGAGATAGAACTGCTGCTGGCGGCTGGGATCGGGCCGCTGCGAGCCCAAGGAAAACGTTCGCCCTTCTGCCTCCTCGATTTTGATATCGCCCAGCAGCAACCGGATCGCTTTCTCTTCGATCCGGTCAAGCTGATCGGGATTCTGAAAACTGGCTGACCAGGCGGCGTTGAGCAGGATCGGCAGCAGGTTTTCGCGGATATCATCCACGTCCTCTCGCTCCACGCGGATAGGGTCCGGGCTGATACTGATCAGCTCCTTCTCAAGATCTTTGGCATATTTCCAGCGAAGATATGTTTTTCCGATCCCAAGTTCCGAGCTGTAGCGCGGGTGCTCCCAGAAAGCTTTTTTCATCTGGTTGAGCCACGGCTCCAGATCTTTTTTGGTCTCATCGTAGCAATCCTGATCGCCAACCCCGGCCAGATCGAGCGCCGCCTTCCAGCAGGTCGGAAAAAAACCACTGCGCGTGCCTTTGCCTGGGTCCATCTGGATCTCATTTTTAAAAGGCAGGAAGGGGACCTTTAAGGTTCCCGTCTCTATCGCAGCGGGCGGCTCACGATTCATCCAGGAGAGCGTTTCCAGCGAAACGACAAAGCGCTGGACAAACGAGGGCATTTCGGAGGTCGGATGAAACAACCTCTCGTTGGAAACGAAAGCCAGATGCAACAGCGCGTAGATGTAGGCCGGTCCCAGCAGCAGCGTGGCAAACGCATCGGCAAACAGGCGGCAGAGGTGGTCCACCTGCCGGCGCACCAGGTGATCCAGGGCCATTCTGTTCTTCTCCGCGTACTCTGGCCGGTCCGCATCGGGTAACCCGCTGTATCGTTTCCAGTGATCGAACAATTCCGGGAGAAGACAGGTTTCATCCGTGAATACCTTGTTAAACTGATCTGGCTTGAAAAGGGTTTCCACCCGATTGCAGATGGTTTTAAACCCGTCCGGAGGCTGGCGGTAGGCGATGAGATACCCATATTCATGCGCCGAAAACGGCAGGTTCCACAGGTCGCAGGCCGGGAAGCGCAGCCGGATAATATCCGCTTCAACCCTGCCAAACCGCTCTTCCCCGACGATTAAGACCGAGCTCCACGCCCAATCACTTCTGCCTTTCAAATCATCGAGCAGCTCATTGGCTAACTGGGAGAAGAATAACTCCCGGTCGTCGACCTTGTCGATCGTCGCGCAGATGTTGTCCAGCTTTTGCTGCTCCGCGTAGAGCCCACCCAGAACGGAGAGCAACTCGCTGGAGACCAGGGGGATTTGCTCATTTTTCAGGAAGGTATACGCCTCCCAGGCTTCTTTGAAATGGGAATTTTGGATGTGCGTTTTGACTTCGCGAATCTTGGTCTTGATCTGGCCCACTGGCAGGCCAAATTTGCTTTCGATGATGTTGGTTTTCTCTCTGAACGGCCCATCCGGCCGGGGCTTGACCAACCAGGCCAGGCGCAAGCCCTCCAGCTCCAGCGAGCGAACGGCGGTATTCAAGTATTGGCTCTGCGGATTATTCGCCATAGTTAATCCTTTACCAGTTGCTGTTCCCAATCCAGGCAGATGCTGTTCGCGATCTGCGACAGGTCGACCAATTTTTCTCTTTCTTCGAGCCGAAAGCGCGCGAGCCAAAGTCCATTGAGGATGTCCAGCAGGCGGATCGGGATTCCAATTTCAGCCGCCTGATCCAGGATTTCCGCTTGAGTGAGGGCGATGGTCGGCGGGTTCAGTTTTTCAGCCAGGGCAACCGCCAGCTCGCCGTTGGCGGGCTTATAGCGCGCCCCCAGGCGAAAACTGGCGTCGATGATGTGCAGCAGACCCCTGGTCCAGCGCTCCACGTCGCTGATTCGGGCGGCATCTACAGCTGCTGGCGCCTCCTGGCATTCCTCTACTGCATTGTTCCAGATCGCCTTCAGGTCATCCAGCACCTGGTCGTAGATTACCGTTTCTCCCCGGGCCTGGTCGTTCATCCTACGATATACCGCAAGGATTACTTTCACCCGTTCGTTGTCGGTCGGGTGAGACCCGCGGGCGAGAAAGGCTTCCCGCGGGTTAAAGTGGAGGAGGATGGCGTCCAGGCCAAAGGCCGGGCCGAATGTATAGCAGGCGAAAATGTCGGCGAAGAGCTCGTCCAGATGCTGGCGGCGTCTGTCGTCCGGGGCGAGAGACTGCGTTTCCAGGCCTTTATAGCGCAGAAACTCTGGCGAGGCCAAAGCCGCCTGGTGGCCAAATTCGTGCGCCATGAGCGGTAAATTCCAGACTGACCAATCGGGAAAACGCGTGCGAACCACGTCGGTGCTCGTTTCCAGGAAAGGATCCCGGCCCAGCACTGTTCGCGCGCTCCAGTTTACCCCTGTCTTCCTGGAATATTCCCGGAGGATGTGCGTCGCCAGGCGGCTGATGTGCGGCCCGCGGACCGCTCCGCTCAGTTTTTCCGACTCGTGATCCAGGCTCTGGCGGGAAATCCAGACCCCGCCAAGAAAATCCTGGGCTTCGCGCTGCAGAGAGCGCCCCAGGCCGCCGATTTTTTCGATATTGCCCCAGCTACCCTGGATCACGCCAGCGGCTTTGATCCGGTCGATCTCGGTTTCGACCAGCAGCCAAACCTCGCTGAGCAGGCGAAAAAAACGGCCCGAAACCGCGGCTCGATCGGCGGCCGGGATGCGCTCGCTGTTCAGAATCGCGTACAGTCGCGCCCATCGCGTTTTGAACTGGTACAGGCGGGCCAGCGCCACGACCTCAGGCAGGGATGCTCGTGCGCCCTTCAGGGTAGTGTATTGATTGGGGACGTTGGCCGTCACCATCTTCAGTAAATTCTCGAACTGCGCAGGGTAATCCAGGGCGTGCAGCCACATAGCACAGGCGAGAATCACTGGGGAGGGTCTGGTACTGTATGGCGGGGCAGAGCCGGCGAATGCCCCGCGCCAGGCTTCAGCTTCCCGCCAGTCGGCGATCAGAGTTCCCAGCCTGGAGAGCAACCTGTCGCGGAGGATTTCCTGGTAGACGGCCGCAAACCAGGGAGAAAAGGTCGTCCGAAACTGTTCCAGGCGATTGACCTGCCGGACGGACAAGAGCGTCTCTCTCCACAGGCTCTCCAGTCCCTCGCGAACATTCTTTTTCTGGGAATAGAGCAAGAATGGCCCTTCCTCCTCCTCTTCAATGAATTGGAGTGTGGTCAGAATCGCGGCGGCGCGGTGGACTGGCGCTGGAAATCTGCGCGGTCCGATCTCTCTCTTTTCGATCTGGTCTGGATCATCGAGGGAGAACACCTCTGGGGTGCGGTAATCCAGTTCGAGGACGAAGACGGCCGCAGCGTACATCGGGCCAGCCAGTGCGGTCGCGAGCATGTCCGCGAACAGGGCGTGCAAAAACGTTTCCTGGTCGCGACGGATCTGACCGAGCAAGGATTGGTTTTCTGCGCGAAAGCTGGCCCGCCCTTCCTCGGTGGCGATTTTTGAAAAACTCTCGCGGAGTATCTGGGCCTGGGGGACCAGCCTCGCCAGGTCGGGAAGAGGGTCGCTTGCCGGCCTGATCAGCAGCCCGTCCACCTGACCTAAGACCGGTTCAATGAATTTGGAGACCTTATCCCGGTAAAAAGGGCTGTCCAGGGCGGCCAGAAAACCGACTGCGCGCGCCAGGAGCGGCAGGTGCCATAGATCCCAATCCAGGAAAGACAGGCGCAGGAAGGCGCGGCCTGGCTCGACCAGCGGTCCGCGGCCCGGCAGAGCAAACCAGGTGTTCTTGAGGTCCGCTGCCTGCCCGATCTGTCTGAGCCATGCTTCTGCCTGGGTGGAAAACCCCTCCTCCAGCCCGGCCGCTCCGGGACCGGCCCAATGACGGATTCCCCAACCGGCCAGCATCTCAAGCTGCGCGCCAATTTCTCCCTGAACGCCTCCGGCTAGGGCATTGAATCCATCCCATTGCGTGGCGGCGTTTCCTCCCTGGGCCAGCTTTTGCCGGTACGCCAGGATGCCTTCGATATGCTCGCCGACCGGCTGCCCGAAAGCTTCGATCAAAGCGGCGTCCAGATGGGCATCTTCATCCTCAAGCAGGATACAGATGCGCTGCAAATCCTTATGGAGAGCATCGAGCCGGTTTTCCAGAAGGAAATCGGACGCAGGCGAGGCCATCGGCGTTACTTCACATTGAGCGCCTGCCGGGATATCGTCAGGGTGCCGTCAACAAATTTGAGCAACGTGGTGGTATCCGCGAAATCCATTCCTCGCAGCAGCGCGAAATCAACGACGATAAACAGGAGGCAGGCCATGACCAGGTCGAGCGGCGCCGTTCCACCGGCTTTTTTCAGGATCCATTCGATAGGACTGCTCAGGCTGTGGAGTGCGGAGATGATTTGATTGAAGAGATTGAATGTTTTTTCCTGATCACTATGCAGGTCCACAAGCCTTTGCCGCCCCGTATCAATTTCTGCAATGCCGCAGTTGGTAGTCTCCAGCCACCCGCTGATCGACTTCTGGCTCTGGTCGGCCTGGTAGGCAAATATCAGGAAAGCCTGCAGGGCCTTTTCTCCCTTTTTGACTTCCCCGATTTCCTTGTTTACCCGGTCTTCGATCTGCTGCATCGCCTGGTCACCGGCCATGTCTCGTAGTGTCTTAAACGAGCGCTGGACGGCATCCACAATCCTGGAAAGGAACTTGCCCGAAACGTCGAGATTCAGAAAGGAGAGGGCCTGCTTGACTCCCTGCTGGACCTGGCCCAGATCGAGCTGATCTAACCCTTTAAAGGTTCCGGTCAGCAGAACGATGGAATCGGCCAGTAGGCTGGCATAGATGTCGTTGATTAGCTGGAGGTAGGTGTTTTTGGCCGTGAGCAGGTCCGGACTGGCTGGCGCAGGGGTTGCTTCTGCCTGGCTGGATTCACCGAACGAGTACCGAGCGGGTCCGGTTGCCGCCCCGGCTCGGCCTTGTAAAGCCTGGATGGTATCGTTCAGGTTGGTCACCGATTCACTGATTGCCGCTGCGTCGGCTTGGCCTTCTATTTCTCCAGACGCCTGGGCTGCTTTGGTGAGCAGATTGGCCACCTGCAGATCGACCAGGCTGCTCGCCAGCGCTGCGTTCACGGTCTGACCGCCGGATGCAACAGAAACACCAGGCTGCCCAGCGGCCTCGCTGAACGCAAAGCTGCCGCTGAAGGCGGCCGCGGGATGTGCATATTGATCGTAGGCGACGATCAGGTCGTTCAGGCTTGCGTCGATGTCGTACTGGTCGTTCTTCGCTACCGCAAAGCTGAGCGAATCGGCATTCTCAGCTATCGTCCGCGAACGATCGAGCACGGTTTGCGTAAGACCCATTGACATCATTCCTCCCTTTCGCCAAATTGACATCATTCCTCCCTTTCGCCAACAGGTTCCAGCTCACTTGGCCCAACCCTCCGCCAAAGGCTGGCAGATAGAAACGGGAAAAACACATGGCAGAGATCGATAAATTACGTCTAAATTGAGCAGATTAATCAATATTTATCAGTATATAGATTAACGATGAAGAATGCAACATTCATCCGGGATTCCCTTACGTCAATATCCCCCTGTCCAACCTGTCAGCGCTCGATTCAGTTTGAATGAGTTAATTGCACGGCCCGTCGATCACCTCGAAATCCGTGGTGATCGGCGCAGTCGCCCGCACCGTCGCCGCCACCGAACAATACTTCTCCTCCGACAGCTCGATCGCTTGCGCGGCTGCCGCTTCGGTAAGCCCCATTCCCGCCAGGCGATAATGGATGTGAATTTTCCGGTACGTCCAGGGTGGATCCTGGTCCTGTTCCCCCATCACGTTGATCTCTAGAAAGGACAAGGGCATCCGCTTTTTGGTCAGGATCTCCACCACATCCACCGCTGAGCAAGATGCCACCGCGATCAGTAACAGCTCGGAAGGTTTAATCCCAACCCCCTCGTCCTTGGTCGAAAGCACCACCGAGTGGCAGGTCGAATCGATGCCCACAAATTGTTTCCCGCCGATCCATTTCACCGTCGCAAATGCCATGTTGTTTTCCCTTTCGATCAAGGCGCTTTGTCGAGCAGATCGATCATATCTTGAACGATTTTTTCCCGTTTAACCCGGATATCCGCGCTGATTTGGACATGGGCGTCTCCATCCATTTCTGCCAGGCATTGGGTAGCGTACTCCTGGAGGAAAACCCGGCTCACTCCCTGCACGGCGGAACGCACCGCGGCCAACTGCTGTAAGATCTCTCGGCAGTCCCGCTCCTGTTCCATCATCGCTTCGATCCCGCGCACCTGCCCTTCGATGCGGTGCAGGCGTTGAATCAGCTTCTCTTTCGCCTCTTGATTTTGAATTCTCATGGCTGTTCTCCCACACGATACCGGCTCACGGCCGGTAATGATCTAGCCTGCTCAGCGAAACCCGCCGCTGGAACCGCACGAACTACCGGTGCTGTTTTTACTGGTCTCAGAACCAATCGAGGCGATTGTCGAGATTTTCTTTTGTGTATCCTGGCTGGAGCAGTGCGGACAGGCCGGGCTGCGGTCCGCTTCAGACCGGCGGACTATCTTTTCAAAAACTTTCCCACAGGTGTTACAGCGATATTCATACATTGGCATGGTGGTTGCCTTTCTTCGAATAGATACTATAGAAAAGTATAGTATCTTTATTATTGTGAATAAAGGGACAAATGTCATTTTGTCATGGACGTTTATCACTATGCATTGCTTGTGAAGCTTGTTACTATATCACTGACATAACTTGATATAACATTTCATGTCAAACAAGCAGATGATTATGGACGATTTGCTGACCACTCGACAGGTATTGGAAATACTCAAGGTAGATCGCATCACTATCTACCGTATGTTAAATGACGGCCGGATCAAAGGCGTCAAAGTTGGTCAGCAATGGCGTTTCCCCAAACAAGAAGTGGACCGAATTGTCAAAGGGGAGACCTCTTCTTCTCAGGTTACCATCTCGCCGTCCCCTTACAGTATTCCCACTCATTGTGTCCAAACCATACAAGATTTGTTTGCAGAGGTTGGACAGGTCAGCGCCCTGGTGATTGATCTGGATGGAACTCCACTGACGGAGATCAGCAATCCCTGCCGTTTCTGCCAAATCCTGATGCAAAGCCCATCGGGCCAGACATCCTGCCAGAATTCATGGAAGGATTTTGCGCGTGAATCTCGGGCTGGGAGCCGATTCTTGACCTGCCGCGCCGGAATCCAATATCTGAGTGCGCCTATCTTCGATGAGGAACAACCGGTTGGATATTTCCTCGCTGGCGAGTTCCACTGGCAATCACCGGATCCGCAAGAAGAGCGCGAACGAATGAAAAGATTGGCGAAATCTCACAACGTTCCGTTCGAAATCCTCCAACAGGCGTCTCGTGCCGTCCCGGTCATTGATGCCGGACAGCATTCCCGGGTGGAAAGCTGGCCAACCCGGGCAGCGCGGGCCATTCAAAGTATTCTGCGCGAGCGGGCTGGGTTCATCGATCGTCTAAACCAGATCGCCAACCTGACTCAAATCGACTAAGGAGAAGAAATTTATGAAGAAGTTATTGATCCTGGGCGCCGGCACGGCAGGGACGATGGTCGCCAACCGGCTGAACCGCCTCCTCAATATGGACGAATGGCAAGTCACTCTTATCGACCCGGAGCCGACGCATTACTACCAGCCTGATTTCATTTTCATCCCTTTTGGGATTGTATCTCCGAAGTCCGCGGTCAAAACCAAGCGCGATTATCTTCCGCCCACTATTAAATTTATTCAATCGGCTGTGGAGATCATCGAGCCCGAGCATAACCAGGTCCGTCTGGCCAACGGTAGTACGCTCGGCTATGACTATCTGATCATCGCCACCGGCTCGGATATCCATCCCGAAGAAACTCCCGGACTGCTGGATGGCGATTGGGGAAAATCGATCCATACTTTTTACTCTTATCCGGGAGCAATCGCCCTGGCAAAGAAGCTACGTGAATGGGACGGCGGCCGCCTGGTGGTCAACGTCGTCGAAAACCCAATCAAATGCCCCGTCGCGCCGCTGGAATTTCTCATGCTGGCCGATTGGTATTTCCACGAGCGCGGCATCCGCGACGAGGTCGAGCTGGTCTACGCCACGCCACTCCCAGGTGTCTTTACCAGGCCGACCGCCTCGAAACTGCTGGGTGAGCTGCTGTCCGAAAAAAGGATCTCCGTGGAACCGGAGTTCATGATCGAGCACACTGACCCCGAAGCGAAAAGGATCGTCTCCTATGACGAGCGCGAGGTCGAGTATGACCTGCTGGTCAGCGTACCGCTCAATAAGGGCGCGGACGTGGTGGGCAAATCTGGACTGGGCGACGAGCTCAACTTCTCTCCGGTCAACCAGTACACTAACCAATCGACCCGCTTTGACAACATCTTCGTCCTCGGCGACGCTTCCAACGCGCCTACCTCCAAGGCAGGCTCGGTGGCCCATTTCTCCATCGACGTTTTCGGCGAAAACTTCGTGCGGTATATTGAGGGGCTGCCGCTCCTGCCTCTATTTGACGGGCACGCCAACTGCTTCATCGAGTCTGGCTTCGGCAAGGCGCTGTTGATCGACTTCAACTATGCCCAGGAACCGCTCCCGGGCCGCTACCCGCTGCCCGGTGTGGGACCCTTTACCCTTCTGGAAGAATCAGAGATGAATCATTGGGGCAAGCTCATGTTCCGCTGGGTCTACTGGAACATACTCCTCAAGGGCCAGGAAATCCCGCTTCCAGCGGCGATGAGTATGGCTGGAAAGTGGAAGGTCTAGGAGGCGTGATGGACCGCGAACTGACCGATCTTAACCAGGTTGTGATCGACCTGAACCAAAAAATTGACTTGCTCACCAGTCAGGTAGCGTACCTGACCGAGCAGGCCCAGATCGCCGAGCGCAGTCGGCGCTCCGGCGAGGAGCTGGTCGACACGCTGATGCCGGTGGCTAAAGACGCCATGCGCCTGGCCTCCAGCGAGTTCGAGGAGATCCAGGATTATCTCCAGGTAGAAGACCTGCTGCGCCTGGTCAAAAAGCTGGCCCGCCACCGCCCCCAACTGGAAGCGCTGCTCGACCAGATGGACGCCATCTCTGACCTGATGCAGATCATGGACCCCATCCTCAAACAAGGGATGGACAAGCTTGTTTCCGTACTGACGGAGTTAGAGGAGAAAGGCTATTTTGCCTTTGGACAGGGTGGGCTGCGCATCCTGGATACAATCGTTTCCTCATTCACGAAAGAGGACGTCGACCGCCTGGGTGACAACATCGTCCTGATCCTGAACACGGTCAAAGACATGACCCAACCTGAGATCATGAATTTCGTGCGCAGCACGCTTCTCGTCGCGGAGGAAGAGATCGAGAAACCTGTCGAAATCTCTTACCTGGCACTTCTAAAACAAATGCGCGATCCCGCTGTCCGCCGTGGCCTGGCGCTCACCCTACGCGTGCTCAACGTCGTCGGCTCCCAGGCGAAAACATGAACAACTGTCCTTCACTCTATTTTCTGCTCTCCCTGGGCCTGTCCGGCACAGCCTGTCCTGCCTGCATCTGGGCGCCCTGGCCTACCCTGTCCCAGAACGACAGGACTGGGGTCCTCCAGGACAGGCAGGCACAGGTGGACGGACAGTCCAGGGGACAGGCCGTTCTCTAATTGCTTTTCACCAACAACCATTCACTTCTTGTTTTGGAGGAAATATGCCAACTCGTACAATTTGTGGGAAGACCGTTCAGGTCAATGACGAAGGCTTTATGACCGATCCCTCGGAATGGGACCGCGACCTGGCCGTCGAGCTTGCCAAAGAAGAGGGGATATCTGAGCTGACCCCGGCCCACTGGGTGACCATCGACTTCTGCCGCAAGACCGCGGCGACGAACTCGGGTAAGGCGCCCACCCTGCGCCAGATCACGGTCGGCTCAGGTGTTTCGACCAAGGAGCTTTTCGCCCTCTTCCCCAAGGGCCCGGCCAAGAAGGTCGCCAGGATTTCCGGCCTCGGCAAGCCCGAAGGCTGCGTATAAATCATTTGATGGTTCTCGATTTTTGTAGGAGAAATCAAAATGGCAAATGATCAACGCAAAATCGCTTTTATCTGCTCGAAGGGGAATCTCGACATGGTCTACCCGGCCCTGATCATGGGCTGGGCCGCGCTGGGCAATGGGATTGACGTAACCATCTTCTTCACTTTCTGGGGGATGGACATGATCAATAAAGCCCGCGTGGATCACCTGGAGATTCCTCCCATCGCTAATACCAGCATGAAGATGAACATGATGGGCGTTCCCGGCTACGTAGGCATCCCGCAGTTCATGGGCTCCATCCCCGGCATGACTGCCTTTGCGACGTCAATGATGAAGAAGAAAATGAATGACCTGGGCGTCCCGACCGTGCGCGAATACCTTGGGATGCTGGTTGATGGAGGGGCGAAGCTGTACGCCTGCAAGATGTCGGTGGATATGTTCGGCCTGAAGATGGATGATTTCGTCGATGGGGTATGTGATATCGTCACCGCCGGTGATTTCATGGATATGACCGAAGGATCGCAGATCATTTTCATCTAATCTTCAAAGAGTTCGTCAAAAAACAACTATCCTTCTGTCGAAAAGGCAGAAGGATGGTTATGCTTCCTGGTCGGGGCGGGGGGATTTGAACCCCCGATCTCACGGTCCCGAACCGTGTGCTCTAGCCGGACTGAGCCACACCCCGATTGGCAGACGAGATTTTATCATGCCTCCAGATGTTCTGCAAGGCTAACTCAAGAGGTGAAAACTTTCTCGGCAGCAGAGACCTGGGACAGGTTATGCGGCAGGATAAACGAAAAGCGGCTCCCCTTTCCCTCCACGCTTTCCACCCAAATTCGCCCGCCGTGCGCCTCGATCAAATCCCTGGCGATGGAGAGCCCCAGGCCCATTCCACCGTGCCGGCGCGTCAAATGTTGCTCCACCTGGTAAAAGCGTTCGAAGATGCTCTGGATATCCTTTGCGGGAATACCGATTCCATCGTCGGTGACCATCACTTTCACATACCCGGGTAGTTGTTCCGCCGAGACCAAAACGTGTCCGCCTTCGTTCGTAAATGTGAGCGCGTTTTTGACCAGGTTGCTGAGCGCCATGCCGATTTTCTCCGCGTCCCCTTCGATGGAGAGATTGGCGCGAGAGACATCTGTCCTCAGCGATATTTTTTTCCGCTCAGCCAGATCTTTGAAGGATAGCACAATTTCCTGGATCAGGCGGTCGATGGATATCTTACGGTGGCGGACCCGGGCCACGCCGTTTTTGAAATTGTCGGCGTTGGAGAAATCCTCGATAATTTCTTTCAGCCGCATTGCACTTTTCAGGATGATATCGAGCTGTTCCTTTTGCTCCTCGGTCGCGCCATCTAGCAAGAAATTGGCGTGCCCCAGGATCAATCCCAGCGGTGTGCGCAGCTCATGCGAAGTGATCGCGATAAAATCGTCTTTCATACGGTCCAGCTCGATCAGTTGCTGGTAAGCCTGCTGGCTCTTCTGGACCAGCCGCGAGCTCTGAATCGCAAGCGCTGCCTGTGAAGCCAGCGTTTCCAGGATGGTGATGTCGTCCTCGGTGTAGTGCGCTTTACCGGTCTTATTGACCGCTTCCAGAACGCCTATTGTCTCACCGCGAAAGATCAACGGTACGGCGAGGATCGAACCGGTCTCGAAGGTCAGCTTTTTATCTGCATTTCGATCGACGCGCGGGTCCTGGCTGGCGTCCTGGACCACCAATGGCTGAGAATGCGAATAGACCCAACCTGCCACACTTTGTTCTACCGGAATTTTTAATGGCTTGAGCGCATCCAGTTCGTACCAGGGCGCAGCCAGGAACCGAAGGCAGCCGCATTCTTCATCGTATGCCAGGATCGAGCTATCCTGGCAGTAAGTCAATTCGGAAGCCACTTCGATGATCGATTGTAGGAAGGGCTCCAGGTCCAAATTGGCGCTCAGGTTTCGTGTGACTTCAAGCAGTCGTTCCAAACGTTGGATGTATTCTGCAGAATGGGCCATACTGTTACCTTATGATCACCCTGTTTTGGGAGCCTTTCCTAATTATACTTCGTCATATGGTAAACAGGCGCGCAGTTCTTCAGCTATAATAGGTGCTGGATGACAGGTCAGCTTTTCAAAACACTCCTCCCCCTTGTCTTTCTCCTCGCTTCCTGTACCGGGATTAATTCAGGCCCCCCGAAAGCTCCGGATCCCCCACTCGCACCCAGCCATACCCCGACCCTGATGCAAGTCCCATCGGAGACTCCTTCCCCCTTTCCCGCAGAGACCAATACCCCAGTCCCGCCAACTCCCACCTCAACCCCCACGCTCCCACCGCTGCCAGAGATTTTCCATCCGAAAAGCCTGTTAACTGACGTCGAACCCGTCCGGTATTTGAGCGACTCCTGCCAGTATCTGGCGGACCGCTGGGGCGAAGGCAAAGCCGAGCCAGGGACAATCGTCGCCCCGATCATGTTTCATTCGATCAGCAAACCGGGCAGGCCAATCCTCCAGAATACCACCATCAACGCGACCTATTTCAACCAGATTGTCGCGCGGGCTGCCTTCCTGGGATTCAAGACGATCACCATCCCTCAACTGGTCGAATTCTTGAAACACAACACATGGATCCCACCTCGCTCGATGATCTTAATCATTGACGATCGCCGGCCGGGAACGGTGCGGGAGTATTTTCTGCCTGTCCTTGAAAAACATGACTGGACAGTGACCCTGGCCTATATATCTGGAACGGTTCCTGCAACTGAGTGGAAAGATTTGGAGGATATGGCCCAAACCGGTCGCCTGGATGTCCAGTCTCATGGCTGGCTGCACAATGCCGACACTTACTTCAACGCCAATACCCCCGAGGACATTATCCACCAGGAAATTTTCAACCCGATCGATACGCTAAAGGAGCATTTTGGCTACCGTCCCACAGCATTTATCTGGCCGGGGGGTGATTTCACTCCTCATACCGTGGAAGTGGCTCGCGAGGCCGGGTATGAAGTTGGGTTTACAGTCTATTCGCGGGGGCCGGTGATGTACAACTGGATTCCGTTAGGAAAGCCCGAAGAAAGCGTGAACGATCCATTGATGGTCCTTCCCCGGTTCTGGTCCCCTGCTGCGATCCCTAACTTGAATTCAGCGGTTCAGGTTGGCGAGGAAGCTA
>DATKLX010000094.1:0-15135 GCA_035542155.1 Anaerolineaceae bacterium
TTCTAGTAAATTCGAGGTTTCCAGAATGACTGCGTATGCCTACCCAGAACGCCTGGTCGAAACCGAATGGGTCGCCCAACGCCTGAATAATGTCGACGTCCGCATCATCGAATCCGACGAGGATTATTTACTATACGAAACCGGTCACATACCGGGAGCGGTAAAGGTAGACTGGTTCACAACCCTGCAAGATAAAGTCCGCCGCGATTTCCTGAGCAAGACTGAATTCGAAGAGCTGGCTTCCAGCCTGGGGATCAGCAACAGCACAACGGTTGTATTCTATGGGGATAAGAACAACTGGTTCGCTTGTTATGCATTCTGGTTGTTCGAATATTACGGCCACAAAGACCTGAAGATTATGAACGGCGGCAGGGCGAAATGGGAGCGTGAAGACCGCCCGTATGTAAAAGAAGTCCCCAGCTTTCAGCGAGCCATTTACCGCGCGCTGGAGCCGGACCAGTCTATCCGCGCTTTCCGCGACCAGGTAATGGACCAGGTACAGGCCGGATTACCACTCGTGGACGTGCGCTCGCCGAAGGAATATACCGGCGAGTTAATCCACATGCCAAATTACCCACAGGAAGGGGCCCAGCGCGGCGGGCACATCCCCGGCGCGGTCAGCATCCCCTGGTCGAAGGCGATCAACGAAGCAGATAACACCTTCAAAACCGCGGAGGATCTGCGCGTCCTGTATACCGGGAAAGGCATCACTCCGGACCGGGAAATCATCGCTTACTGCCGCATTGGGGAACGCAGCTCGCACACCTGGTTCGTGCTGAAATACATGCTTGGGTATCCGAAAGTAAAAAATTACGACGGCTCCTGGACCGAGTGGGGCAACCTGGTCAACGTGCCGATCGAGAAAGAAGCACCGGTTGAGAAAGGCATCCCAGCGTGAGCGATCTTGACCGCGCCACACAACTGGAATTTATCATGGATCACTACCAGAACCCGCGCAACCGCGGAGAAATGGCGGACGCCGACGTGCATGTCGAAGGCGGCCATCCGGGCTGCAGCGACCTGATCACCATGTACCTCAAATTCGATGGCGACAGGGTGAGCAACGTGTCCTACATTGGTGAGGGCTGCACGATCAGCCAGGCGTCCGTCTCCGCCCTGACAGAGCAATTGAAGGGGATGACCATTCAGGAGCTCGAAGGGCTGGATCACGAATTCATCAGCGACCTGATCGGTGAAGAGATCGTCCAGACCCGCCCACGCTGCGCCACACTGGGGCTGGACGTGCTCCACGCTTCGATCAAGGCTTATCGAAAGAAGCAAATCCTGGGCGGATAGCGCGGAGCCCGGGTCTGCGCAACTCTCCCAGTGAACACCGCTCATCGATCCATGTTACAATGGTCGATGCTGACATCGATTTCCATCCTTCGTCCCTTTCCAAATTTCCTATGAAAACAATCGGCCTGATTGGTGGCATGAGCTGGGAAAGCTCCGTAGAATACTACCGCCTGATCAACCTGGCGGTCCGGGAAAAATTAGGCGGGCTGCATTCCGCCAGAAGCGTGATGGTCTCCGTGGACTTTAGCGAGGTCGAGGAGATGCAGCGCGAAAACCGCTGGGGCGAGGCCACGCAGACGATGATTGCCGCGGCCCGGCAGGTGGAGCGAGCCGGGGCAGATTTCGTCCTGATCTGCACCAACACGATGCACCGTATGGCGGATGAGGTCCAGCAGGCTATCCGGATCCCTTTGCTTCACATTGCCGACGCCACCGGACAGGTAGTGTGTTCCCAGGGAATCCGGCGGATCGGCCTGCTGGGGACACGCTACACCATGGAGGAGAATTTTTACCGCGGACGCCTGTTGGAACGCTTTGGGCTGCGGGTGCTGGTTCCAGATCAGGCCGCACGCGAGACGGTTCACCGGGTGATCTACGAGGAGCTCTGCCAGGGGATAATCATGGAAGATTCGCGCCGCGAGTACCGGAATATCCTGAGCCAGCTCGTATCCGCCGGAGCGGAGGGAGTCATTCTTGGTTGCACCGAGATCGGCCTGCTGGTCCATGCAGAAGACTCCAGCGTACCCCTGTTCGACACCACCGGCATCCACGCGCAGGCTGCCGTGGATTATGCCTTATTGAACTGAAACGTTTTTTTCGATGCCGCGTCCAAAAGGAAGAGTGAAGGGAGCCTGCCAGAGGTTGGAAGATGCGCTGGTCCTGGCAAGGAAATTGCATGATATCCTCGGGGATTAAGATACCTGCATGACCGCGCTACCCGACCCGCTGCGACGAATGATCGTGGAATCCATGGCCACCATGAAGGCGGATTTACACTACCACCTGCCCCCATTGCGACGGCTGGCGATTTACCGATCCCTCAATCCCAGAGCCAACCCTGACGCCCCTGTTCTTGCCCGGGGATGGCTGGCGATCATCACAGCGCGGCGGGTGCTGCCGGTCTGGCATATGTACTGCCCGGTGTCGGTGGAGGACAACCAGCTCCCGGACCGGCTGCTTTCGATAGCCAGAAATGCCATATCCGGAACGATCGACCTGGAGCGAGCCTGGCACGAGGCAAACGATCTATGGTTTGTCGCTGGAAGCCTTGGAGAGCCGGCTATCCAGCGGAGAACAGATGTGCCCAATAAAGCTTTCTACGCCTGCGATACTGCCTTGAAAGCGGTTCACGAAGTATTCTGGATTGAGTTTTTGCAAAAAGCCACCGAAATCGAGCACACCAGCGATGAATATCTCCAGGACTGGGAGCGCGATTCGGCTGCCTCGGCGATGATCGCCGAGGCAGGTGGAGCGGACGCCGGCTCATTGGATTTGCGAAAACGCCACGATTTTTGGGAATGGTGGCTGAGCCAGGCTGTCCCGGCAGCCTGGGTCCGGAGCCAGGAGCCGGTGACAAAGTCTATCCCCCATTCATAGGATCATTACCATGCTCGATGCAAAGTTAATCTCGATACAGGTAGGAAAACCGAATACATACTCCGCCGACGATCCGCGCAACCCGCGCAAAAAACCCTGGACAACCAGCATCTTCAAAGAACCGGCGCCTGGTCCGGTGTGGCTGGGAAAGTTTGACGTGGAGGGGAATTACCAGGCCAATCAAAAGGTACATGGGGGACCGGACAAGGCCGTGAACTGCTACCCTGCAGAGCATTACCCGTTCTGGCAGGTGGAGTTGGGCCGGGCCGAGAAGGCTGCAAACGGATCTTTTGGGGAAAATTTCACCACACATGGTTTGATCGAAGATGCGGTCTGCATCGGGGACGTTTACAGGGTCGGCGAGGCTATCGTCCAGGTTTCCCAGCCCCGGCAGCCATGCGACACGCTTGCCAGCCGTTGGGGAGTCCCCGATTTCATCGAACGGGTCAACACGGCGGGAAAAATGGGCTGGTACCTCCGCGTCCTCCAGGAAGGCCACGTCCAGGCCGGAGATGTCATCAAACTGGAGGATCGCCACTTCGAAGAATGGACCATCCTGCGGGCGATGGAGATCATGACTTGCCCGGAAATCGACCCGGCTTCGACCCGCGCCCTGGCTCAGTGCTCGCTGCTCTCAGAAGACTGGCGAGTCGTACTGGCGCGAAAGGCTGCCAGGCTGCGCTGATCGTTTCAAAGAAAGGTAGTGGAAGATGCAGCCGGAAGACTGCCGCATCATCGAAGGATCGCCGCCGTGGGGATAAACCTGATCTTCATCAAGCTGGGATTGATGACCTTTTGGGCCACCTGGTTGACCGTCGAATTCCTCACCAACCTGTTCGATGATATGAAAGTGGTCGGGGTGCTCCCCACGGGGTGGAAATTCGCCTCGAAGAATTATGAGGCGATCTCCAACGTCACGTCGATTTACAATACTCCCCGCTGGGTCAATGGATTTCTGTTCCTGGGAGTGATCGTCTGGCAAGGGCTGGCCGGCCTGCTCTTCTGGCGGGCCACCATTGGATTCTTACGGATGGGACCGGCCTCCTACGGCGACCTATACCTGGCCTTCGCGGTCAGTCTGGGCCTCTGGGGGGCAATCATGATCGCGGATGAGATTTTTCAAAACCACGACCAATTGAGAAGCCACCTGGCCATTTTCATCGCCCAGATCGTCACCCTTCTTGCAATCCACCTGCTTCCCTTATAGCAACACGCGGCGGATCACGGCAACCGCCTGCTTGACCAGGGCGCTGTCCGCCTGGGTGCCCATGTGGCCCAGACGGAACACTTTTCCAGCCAGCGGGCCATAGTTGCCCCCCACGACCAGACCTTTCGCCCTCAATTTTCGATCGAGATCAGCCCAACTCAGGCCTACGGGCACTTTGACCGCAGAGATGGTCGGTGACAGGATCGCACCCGGCGCGGGATACAACTTCAATCCGGCGGCTGCCAGGGCTGTTCTGCATTCATCAGCAACTCGCCGGTGGCGCGCGATGCTTTGCTCCAGGCCTTCGGCCAGGAGCAGGTTGGTGGCAGCATAGAGAGCAGCCAGGCCATGCCAGTAGGGCGTATAAGGGAAATAGAAGTCTTTTTGGGCGTTTTGAAAGGGCAGGAGGGCATCGTACCCGGAATAATTGACGCGCTCGATGATCTGCCAGGCAGTTGGGCTGACGGTTAAGAAGGCCAGGCAGGGCGGCGCGGAAAGGCATTTTTGCGTGCCTCCGAGGGCCAGATCGATCGACCACTCATCCGTGAGGACCGGAGTTCCACCCAGGCTGGAGACGACATCCGCGTAAAGGAGAGGCACGCCGTGCTCACGTTTGATCTGGCCCAGCTCCGCCAGCGGGTTGAGAGTCCCAGAGGGAGTCTCACAATGCACCACGGTGATCATCTTGGGCCGGAACTCTTCCACCGCTCTCTCAACCGCGATCCAATCGGAGATGGTCTGGTCATAGGAGATCTCGACCACGCGGACTTCAGCGCCGATCGAGCGAGCCATATCCGCAATGCCATCACCAAACAGGCCGGTGGCGATTGACAGCACCCGCTCGCCGGGGAGAATGCAACTCTTCAACGCCGACCAGAGAGCAGCCATTCCCTCGCCACTCTGGATGACCACCTGGCTCTGGGTGGCAAAGATTTTTTTGAGATTGGCCTCGGTCTGGTTATACAGGTCGAGGAATTCGGGTTCCAGATCCGCCGAGCCATAATCCTGCTGGTAAGCAGCCAGGACTTCAGCGGGAACTCTGACCGGTCCGGGGACCATGGGGATGGGATAGGTTTTCATGGAGGTCATTCCTGTGGGTAGGTGGTGGCCGAGACTGGTATTATTCTAACAAAATCCAGAATTTTAGGAACTGATCGATCAGGGCATTTCCGGTTAAAATAGGACTGATCCTCTACTCGAACACAGGTGTTCAACCGATGATTACCCCAAAAGTTGCCCCATATGGTTCCTGGAAATCCCCTTTCAGCGCGGCAATGGTTTCTGCGGCCAGTAAAGGGTATGGGTACATCACGATGGATGGAGATGATTGTTACTGGCTGGAGAGCCGGCCTGCCGAAGGAGGCCGGATGGCGCTTGTCCGCCGGACAGCAGACGGCCAAACTGGGGATGTTCTTCCCGCGCCCTGGAACATTCGCACCCGAGTCCACGAGTACGGCGGGATGTGCTATACGGTTCAGGATGGGGTGATCCATTTCTCGAATTTCAGCGATCAGCGGGTATACCGGTTCGAGCCAGGAAAAGGCGAACCAACGCCAATTACTCCCTCGCTAGATTTCCGGTATGCTGACGGCGCCATCGACCGAAAGAGGCTACGGATGATCTGCGTGCGCGAAGATCACACCGGGCCCAGGCTGGAGGCAGCCAATACGTTGGTCGCGCTGGGCATGGCAGTCGAAAATTCGGGGCAGATCCTGGTATCGGGGAACGATTTCTACGCCTCGCCGGAGTTGAATTCGGATGGGACGCGCCTGGCGTGGTTGGCCTGGAACCATCCCAACATGCCCTGGGATAGGACCGGGCTATGGGTGGCTCAGGTGACACCGGACGGTTTCCTGATCCATCCGCAGTTCGTGGCAGGCGGACCAAACGAATCCATATGCCAGCCGCTCTGGTCGCCAGATGGAAAGCTATATTTTATTTCCGACCGCAGCGGCTGGTGGAACCTGTATTGCTGGAATGAACCACACGACCCGTCTGGCGCAGGACCGGCACAGCGAGAGCAGGCCGGAGAAATCGAGCCCCTGGCGCCCATGGAGGCTGAATTTGGGGAGCCACTCTGGAACCTGGGGCGAAACCGGTTTGGGTTTATCTCTCCATCGCAAATCGTCTGCATTTATGATAAGGAGGGCTGCTCGCACCTGGCAGTGCTCGAAGTTGAGACCCGGACCCTGAAGAATATACCCTCAAAATACTCCATCTTCTCAGACCTCCACGCCCGGAACGGCCAGGCTGTGATGGTCGCCGGCTCCGCCGACCAACCGGGGGCAGTCGTCCGGTTCGAACTTTCCTCAGGTGAATTCCAGACGATCAGCTCGCCCGCAGGGGACCTCCCCGATCCGGCCATGGTATCCATCCCCGAGGATATTTCCTTTCCAACAGAAAACGGTCTCGAAGCACATGCCCTGTACTACGCCCCAAAGAATCCCGATTTTACCGGTCCCGAAGGGGAAAAGCCGCCCTTGATCGTGATGAGCCACGGGGGTCCGACCGGTTTCGCCTCAGCTTCTTACAGGCCAAGGGTTCAATTCTGGACCAGCCGGGGTTTTGCCGTCGTAGACGTCAACTACGGCGGGAGCAGCGGCTACGGGCGCGCCTACCGCCAGCGTCTGCAGGGGCAGTGGGGGATCGTCGACGTGGACGACTGCGCCAATGCGGCGCGATATCTTGCCCAACAGGGGCTGGTCGACGCGAAGCGGATGGCAATCACGGGCGGAAGCGCGGGCGGATACACAACCCTGTGTGCCCTGACCTTCCGGGATGTATTTCGAGCCGGAGCTTCTCACTACGGAGTAGCCGATCTGGAAGAACTGGCGAAAGATACGCACAAGTTCGAAGCCCGTTACCTGGATGGGCTGGTCGGCTCCCACCCGGAGAAGATCGATCTGTACCGGCAGCGCTCGCCCATTCACGCCACGGCGCAATTAAGCTGCCCGGTGATATTCTTCCAGGGCCTGGAAGATAAAGTCGTCCCACCAGCGCAGTCCGAAAGTATGTATGAATCAGTACGGGCCAGGGGCATCCCCACCGCCTACATCACCTTCCCGGGAGAGCAACATGGCTTTCGCCGGGCGGAAAACATCCAGCGAGCATTGGAAGCGGAGCTATACTTCTATTCGCGAATCTTTGGGTTCGAGCTGGCCGAACCGGTAGAGCCCATCCATATCGAGAACCTGGACTGAGGGAAGAGCCGATGCAGCCCTGGAAAACCCTGAAGAAGAAGACGATCCTCGAGCACAGCAAGTATCTGGTGGTCGAGAGCCACACCGTCGAACTGCCGGACGGGACGATCATCCTCGATTGGCCCTGGGTGATCACCCCTGATTACGTGATCGTGATCCCGGTCAGCGCGGAAGGGATCGTTACCTGCTTTCGCCAGGTAAAATACAGCGTCCCAGGGACGACGCTTGCACCGGTGGGCGGTTATTTGGAACCTGGGGAAGATCCGCTCGCGGCTGCCAAAAGGGAGCTGAAAGAAGAAATGGGCCTGGCCAGCGAGGATTGGACCAGGTTAGGCCAGTATCAAATTGATGGAAACCGTGGGGTGGCGGCCTGCTATCTCTATCTCGCACGCAATACCATATGGAGCGCAGATCGGGATGCCGACGATCTCGAGGAGCAAGAAATCGTGACCCTTAACCTGGAAGAGGTGAGGGCCGCTTTGAAGGTGGGAGAATTCAAGGTCCTGGCCTGGGCAGCGGCGGTCTCTCTGGCGCTGCTCGATCTGGAGGAAAAAGAAAGGTAGCTCAACTCGCCGGGATATAGCCCATCGGTGTAGGCTGGATCTGCTCGACGGGAAGAACGTCGATCAGCTCGTAATCACGGGAGCCCAGCCCGAGGGCAGCGCCGTACTCGACCACCTTATAAGGATCTTTGTAGGGACCATGCAGCCAGCGAAAGGGATGGCCCTGGCGGGTGTGGACTACCATCGACGTGGGGATGTTTTCCTCGATGAGCTGGGTTTTCGCGGTGACGTCCAGGATAGCCTGTTCGAGGGCGACGATGTCGTCAGAGCCAAAGATGCCGGCGTCTGGCAGGATCGCCATGCTGGTAAAACCAAAACAATCGCAGACCGGGGTGATGTTATTCGCCAGGCTGAGGTGAACCGCCTTGCCAGGTTCGAAGGTCGATAGGGTCAGGCTGACGCTGATCGCACAGGCCTCCTGGAAGGCATAAAAATTCCTGGGCTCGATCTTGAGGCTTCCAGGAGGGGCTACCTTGAGGCAGCGCCCGCACTGGTTGCAAAGTTCAAAGTGCAGGTGGAGCTGCTGAGGTTTATTGCGGTCTTCGACCAGCGCGCTGTGCGGGCAGGAGGCGATGATCCGCTGGCGAGTTTCGGCGCCCGGACATTTCTCCGCGAACCAGTAGCGATCGAAGTGGTTGGTATCGTGCATCGCGCTGCGGGTCTTGCCGGTCATGCAGCCAAGAGCCAGGTTTTTAAAAGCAGCCCCAAAGCCGCAGGAAGGGTGTCCCTTGACATGGGAAAAATTCACCAGAAAGGTCGCGTCTTCGATCATGCCGGCGACCTGCCAGTCCTGAATGTTTTTATACGGGTGGTGGTGTTCATAATGGTAGCGATCTTTCAGACCCGCGGACGGGTAAATGGGGCAGCCCAGCGTTTCGGAGGTATAGCCACGCGATTCGGCGCCGGCGACGTCCCAATCCACGTCAACGACGAAGGGTTTGCCGCCGCCCTCCTGGATCGCCTGGACGACTCTGCGGACAAACAGCGGGTGGATCATGGAATAGCCGAGATGATTCCCGGTGTGCATTTTTAAGGCGACGAGCTCCCCTTTGACTCGATCAAGCAAATGCAGCCGATCCAGGATCATGTCGAGTTTGGCAGGGAGAGTTTCTTTGGCCTCCAGGCGCGCCTGGCGTGGAGATCCGTAATAGACCGGACTGGACATGTCATACCCTCGATAAGGATGAAGATTTTGGAAAATGTAAATTTGTGGACGGAGACCCCGCGAGTATTTCTCATCCAATTATAAGCCAGAGATGCGGATCTTCCCATGCTGTGGGGAAAAATACCTGAATTTATGGTTCGAATCTCGTTATTCTCCTGTATACTGGTAATTGTTTAGAGATACGCATCAATCTCGTTTCCCACAAACCGATCTGGATCATTCCATTCTCATCCAGGGTAAGGAGGACCGCATTATGCCTGTCTTACGCAACCAGCCTTATGGAAATTCCAATTTTCGGGTCGAGATCGACGGCCTCACCCCTTCCAATTATCTCGAGGTAGTTCTTCCCGATCTGGCCCTGGAAATCGCCGAGTATCGCGAAGGCACGGACCGCTCGGATCTCGGGCAAAAGCTCATCGTCCGTCCGCGGATCGGAAATGTCATTTTGCGCCGCGGCTTTCGCGGGGAAAAGGAACTGTACGAATGGTGGAAAACCAACGCAGATGGAAACCTCACCCGGCGGAACGTGTCGGTAGTCCTGCAGGACGAATCCCGAAAAGACGTAGTGCGCTGGAATATGAACGACGCCATACCAGCCCGGTTAAGTTACTCACCCCTGGATGGGCTGGATGGAAGCCCACTGATCGAGACCCTCGAGCTGACGGTGGAAAATTTGGTGCTGGAGTAATCAGCAAGCGTACAGTGGAGATGCACCCTGGTCCCGGGCTGCACGAGCAGCTTGCCGCAGAACGGCGGCTCACCATCCAGGAAACGTTCAGGCGGTTGGACCGCCTCGAGCGGGACGCAGCACAACAGGCAGGATGGCTTCTCCTGGCCGACGGGCTACTCCTGCTGGGAACCGCCATCCTGGTGGCCGGTGCGCCGGGCGCTGGAACTGCTCTCCGGGCATTTGCATGGGTCGGTCTGGTGCTCGCGGCCTACATTTCAGCGCTGATCCTCGTCCTCTCCATGGGCTTTGCCCTCTATACGCTG
Source organism: Anaerolineaceae bacterium (assembly GCA_035542155.1). Classification (GTDB taxonomy): domain Bacteria; phylum Chloroflexota; class Anaerolineae; order Anaerolineales; family Anaerolineaceae; genus DATKLX01. The sequence goes on from DATKLX010000094.1 coordinate 10,021, forward strand.
ACGGGTAGGAACCTGCTGAGTGGGATCTTTCTTCCACCGCCGCCGAAAACGGGGAAGGTGGATTTTGACGCAGCCGAGGCGGACAGCCTAGAAACAGCCCAGGATTTCGGCCAGGAAAGCCGGGCCGCCTCGCAGGAAGAGCTTATCCAGGGAACATTGGAAGCCGTTACTCGACAAAGGGGTTCGCTTGCCCGCCAGGCTGGAGCCTTGCGGTTTTGCCGTTTCTTCATGCTTCTGGCCCTGATTGCCTGGTTGGTTGGCCTGGCTTTCCGCCTGGCAGGCCTGTTTTGAAGTTCGTTTGGAGCGAGTGAACGATGTAAGCATTGGACATCGAAAGGGGAGGTATCCATGAAACTGGTCGATCTGATCCACCGTACGCCGCAACCGGAACCCTGGTCGGAACACGATAATATTCCCTGGTATGATCCGGAGTTCAGCAAGCGGATGCTCAAAGAGCATCTATCCCAGGAACACGACGCTGCCAGCCGGCGTTTCGAGGTGATCGACCGACAGGTGAACTGGATCCACAACCAACTGCTTTCCGCCACGCCAACCTGGATCCTGGATCTGGGCTGCGGCCCGGGACTGTATACCACACGGCTGGCCAGGTTGGGTCACACCTGCACGGGGATCGATTATTCCCCCGCGGCGATCGCTTACGCCGAAAAGACCAGCCTGAATGAAATCCTGTCCTGTTCTTATCAAATGATCGACCTCCGCCTGGCGGAATTTGGCAGCAATTACGGGATGGTCATGTTTCTCTACGGCGAACCCAATGTTTTCAGCCGCGATGACCTGGTTCAAATCTTGAATAAGGCATATCGAGCACTGGATCCCGGCGGGTTGCTTCTTTTGGAGCCGCACACGCTCGCTTCCGTCGTAGAATTGGGGAGAGGAGGGCGCTCCTGGTCGATCAATCCTTCGGGGTTATTCTCCAAACGGGCTCACTTGCTTCTTGAGGAGAGATTCTGGGATCCTGTCCTGCAGGCGGCCACGGTCCGATATGATGTGATCGATGGTGTCAACGGATATGTGGACTGTTTTGGACAAAGCCTGCAGGGTTATTCCATCGAGCAGTATATCGCCTTGCTGGAGGAGTGCGGTTTCCTGGATGCGACTTTCTATCCATCCCTGACCGGTGAAACGGAACCAGAGGGATCAGATTTTTTGGTCGTCACGGCTCAAAAAGGCGAGTAGGAATCTGGCCGGCGAAACGATTGATGGTTTCAAAAATGGCTTTTCAATATATCATACGCAATTTCGAGCCCCAGGATGCGCCCCGCATGGAGGATCTCCAGGCGCGCTGTATCCGTGCCTGCCCGGATACCAGCCTGCTTCCGGGCGGTTTTTATTTTGCGCCGGGGTTTGACAACGGGGCGAACATTTTCATCGCAGCAGGCCTCAATGGCGAGTACTACGGCCACGTGGTCGTCTATCCTTATCAGATATCCAGAGCGCTGGATGGAGCGCGCGTCCTGTGGATGGATTTGCGCGTTGATCCGCATTTACCAGGAGGACCGTTGATCAAAGATGCCTTGCTGCTCAAAGCCATCGATCGCGCCGGGGAGATTCAGCAAAAGCTTTCTGAGCCAGCGGTGCTATCGGTAACGTATTTTGCCAGGGGAGCCGCCAGTATTGAATATCTCCAGGCGAGAGGATTCCGTCATTACGAGACCGCCTACATTTTACGCCGCGACCTTTCCAATCCGATCCCCGAATTTCCCATCCCCGCCGGTGTGACCCTGCTACCGTGGAAAATGGAAACAGTGAGAGAGCAAGAGGAGTATATCCGCGCCTATGAAAGTGTTCTAAATAACGACGCCTGGGACCTGAAAGGCCTGCAACATTTTATGAGCTCGGATTTCTGGTCGGTGGGGACCACGTTTACCGCTTTTGCCGGGGGGCAAATTGCCGGCAGCCTCATAGCGTATTACGGACCCGATGATCCCGAGAAAATCGGCACTACTGAGCATTTCTTTGTTCTCCCTCAGTGGCGCCAGCAGGGACTGGCCAGCCTCTTGATCGCAGAGGCGTTGCGGTTCCTGAAAAGCCGTGGACTGGCCGAAGCGGAGCTACAGGTCACCGCCGAAAACCCTCGCGCTATCACCACGTACCAGAAACTTGGATATGAAGTGTACCAGGAGGAAGTTTCATTGGGTTTTGCGATATAAGAAGACAGCTATACCGCCCCAGGACATTCGGTGTATACTCCCAGAATCGCGTTTAGCTCTCTCCTAAAAAGGAGTGGTCGCATGACCGGACAGGAAGTGCAGCAGTACCTTGCGAACTGGAACGATGAGCGTAACAGCAGCACGATCTATCTAGCGTTAACCGAGGTCGAAAAAGATCCGCGGATCGCGGAGGTATATCGCCGGATGGCCGCGGTAGAGCTCCAGCACGCGGAAAAATGGGCCGAGGAGATCAAGGCGGCGGGCCAGGAAGTGCCTGAATTCTACCCGACCGTGCGCACGCGGATATTAATCTGGCTGGCGCGCCGGTTTGGACCCAACCTGATCTTGAACAACATCCAGACCATGGAAAAAGACGGCGCGTCTGGTTATTCACGCCAGCCTCAAGCGCAGGGAATGGTCGCCGATGAAGCTTCCCACGGACGGATTCTCGGGATGATCAGCAGGACCATACGAGGCGGAATGAGTGGGGGCTTCCTGGCCCAGATGGAAGGCCGCCACCGTTCGACCGGCGGCGGGAATGCCCTGCGGGCGGCAGTCCTCGGGGCAAATGATGGCCTGGTCTCCAACCTGAGTCTGGTGATGGGCGTCGCGGGGGCAGATTTGGCCAGCCGGTCCATCCTGATTACCGGATTCGCGGGCCTGCTGGCCGGGGCGATCTCCATGGCGCTGGGGGAGTGGCTATCGGTGCAAAGCTCGCGAGAGCTGTACGAGAACCAGATCAAGATCGAAAAAGCAGAAATCGAGCATGCTCCCACAGAAGAAGCTGAGGAGCTGGCCTTGATCTACGAGGCGCGGGGATTAAGCTCCGCACAGGCGCACCAGCTCTCCACCCAGATCATGGCCAACCCGGAAGGCGCCCTGGATACCCTCGCCAGAGAAGAGCTGGGGATGGATCCAGAAGAACTGGGCGGATCAGCCTGGCAAGCCGCGCTGACCTCCTTCTTCCTCTTTGCCCTCGGCGCGATCATTCCAGTTATCCCATATACCTTCCTGACCGGGACGACCGCAGTCCTGGTCAGCATCCTGTTCAGTACAATCGGTTTATTTACCCTGGGAGCGGTAACCACCCTGTTCACAGGCCAGAAGGTGCTGTTCTCGGGGATGCGCATGGTGACTTTCGGCCTGCTGGCGGCAGGGATCACTTTTGGAATTGGACGGTTGATCGGCACCAGCATCGGCGGATAGAGTGAAAAGGCTGCCATGATCTCGATACGCGAGGCAAAACCGGTCGACGCGGCCGGTATCGCCCGAGTCCATGTGGAAAGCTGGCGGAACGCTTACGCCAGCCTGATCCCCCAGGAATTTCTCGATGGGTTAACCATCGCGGACCGTGAGCGCTCGTGGAAAGCCTGGCTTTCCAGCTCAACCGGCGGAACACACATCTGGGTCGCCGCCAGTGAGGAGGAAGGGGTGGCTGGTTTCGCCTCAGGCGGCGTGGAGAGGGATCAGGATTCTTTTTTCAAAGGAGAGATCTACGCCTTGTATCTCCTCCCCGCCTACCAGCGCCGGGGGATTGGGACTCGCCTAGTGCAAACGGTGGCCCGCCAGTTAAGATGGGAACACCTGGACTCGATGATTATCTGGGTCTTAGAGGAAAACCCGGCGCGCAAGTTCTACGCCGCTCTGGGTGGAAAGCACCTGGAAGACCACCGCAAGGCCGTAACCATCGGAGGAGCGGTCCTTTATGAAACAGCTTACGGCTGGACAGATCTATCGGTTTTTGCTTAAGACATGCCTAGATTGAACGGAAATTCACAATCCCCGAAACCCGATTACGGAATCGATGCCCCAAACGAGATCCGCCAGTTTATTGTGCTGGGGTCGTTCAGCGTGCTGGTGGGCGGGTTCATCTTCGTGTTCGGCGGCCGGATGAAGCTTCCATTGATCAACTACCTGGCTTTGCCGCTGATCTTTGTTGGGCTGTCTTTTTTGGGGACCGCCGGCCTGATGATCTGGGGAAGCCGAGTGCGTAAGTTCACGCTGCGAGACCAGGTGATTGAATCGATCCCCTGGCGGGGCGACGAAACAGTCCTGGACGTGGGCTGCGGAAACGGATTGGTGCTGATCGCGGCGGCAAAAAAGCTGGAAAATGGGCAGGCAATCGGCCTGGATGTGCTCAGCCGGGGGAAAAAGGCATTTCACAACACTGAAACGATCCAACGCAATGCCCGCATCGAGGGGGTTTCGGAGCGGATCGAAATTCGCAGCGGCGACGCGCGAGCGCTGGCGCTCCCCGACGAGAGCGTGGACGTTGTTTTTTCCTGTTGGGTACTGCACAATATCGAGGATCAATCCGGCCGAGACCAGGCCATCCGCGAGGTGGTCCGCGTATTGAAACCAGGCGGCAGGGCAATCCTGATGGATTTTTCTTTCACCCAGCAGTATGCCGCAGCATTTAAGAAAAGCGGGATTGAACAGGTCGAAATCTCACGGCCGGATTACCTGTTCGTAGTCCCGACTTACCGGGTCCAGGCAATCAAGCCGGCGGCAAAGGAAGAAACATCAGCCATTATTGAAGAAAACCGAGATTGAAGAAAGGAAAAGACCATGTTTCAGGTGATGACCATGAACATCAGTGGATACGCGGACCGTTATGGCCCGTGGGGGATACGGCGAGAGCTGATTCGCCAGGCAGTCCACGATGCCAAACCAGATGTGCTGGCCCTGCAAGCCGTACAACTGGATCCCGCATTGGAACAGAGCCGCGATCAGGCATCCCAGATGGCGCGAATCATGCCCCAGTTCAGCTCGATCGTTTTCCAGGCCTCAGCCAGCCATCCAGACGGTAAGGTCGATGGATTAGCAGTCCTTTCGCGGTTTGAAATCCTGGAAAGTGACTTCCTGAAATTCACCACTATCCCTGGTCTCGAAGATCAAAGCCAGCGCACCATTCTGCACACCCGCCTGGCAACGCCGGAAGGGA
>DATKLX010000095.1:0-31610 GCA_035542155.1 Anaerolineaceae bacterium
TGATGGCGGCGGATTTGCTCGGCTGCGAGCGCCGCCTGATGGAAGGCCTCGCCCAGTTTCTCAGCCTGCATGCCGGTTTCGCGGATTTCTTCTTCGAGTTGCCGTTCCCTCTTTTGGAGATGGGTTTGTTCTTCTTCTAACCGGATCTGTTCGGCTTCAATTATGCGGATCTTGCCATGCACCCCATCCAGTGCAGACTGCAATTCCTGTTTCTGGCGTGGGCGGCTCAGAGTCCCCGAGCCAGAGCGCGTCTCCTGTCCGGAGATCACCGATCCAATCCCATGGAAAACTTCACCGCGCAGCGTGACCACCTTCGCCGTCGGAGGGATCTTTTCCACCAGCCGCCTGGCTCCTCCCCGGCTCTTCACGATCACTACCTGGCCCAAAACCAGGTCTGCCAGGGCGCGGTGATCTGCAGGAACCTGAACCAGATCAGCAGCCAGGCCAATACTATCGGGATCAGATGGCGGCGTTAACCGGTCGAGGGGGCGTATCTGGCTCACCGGCAGCAGTGCAGCCCTGCCCTTTTTTCCAGACTCCAGCAACTGCAGAGCTTGCTCCAGGTCGGCGATTCCATCGACCACGATCGCATCCAGGTATTCGCCAAGGGCAGCGCTGACCGCGGTTTCATACTCAGCCGGAACTACCATGGCGGTAATCAGCGAGCGGAATTTTCCGGAGACTTTCTCCTGTTTTGAAGCCTGGAGTAAGAATCTGGCGCCATCCCCCATACCGGTAAATGACCGCTCAGCCTGCTCGAGGACATCGATCTGCGCCTGAACGCGCGCCCGCTCTGATTCGAGCCTGGAGCGTTCCAGGGTCGCGTTCTTCTGTAGCGTTTCGTGTTCTTTCATTTGCTGGCGGAACTCGGCCAGGGCGGCCTGTTTTTCCTTCCGCGCCTTTTCAGCCGCTTTTTTCCCACGCTCCGCCTCTTCCAGGCGGGCTTGCGCTAGTTCGAGTTCAACCGCGCCGGCTTTGATGAGCTGCTCGTTATTCTCCAGGGATTTTTGCTCGTTCTCGAATCTCGCTGCCAGCTCATTCTGGTGAGCGTTGAGCTGAACCTGGCGAGTCTCAACGGCGGTCAGCCGCTGGCGGGCCTCGCGCAGGTCTTTTTCTGCCTTTGACCGTTCTGCCTGGCGGTTGGATAAAGCCTGCCTGGCAATATCCACATGTTTCTGGGCTTCGACAAATTCCTCCTGCAGCCGGCCCTGGTCCTCTTCCACGGATTCCAGTCTTTTTTGGTTGGCTGCCAGCTCTTCCTCAAGCCGGACCAGGTCATTCTTCCCGTTTTGGCGCTGCTCAATCAGCGACCGCTGTCGCTCCTCGAGAATTGCCAGGCTGCGGCTCAGTTTTTCCATTTGCTGGTGGATTTGAGCCGACTCGGTGTGCCAGCCGTTAAGCTTCTGGCGCAGCTCATTCATTTCGGCCCGAAAGATGGAAATCTGCTCGTTGACCTCGGCCTGGCGCTGGCGGGCCTGCTCCAGGCGGTTTTCTTGGGCTTTCAATGCTTCCCTGGCATGCGCAAGCTCCTTTTGCTGGCGGTGCCAGTGAAACCCGTACCATTCTCGCAGCAGAAGGTGAAGATCCGCCTTGATCCGCTCGTATTCCTGGGCGCGACGGGCCTGTTTTTCCAGGCTTTGCAGGCGCGGCTCCAGCTCGGCGAGGATATCCTGGACCCGGTCCAGGTTCCGCCGCGTATTTTCCAGCCGGTTGATGGCATCCTCGCGCCGGCTGCGGTAAAGGCCGATCCCGGCAGCTTCCTCGAAGAGACGGCGGCGCTCCTCCGGTTTAAGCGACAGCGCGGCGTCCACCAGGCCCTGCCCGATGATCGTGTAAGTCCGTTCGGCCAATCCAGATTGAGCCAGCAGCTCAGAAATCTCCCGCAACCGGACTTTTTGGCCGTTGAGCAGGTATTCGTTCTGCCCATCCCGGTACGCCCTGCGCATGATCGACACCTCGGAGAAATCGATCGGCAGCCAGCCGTCAGAATTGTCGAAGGTGATCGTCGCCGAAGCCATCCCCGACCTCGGGCGCAGCTCGGACCCCGAAAAGATCATATCTTCGGTTTTACGCCCGCGCAGAAGCATGTAGGACTGTTCGCCCAACACCCAGCGTAGTGAATCGGCGATATTCGATTTACCTGACCCGTTCGGACCGACAATCGCAGTGATGATGCCTGGGAATTCAAAATTGGTCCGGCTGGCAAACGTTTTATACCCGTGAAGTTCGAGGGATTTAAGGCGGGGCGGCATGGGTCGTTTCTTTGGTGAGTTCTTTGATCTAGGCCTTATAGGTCGGTCAAGCCAAGGTTTTCCAGGGCGGCGCGGGCAGCCGCCTTGGCGGCTACCTGTTTGCTGTGTCCAACGCCGCTCCCAAACACCTTGCCATTGATGACCACATCGACTTCGAACACCTTCGCGTGGTCCGGCCCACTGGCCGAGCGGGTGACGTACAGGGGCGCAGAATATCCCTGAGCCTGGGCCCATTCCTGGAACTGGCTCTTGGGATCTTCGTTCTTGTGCATTTCCAGGATGTAATCCGCGGCAGACTCCAGGAGCGGCTCGAGGAAGGCCAGGACCGCGTCGATACCGGCATGCAGGTACAGCGCCCCAATGACCGCCTCAAAGGTATCACATAAAAGCGCGGACCGGCTGCGACCGCCTCCCTGTGCTTCACCCCTTCCCAGGTGCATTGCATTTCCTAACCCGATCTGGCGGGCGAAATCCGCCAGTTGCTCGGTGTGGACCAGCGCCGAGCGCATCCGGGTCAGATCACCTTCAGGCATCTCTGGGTAGTGATTGTACAGCCACGCCCCGACGACAAAATCTAGTACCGCGTCGCCCAGGAATTCTAGCCGCTCGTTGTCTTCGAGAGCCTCGGGGTGTTCGTTGAGATAGGAACGGTGAGTCAGTGCGCGGCTGAGCAGTAGCCAATCCGAAAATGGCAGACCTAACCGCAGAGCCAGATCCTGGGGAGTTTCTTCCCCAATTCGGGTTTGGTTTTGTTCCATGGATACCTCCCGAGAACTCAGGGAGCGCAAGCCACCTACGAGTGGGTAAGGTAGCTGGCGTTCCATCAGTTCTCATGGTTGAAAGATGTACTATTTTACCGGAAACCGGCCAAACATCCAACCCTAAATCAAAAATTAAATTCCATAAAATTAATCTCCTCTTTCAGGGATATACTCTCCTTCCACCCAGACCTCGCCGGTCGGGCTGATTTCTTTTTTCCAGATGGGTACGATTTCCTTCAATCGGTCGATCCCATACCGCGCGGCTTCAAAAACCCCGGTGTCCCGGTGGCCTGATGAACATCCGATCAAAACCGTCGGGGTCATCGGATCGAGGATGCCGATCCGTTGCACAATCGCGATCCCCTCAATCTCAGGCCAGCGTTCTCGGATTTCCACCGCGACCTGGCGCATTTTTGCTTCAGCCATCGGTGTATAGGCCTCATATTCGAGGCGGATGGTTTCGTGGGCATCACCGCGAACCGTGACTCCCCTGACCATTCCACTAAAAAAGCAGGCCGCCCCGGTGGTTGGGAGCGTAATTTTTGCCAGAAGATCATCGAAATCCAGGATCTCCTCCGTCACGTGGATAATGGTTGGAAACCCGGATCCTCCGCTGACAGGAGGGAAAAGGGCCACTTCTGCATTGGCTGGCAGGACGTCATCGTCGAACGCGAACTCCCGGTTGATAGACACCAACGCAGTCGTCAGGACCGCGGCTGCATCCGGATGGGATTGTGTCAGGATAGAACGGAGATCGGCAACCGCCGCACCTTCGGGCACTTCTACCGCCATCCATGGGGCGCCCATTTTTTCTTTTAGCGTTGCAAAAAACAGGACCGATATTTTGCTCATACCTTTATTCGTTCGCCACATCCCCGCTGCGCCCGCCGTGCTTTTCGACCAGGCGAATATTCTGGATCCGCATCGTTTTTTCGGCGGCCTTCGCCATATCGTAGATCGTCAATGCCGTGACCGAAACTGCGGTCAATGCTTCCATCTCCACCCCCGTCCGCTCGGTTGTACGCACAGTCGCAGTGATCTGCACACCCGGCAGCTCCGGGCTGAGGTGAAGCTCCACATCGATGTGCGACAGAGCCAGCGGGTGGCAAAGCGGGATCAAATCGGCCGTTTTCTTGGCTGCCATGATCCCGGCAACCTGCGCCACTGTGAGCACGTCGCCCTTCTTGATCGCCCCAGACTGGATCAGAGCGAGCGTCTCGGGTTTCATCAGGACTTCGCCTTTCGCCACAGCCAGGCGGTCGGTTTCAGGCTTTTGAGTGACATCGACCATTCGGGCGTTCCCCTGATCGTCCAGGTGGGTCAGGTGGACTTCGTTCATAGCCTGATTATACTGCTATAATAAACGCCAATGAACCTGGAAATCGCTGGACACCAAACCGAAGGCTACCGCATCGACACCGAAGTCTACCAGGGTCCTTTGGATTTGCTGCTGCATCTCATCGAAAAAGCCGAGCTGGACATCACCCGGCTTGCCCTTGCCCAGGTCACCGACCAGTATCTTGATTACCTGAATAACATCGAGGACCGCGACGCAGCCGAGGTGTCCGCCTTCCTGGTCATCGCCGCCAAGCTTCTCCAGATCAAATCTGAAGCGCTGCTGCCCCGGCCCCCCGTTCGCGTGCCGGGTGAGGAAGATCCCGGTGAAGCCCTGGCTCAACAGTTGATCGCCTACAAGCGCTTCAAGAAGGTCGCCGAATGGCTGCTCAAACGCGAGACCAGCAGTCTGCGAACGTATCTCCATCTCGCAACCCCTCCTAAAATTGAGGCAAAGTTAGACTTGACCGGGATCACCCTCAGCGACCTGGTACTCGCGGCCCAGTCGATCTTAATGAAAGACGTGGATCACCCCTATCTCAGCGATGTCGTCTCGATCCCCATTGTGACCATTCGCGATCGGATCCGTAAAATCATTGATCTGGTTAAGACGGAAAAATCACTCAACTTTCATCGCATCCTCGGGTCAGATCCCAGCCGGGTGGAGGTCGTGGTAACATTCCTGGCTTTGCTCGAGCTGGTCAAACGCCACGTTCTGAACGCTCACCAGGAAACCCTCTTTTCCGATATCGAATTTATCCCTGACCAGGAATGGGATGGAAGCTTTGACCTGGACCTGGATCTGATCGTGTAATTTCTGAAAAGCATAAAAAATATATGGATAAATGATAGAAAGATAGTAATCGACTATGCTATAATCAAAGGAATGTAGGGGTTTGAGATAGGGGTATTATGGAAGATAATCAAAAATCATCCGCAGCGCCGGCTACCTTGCCCGATTCTTCGCCTCAAACGAAAGAAAAAGAGGGAAGATCCGGCTTGGTTTTCATCATCATCTTGGTGATAGTATTCGTCGCGCTGTTAGCCGTGGGCCTGTATTTCTTAATCGTCAGCCCACTCGATACGACCAGCAAAGTTCGGGACATATTTATCATCTTTATGGCCCTCGAGTTCCTGGTCGTCGGCGTAGCCCTGATCATTTTGATGGTACAACTGGCAACCTTGATCAACCTGCTCCAAAACGAGATCAAGCCGATTCTGAATTCGACCAATGAGACTGTCAGTACGCTGCGCGGCACAATGACTTTTTTGAGCGATAACCTGACCGAACCCGTCATCAAATTGAACTCGTACCTTGCAGGTCTAAAAGGCGCCTGGGATTTGTTCCGGAAAACCCGGCGATAATCAATCACTTGCATAGATGCGCCAATCTTATTAGAATCACAGAAACCCGAAAAAAGGAGAGACATAATGTCTGATCGCGATGATCTTAGCAGTTTCCTGTTGGGGTTCATCATTGGAAGCCTGACAGGCGCAGTAGTAGCTCTGTTCTTAGCGCCCCAATCTGGTGAAGAGACGCGAGCGGTGATCCGCGAAAAAGCAATTGAGATTAAGGACCGCGCATCCGAGACGATGGACGAGGCTTATACCCGCGCCGAAGAAGCCGCCGCCGAAGCGCGGGCCAGGGCCGATGAATTATCCCAGATTGCGAAAGCCCGCGCCAATGAGCTATCGCAGAAGGGCCAGGTGGTATTGGAAGAACAGCGCTCAAAAATCGAAGGTGTGATTGATAAAGCACGAAAGGCTACCTCGACCAGGAGCAGCGAAGAAGCGGAAAGCGCGTCATAATCCAGAACGAAATTTTATCCACGCTTTAAATCAATAAAGGAGATGTCCAGTTTCAGCAAACAGGATATCTCCTTTGCATGCCTATCCCACCATCAAGAATATTGGATCTCTTCCAGCACGATCGGAATTGCCGCGAGAACGTCCCCGGCGAGCACCGGGGCTGAGCTGCCCAGTTCCGCCTCGGCCTGCAATCCGCATTGCGCGTGGATCCACGCGCCGCAGTATGCCGCCTCAAATCCATCCATCCCTTGCGCGCATAGACCTGTCACAATCCCCGCCAGGACGTCCCCGGTACCGGCGCGGGCTAACGCGGCTGTCGCCACCGGAATGACACAAGCCTGGCCGCCTGGCTGAGCGATTACGGTAAAAGCGCCCTTCAAGATCACCACCTGCCCCCATTGCTGGGAGTATTTGCGCGCGACTTCCAGGCGGTTTTTGAGAATCTCTTCAACAGAGAGACCGGTCAGAACCGACATCTCGCCCGGGTGGGGAGTCAGGACTGTTCCCGCCGGGATCTTTTTGGGCCATTCCGGTATTTTGGCCAACAATTTCAAACCATCCGCGTCAATCACCAGCGGCGGTAAGGGCTGTTCTTTTACCTCAAAAGGGGTTTCACGATGCACGAAACCGATCTCACCTCGTTTATGGGGTTGGTTGGTTGAAACCAGCCGATTTAAAAACTGGAATGTGGTGTCTTCCTGTCCCCACCCAGGCCCGAGCAGCAAAGCTTTTGATTGACCAAAGTTCTGCTTGATGACCGTATCGGCGTTCTCCGCGATGACGCCCATCTCGTGAGGCAGCAGCAGCCAGGTCGCCTCGGGAAGCTGCCCGGCCAGCGCGGTGTGCAGCGGCGCGGGAACAGCCATTGTCACCAGGCCGGTTCCAATTCGATAAGCTGCTTCTCCTGCCAGGAGTGCTGCGCCGGTGTAATTAACCGATCCCGCCACGATCATCGCGGTTCCAAAGGTACCCTTGTGGGCATCCGCTGGCCGGGGCGGGAGCTTTTCCAGCACGTCTTCCATCTGAACGACGAAATTTTGTACTGCTTTCCATCCCGGCAATTCGTCCGAAAAACCGATATCAACCACCTGGATCTCACCCGCCAGTTCGTAAGCCGGAAAGGCAAGGAGCCCTTTTTTGACCGCTGCCATGCAAACGGTCGAATCCGCCGCGAGGGTTTCTTCTGCGGCATCGCCGGTGTCGCAGTCTACCCCTGAGGGACAATCGACGGCAATGATCTCTGGAGGGGTCTCCATGCTAGCCAGCTCTTCCTGAACCGATCCTAAAACTGTGCTGATTTCCGGTGTTAAAGGGAGCTTGATCCCGGTTCCTAATACGCCATCCAGGATCAGATCTGCCTCTGATATCCATTTTTTCAAGATGGCTGCATTGGAAATTTCAACTTCCCCCCCATTCTGGGTAATTTCCTCGACCCATCTATCTTCTGGCGATCTTTTCTTGACCAGGTAGGCTTTTACTTTCCATCCCTGTCTGGCGAGCTCGGATAAGGCAATCATTGTGTCGCCGCCATTGTTTCCGGACCCCACCAGTCCGAGCACGACTGGATGAACTGATTGGCTATACGCTTTATTCGCCGCCTCGGCCAGGGCCTTCCCCGCGTTCTCCATCATCCGCTCGTAGCTCAGCCCCATTTCATTGGCCTCTGCTTCGATCTGCTTCATCTCCGCCACGCTGACCAGTTTGTCCATCCTTCTCCCTTTCTCTGGAACTGCTATCATTATAAACCTTTCTCCTCCCCTTACCCTTGCGCTATTCACCGTTATCGTCTATCCTTAGTCCTGTTCCAGACGGATTTCCCGGCTCAGCTTCTCCGCGAAAACGCCAGGTTTGGGTTAGAAAGCAGAAATGGGAAATAAAAATAGCCGCCTGATGGCGGCTGTCCAGTGCGCTGGGGGGGACTTGAACCCCCATGCCTTTCGGCACATGGCCCTCAACCATGCCTGTCTGCCAGTTCCAGCACCAGCGCGGAAAACAGCTCAATTATAATCGGGTCTCTCGCCTTGTCAAGTTTACCAGTCTTTTGTAATCCCTTTCTGCTGGCTGGGCGATTGGTTTTATTCCAAGGAGTCTCTCATGACGATTATCCTCGATGCAATGGGAAGTGATGCCCATCCTGATCCTGAAGTTCAGGCTGCGGTGACCGTAGCCCGAGAGGACAATACTCCCATCATCCTGGTCGGGAACCAGGACATCATCCAGCCGAAATTGGACGCACTTAATGCGAATGGCCTGCCCATCCGGGTGGTCCACACTCAAGAAGTCCTCGAGATGGACGACAAGCCGGTTGAGAACGCCCGCAAAAAAGCAGAGAACTCGATGGCGGTGGGTCTGGATCTGATCAAGTCTGGCGATGGCGAGGCCTTCATCACCGCCGGGAATACCGGCGGCGCGATGGCCAACGCCTTGATGCGCCTGAAACGGATCAAAGGCGTTCTCCGGCCCGCTTTGACTGCCGTTTTCCCGGTCCAGGATGGCCGTGCAGTGGTTCTCGATATCGGGGCGAACGCAGATTGCCGGCCGGAATTTTTACACCAGTTCGCGATGATGGGCAGTATTTACGCTGAATTGGTCCTGGGAATTAAAAAGCCGCGTGTCGCCCTGCTTTCGAACGGCGAGGAGGCTGGAAAAGGCAACCAGCTCGTCAAGGAGACGTATCCCCTCCTGGCGGCCAGTGATCTTAATTTCATTGGCAACGCTGAAAGCAAAGAGCTGTTTGGTGGTAAGGTCGATGTCATCGTCACAGATGGTTTCAGTGGAAACATCCTTCTTAAAACCAGCGAAGCCGTGGCGAAGATGATCACCACCCAGCTCAAGAAAGAGTTAATGAGTAGCCCGCGCACGAAAATTGGCGGCCTGCTGGCCAAACCGGCTTTCGAAAACCTGCGCAAGCTCATGGACCCCAGCGAATATGGGGCTGCGCCGCTGTTGGGCGTCGACGGGCTGGTTTTCGTGGGCCACGGCAAATCGGATGCCCGGGCAATCGTCAGCGCGATTCGTGTCGCCAGGCGCGCGGTCGAGGCCAACCTGCTCGGTGCGCTGCGCGTCAGCATCGAAGAAAAAATGGCTGAGACCAGCCATCCTGTGGATGCCTGAGCCCGGTCTCTTTACCTTGCAGATCGAAGGATAGACACCCAATGAGAATCGTAACCAATGAAGCCCTGATCCAGCGCAATAAACGAATCGGCCAGATTGCCACTTTTTCCAGTCTTGCAATTCTCGCCGCCGGTTTGATCCTCTCGTTCAGTAGTCCCAACAATCCAAACCGGATCATCCTTTCTTACGTGGCGTTGATTGTAGGTTTTATTGTTTCGCAGGTCGGAATTTATTTCGGCAATCGCTGGGGACGCAGCCCTCGGCCTGACGAGCTGCTTACCCAGGGATTAAAGGGTCTGGATGACCGCTATACGCTCTATCACTATACTACCCCCGCCTCTCACCTGCTGCTGGGTCCTCCGGGGATCTGGGTTCTGCTTCCTTACCGCCAGGGGGGTGTCATCTCCTACGAGAATGGGCGGTATCGACAAAAGGGTGGTAACTGGTATCTGAAGATTTTCGGCCAGGAAGGACTTGGCCGGCCGGATGTGGACGCGACGAACCAGGTCCAGGACGTCAAAAAACTGCTTGAAAAAGAGCTTCCCGAAGGGAACGCACTGGACGTCAATGCCTTGCTGGTTTTCACCAATGAAAAAGTTGAGTTAAACCTGGAAGACGCCCCCATCCCCGGGATGACACTCAAGAAAATCAAGGATACGATTCGTAAAAAAGGAAAAGATGCCGCCCTTACCCAGGAACAGGTTAAAGTGATCGCCGGCGCCTTTGGCGATGAAGGCGATTAGCCAGTTTTCAGCCGGGCCCGCTTGAGCCCTTCCTAGAGAGCGCACAAAGAACGGTTCTCCCTCAACCAGGCTGTAAGCAGGCCGGTGGCAGATTCTCTTCAATTCATTTCATTTTGCGCCTGTTTTTTTCAGCGAAACGCCAGGGTCGGCTAGATTCCCCGCTCTGCTTTGGCCTGGATGCGGCCTTTATTCTCCCAGATTTTGCTTTTCCCGCCTGGCTCTTCAACGCAGCGACTTCCTCTGGAGTCAGGTTCCGCCACTCACCGGGCTTCAATGAGCCCAGCAGCAGCGATCCGATCCGCACTCGGATGATCCGCACCACTGGCAGTCCGATCGTCTTCCCCACTTCGCGGATCTGCCGTTTTTTTCCTTCGTGCAGAATGACCCGCAGCCAGGCGCCTTTCCCAAAAGGCGATTCCACCTCGACCACCGCCGGAGCGGTTTTCTCCCCATCTTCCAGGACGACCCCCCGCCGCCAGATGGTCAACTGCTCTTTGTCTGGGCGCGCCGCGACCAGCACGCGGTACTCTTTTTCATGCCCGTAGCGCGGATGGGTCAGGCGGTTCGCCAGGTCGCCGTCGCTGGTCAGCAGGATCAGCCCCTCGCTGTCCAGGTCCAGCCTCCCTACCGGGAAGATGTGTCCCGGCATTGGCACCAGGTTCCTCACGCTTGGACGAAGGTCGTCTTCCTGTTCATCCGATAATACCCCTCTGGGTTTGTTGAGCGCGATATATGTTTGGGTAGTCTCTAAGCGGATCGGCTTCCCATCGACCACGATCTGGTCTACCACCGCATCCGCCTTGCCGCCCAGCTCTGCCGGTTTCCCATTCACGCGAACCCGCCCGGCGATAATCAGCTCTTCGCAGGACCGCCTGGAACCAAAGCCGGCTCGTGCCAATATTTTCTGCAACCGCTCTTCAGCCATCCGTTCAGTCCTTCAAAATCTTCCGGCTCGTTTTTTCTTTTTCAGGAGCGCCCTCGATTTTCTCCAGCGTGGGCAGCTCCTGGATCGAGGCCAAACCAAAGTACTGGAGAAAGTCCGCTGTTGTGCCAAACAGGATGGGCCTCCCCGGGGCTTCCGCACGGCCCTCCTCCTGGATCAATCCCTTACCCAGCAGGCTTTTCAAGACCCCATCGGAATTGACCCCGCGGATCGCGTCGACCTGGGGGCGGGTCACTGGCTGCTGGTAGGCGATGATCGCCAGCGTTTCCAGGGCCGCCCGGCTCAGCCGGGCTGTTGTCTCCAGGCCCAAAAAGCGTTCAATCTCACCTGCGACATCTGGAACCGTGGTGAGCTGAACCCGACTGGCGTGCCACTGGAGCTGGAGCCCTCTGCCCTGGTTACTCAGTGATTGCTCGAGATCGCGCAGTCCGCGATCGACAGCTTCGGTGTCGATCTCTAAAGCGGTGGCCAGTTGCCCCACCGTGACAGGCCCGGAGGCTACGAACAACAAGGCTTCCAATTGTTTGGTAAGTGTAGGGTCTTCAGAATTTTCTGTCAGGTCAGACATGCTATAATATCAGGGTAATTTCGAGAGAAGGTTAACCGGGTCCTGCTGAACAACGATTATACCTGAACTGATCTAGAATTCACCACTCATATGCCTGGAACTGGTCATTCGGTAAGACAATTGCTCCCCTTTTTTCAGCAAAAAGCCATTTTAGTGCTCATTGTCAGCTTCCTGGCAGGGTGTATTTCGGCCCCGCAGGCAACGCAGAGCTTGATGACAGTCTCGATCCAGGCAGATGGCCAGACCCGCTCCCTCAAACTGGCCCCGGGTACTACTGTGAAAGCTGCCTTGAACCAGGCTGGAATCATCATCGGCAGCCTCGACCGTACCGAACCGCCCATGGAGAACGTTCTCACCGACCAGACTCAGCTCCAGGTAATTCGCGTCAAAGAAATCTTCGAGGTTAATGAGGTTACCATCCCCTTCGATCACCAGATTATCCACAACGAATCCCTTCCGGAAGGAGAAACCCTGCTCGTCCAGCCAGGGGTGAACGGGACCCGCGAGATTACCTACCGCCGGGTGCTGGAAAACAATAAAGAAATATCCAACCAGGAATTCAAGACCACGGTGATCAAAAATGCTATTCCCGAAATTGTGATGGTTGGGATACAGTCTCCATTTGCGGCGACTCCTATTCCCGGCCATCTGGCTTATTTAACCGGCGGGAACGCCTGGGTGATGGAAGGATCGACCGGCAATCGCAGGCCCTTGATCACTACGGGTGATCTGGATGGGCGGATCTTCTCCCTCTCCCCGGATGGAGCCTGGCTATTATATACAGTTAAGCCCTCTAAAGATTCCCAGAACACGATTAACACCCTCTGGGTCATCAAAACCACCGAGACGGGCACACAACCCATCGATTTGAAAACCACCAATGTGATCCATTATGCTGGGTGGGTGAAGAACGCCCCGAACCCCACGATCACCTATTCGACCGTCGAGCCGCGCGAGACCGCCCCGGGTTGGCAGGCGAACAATGACCTGAATATCCTCACCTTCAGCCAGAGCGGTTTCCTCTCCAATCGCAAAACCATCGTTCAGCCCAATTCCGGTGGAATTTATGGCTGGTGGGGGACTAATTTTGCCTGGTCTGCGGATGGCAGCCAGATGGCCTATGCCCGCCCTGACAGCGTCGGGCTGGTAGATTTAAAAACCGGAACACTTCAATCCAAATTGGATCTGATCCCATACCAGACACACAGCAACTGGGCCTGGGTGCCTGGCCTGGCCTGGAGTCCCGAACAAACCGCCTTATTCACAGTCGTGCACAAACCTGCTGCTAATGGCGGTTCCAACGAAGATTCGCAGTTCTTTGATTTAACTGCGCTGATCTTCGCTGGCGGCCAGCCGCTCTCCCTCTATCCGCAGTCGGGAATGTTTGCCTACCCGAGCCCATCCCCTCTCCAATCCGGGAAGAACTACCAGATCGCCTTTCTGAAAGCAATCTTTCCCGAACAAAGCGAAACCAGCCATTACCGCCTGGTGGTCATCGACAGGGATGGGTCCGACCGGAAGGAGCTTTTCCCCGACCAGGGTTCGCCCGGGATTGACCCACAGCGCGTAATTTGGTCTCCAAAACCGAGAACAGGTGAGGTATACTCGATTGCGGTGCTTTACCAGGGAAATCTTTGGCTGGTCGATTCAAATGGTCAGCAAACCATCCAGGTAACCGGGGATGGATTAACAACTCAGGTGGATTGGAAGTAAAGCCTCCACCGATCAAATCATTACAACCTAAGAACAAAGGGGATTATCAATGCGTGTACTGATCACAGGTGCTGCGGGATTTTTAGGCTCACATTTAAGTGAAAGATTGATAAAAGAAGGCCATTTTGTCATCGGAATGGATAATTTCATTACCGGCAACCCGGAGAATTTGACCCACCTGGTTGGGGATCCAAATTTCTTATTCATTCGCCACGACGTAGCCAACTTTATTTTTGTCCCGGGAAAAATCGATGCTGTCCTCCATTTTGCATCTCCGGCCAGCCCGAATCCAAATTCCCCACTGGGATATCCCAATCTACCCATACAGACGATGAAAGCCGGGGCCTTGGGCACGCATAACACCCTGGGAGTCGCCCGTGCTCATCATGCCCGCTTCTTGCTGGCCTCCACCAGCGAAATTTACGGAGATCCGCTCGAACACCCGCAGCGGGAAACTTACTGGGGGCACGTCGACCCGATCGGTGCCCGCTCGGTGT
This sequence comes from Anaerolineaceae bacterium, assembly GCA_035542155.1. GTDB lineage: Bacteria > Chloroflexota > Anaerolineae > Anaerolineales > Anaerolineaceae > DATKLX01. The sequence goes on from DATKLX010000095.1 coordinate 13,736, forward strand.
ACGATGAGGCCAAACGTTTTGCCGAAGCCCTCACCATGGCCTATCACCGCTATCATGGGATCGACACCCGCATCGTGCGCATCTTTAACACCTACGGTCCGCGAATGCGCCTGGATGATGGCCGCGTTGTCCCCAATTTCCTCCAGCAGGCGCTCCGCGGTGAATGCCTGACCATTTATGGAGATGGATCTCAGACCCGCAGCTTCTGCTATGTCGATGACCTGGTCGAGGGAATTTACCGCCTGCTGCTATCTGACGAGCACATGCCCGTGAATATTGGCAACCCCACTGAAACCAGCATCCTTGAATTTGCCCAAACGATCAACCGCCTGGTCAACAATCCTGCGGGGGTAACATTTCAACCCACCGACCGTTTGGGCGATGACCCTCAGCGCCGGCGACCGGATATTACCCGCGCAAAGAAAATCCTGGGCTGGGAGCCGGTCGTTCCTCTCGAAGAAGGCCTGAAATGTACTGTCGATTATTTCCGCCAGAAAATGGGATTATAAGTATATGATTACCACCATGCAGCGTGAGCGATCTCGTTTTTTCAAGTTTGCGATGGTCGGGGTCCTGGGAGCCATCGTCGATTTCGGTGTATTCAACCTGCTCGTAAATGGTTTCCATTTACAGGCCGTCCCTTCCAGCGTGGTTTCATTTACCTGCGCCATCATAAGCAATTTCCTCTGGAACCGGTTCTGGACATATCCGGATTCCAGATCCAAGAGAATCCATCATCAGGTAGTCCAGTTCATCATGGTCAGCGTGATTGGTCTGGTAATCCGCACACCGTTGTTCGCTTTCCTGGAGCCAAACCTGATCGGTTTCTTCACGCGGTTGAATTTACCAGTTCCGGTTTCCGCCCGGTTTTTAGGGCATAATGTCAGTCTGGCTATCGCGGTGATCGTGGTGATGTTCTGGAATTTCTTTGCGAACCGATATTGGACTTATTCAGACATACAATAATATAAATTATTATTGTTAAGGAGGAGAGCTATGGGCAACGCTCCACGTCCGATCGCAATCTACAGTTCCCGGGGTGATCTCGGCGCATACATGGTCTATCCAAACCTGTTCAATCCCTCGGGGGAGTGGATTGGTTGGGTTGAGCCGGACCGCCGGGTCTATTCAGTGCTGGGCTATTATGTAGGTTATCTCACCAATGACCCCCGGATTTTACGTAAGCGGTCGGCGGACGCGATGATACCGAAACGAACTCCCCCTCCATACCCGGGCCGCATCTCCCCACCCGCGAGTAATCCGCTGGCCCCGCTGATGTCCGAAATCTCTTACGATACCATCGACGTGCTTTTCGAATGCCCTGACCAGCTTCACACTCTCGACACAGGCGAGTTCAAAGAGGATCTGGATTAACCGAGGACCAGAGCCCTGGTCCCTGCGATTGAAAGGCAGGTCATGACGGTTTCTCCCCAGTCAGACAACCCCAACGATCAGCCGGAAGAGATCAAGACCGGCATTCGATCTTTGAAGGAATTGATCGATCTCGTCACCGGCAAGGATGATCAATTTCGAGAAGCCGGCGGGGACGCCGGGCTTGCCGAGCCCCTCCCCTTCCCCTTCCTGGCCCTGGTGGGCCAGCGCGAGATGAAGCTCGCTCTGATCCTGACTCTGATCAATCCAAATATTGGTGGGGCTCTCCTGATTGGCCCGCGGGGAACCGGGAAAACCACCGCGGTTCGTAGTCTGCTCGACCTGCTCCCCCAGGTGGCTCACAGCACCTGTTTTTACGGCTGTCTACCCGAAGACGTCGAAGCCGGTGGAATCGATGCGGTCTGCCCGGACTGCGCTAGGAAATTCGCCGAAGGGCAGCCGCTTTCTGTCGAGGATCAGGTTCGTCTCGTGGAGCTGCCCTTGAACTCGGCGCTGGAAGACGTGATCGGGGCTTTGGATGAACGCGCGCTGGTTCATGAACGCCTCCGTCTGCGCCGAGGTATCCTTGGTCACGCCGACCGCAATATTCTGTACGTTGATGAAGCCAATCTTCTCGCCAATGAAATCGTCGACGCCATCCTGGACGCCGCCGCGCAGGGTTCGTACACTGTCCGTCGCGGCGCATCCTCGGCAACCTACCGCTCCCGGTTTACCCTCATCGGCTCGATGAACCCCGAAGAAGGCCGTCTCCGCCCGCAGATCATGGATCGCTTCGGCCTGAGGATTCTGGTGAGAGGCCTTGACGATCCTGCCGACCGCTTGGAGGCTTACCGCAGGGTTCAGGCCTACCTGGCCAACCCACGCCAGACCACTGCCCGCTACGCAGAAGGGACCACCTTGGCCCGGGAAGAGATCCAGGCGGCTCGCCAAAATCTTTCTTCGATCCACCTCCCCGATTCGATCGCGGCATTAGGAATCGTCCTGATCCAGAATTTAAAGATAGACTCGCTGCGTGCGGATATCACCCTTTTCGAGGCTGCCCGAGCCCTCGCCGCAGCCGATAACCGCGTCGAGGTCTCCATCGAAGATTTGAAAACCATAGCTCCGATGGCCCTGCGAATGCGCCGCTCGCAATATATGCGCGATTATGTTCACCAGCAGGCCGAAGAAGAGCAAGAAATCCAGGCTGTTTTTGATGAAGTCGCCGCTTGATTTGATGAAGGAGATAAAATGCCAAAGCAGCCGGAAGCATTGCGTCTCGTAGATGTAGAACCTGAGCAAATCAATCCCAGCGCTGCGGCCGATTTTGTGCAGCGGGGCTGGCTATTCTATGAACGCATGGATTATCCTCGCGCAGAGGCGGATTTTCACCAGGCCATCGCAATGCAGCCCGGCGACCTGGATGCTCAGTATGCCCTCGCCCTGACTCTCAAACATATGGGGAAATCTCAGGAGGCCATCCCAATCTTTGAAACCGTCAATCGGATGGCTGAACAGCTCACCGATCAGGTGCGGGGCCGTATGATCCGGCGCTTATCCACAGGCCACATTAACCAGATCACCCAGGGGGATTGGAATCTTGCCCCAGACGTCTGGAAGCGAACATCATGATGCCCCAGGGATCGAACCACCGTAACCGGTTGGAACGCTGCCTTTCTGGCGAGCTGCCGGACCGCGTTCCAGTTGCTCTCTGGCGCCATTTTCCCGTGGATGACCAGGATCCATACAGCCTGATCGCTGCGACCATCGGGTTTCAACAAACCTTCGATTTTGACCTCGTAAAAGTCACCCCAACGTCATCTTTTTGTCTCAAGGATTGGGGCAGTGAAGACCGCTGGAACGGTAATACCGAAGGCACCCGCGAATACACCAGGCGGGTCATCCAAACTCCGGAAGACTGGCTCCACCTTCACCGTCCGGATCCACAGCAGGGCAGCCTTGGCGCCCAGCTCGAAGTGCTCAACCGCCTCGTTCCCCACCTGGAACAGCATACACCGGTGTTGCAAACGATCTTCAGCCCTCTGGCTCAGGCCAAAAATCTGGTCGGCGGGGAGACGTTATTGGTTCACCTGCGCAAATATCCCGGTTTTCTCCATGAAGGTCTGCGCAGAATTACTGAAACGACCCTCGATTTTCTTAAGGAAGCCATCGCAACCGGTATCTCAGGAGTTTTCTACGCCGTCCAGCATGCACAATACGGCCTGTTAAGCCAGGAAGAGTATATAGAATTCGGGAAGAAGTATGATCTCGATGTTTTGAACGCAGTCGACAAATTGTGGTTGAATATGCTACACCTCCATGGCGTGGAGGTAATGTTCGACGCGGTTCAGGATTATCCGATTCAGATGATCAACTGGCATGATCGGGAAACCGCCCCGAACCTGGCGCAGGCAGCCGGTTTGTATTCAGGCGTCTTGTGCGGCGGGTTGAGCCGCTGGAACACCATGGTTCTCAGTGATCCGGCTGGCATCCGCCGTGAGGCTCAAAACGCCATCGAGCAAACCGGGGGAAGAAAATTCATTCTGGGGACTGGCTGTGTGCTCCCCATCATCGCTCCGCATGGTAATATTCTGGCTGCGCGAAGGAGCGTGGAAGCCGAAAATGGTCCTGCCAGGGGAAAGAGATGAATTCCCTGCGGGTCATCTCCGGATCTGCCCGGGGGTTTCACCTGCGCTCCGTCCCGGGAGACACGACCCGCCCCATCACTGACCGGGTCAAAGAAGCATTGTTCAACATACTCGGTAGGGATGTGGAAGGGTCTACTTTTTTGGATGTTTTTGGAGGGACTGGCGCGGTTGGCATTGAAGCGCTGAGCCGCGGAGCAGCCTATGCTCGCTTTCTGGAAATCAATCGCCAGGCTGTAGAAACGATCCATGCGAATTTGCAGCATACCCACCTGGCGGAAAAAGCGGATGTGTTTCGCATCGATGCGTTTTCCTATCTGAAACAAAAGCCAGACAGACCCTTTGATTACATATTTGTTGCCCCTCCGCAGTATAAGGAATTGTGGCTCAAGACAATGGCAGTCCTTGGCGAAAACCCCGGCTGGCTGGCGCCGGGTGGTTTATTGATCGTCCAGGTTGATCCGGTCGAATATCGCCAGCAGGAATTTCCGCAGTTTGAGCTGATCGAACAAAGACGTTACGGCAGCACTCTTATCCTTTTTTATGAAGCAGCAGCTATGGAAGGCCCAATTTGAGGCTGCCGGAAAAACCTTTCGCCCTGAAAAGATACCCGTTGGAGGTTTGATGGCCAACAATGCAAATCCGAAGCATATCATCCCCAAGGCGTTTCCCGGTATCACCTCTATCGAGGTGAACGAGCTGATCCAGTCTAGCGAAGTACAAACCTTTCCTCCCGGGACGGTGCTCTGCCAGGAAAATGCGCTGGAATATACTTTTTATATCATCCTGGAAGGCGCCGTTCAGGTCAGTAAAACGATCAACAATGTCGAGCGTCGATTATTGAAAACGTTGGGTCCAGGTGATTTTTTTGGCGAAATGGCCTTGATCCACAATGCCCCGCGGGCTGCGACGGTCGTCACGACCGAGCCGACGACAGTACTGATCATCCAGAAACCCGCATTTGACAACGTCCTCCACTCCAGCACCTCGGTGTCGCTGGCCCTCACCCGCGAAATCAGCCGGCGCCTGCGCGAAAACGACGAACTCGCCATCGAAGACCTCCGCCTGCGAGCCGACGAGCTCGCCCGGGCGTACCAGCAGCTTTCGGAGTTGGAGTTTGCCCGGCGGGAATTCCTCACCACCATCGCCCATGAACTTCGCACTCCGCTAATGGTCGCAAACGGCTTTTTGCAGACCGTCCAGAGCGGGAAAATGGAGGGAGAGATCCTGAAATCAGCGCTGGACACGGTCTCGCGCAACGTTCAGCAGATTGTCGCACTGGTGAACGATATTTTATTCCTCCAGGAAATGGATCTCATCCTGCCGAAATTTCAGGCTGTCAACCTGGGCGAAATCGTCCTGTCGGTCGTTCAGAGCCTGGCGGTCGAAGCTGGCCAAAATAATGTTAACTTCAAGCTGGAAGTCTCGACGAGCTTACCCCCGCTGCAAGGTGATCCCAAAAGCCTGGAGCGCGCCATCCGCGCCATCGTCGAGAACGCGATCAAGTTCAGCCCGGAAGGAGGCGACGTAATCATCCACACCGGTGCGGATGACGCCTGGGTCTGGATCGAGATCCAGGATCACGGCGTGGGGATTACCCCCGAAGTGCTCCCCCGTATCTTCGACCGGTTCTTCCATGTTGAAAAAATCGATGGTTACCTCTTCCGCGGCGTAGGGTTGGGGTTATCGATCGCCAAGCAGGTCATCGAGCAACATTCGGGTCGGATCGAAGTCTTCAGCCAGCCTGGGCAGGGATCTTTGATTAAGGTCTGGCTTTCCCGGCCTCATGAGAAGTGAATTTCGAGCTGGTCCTGGGTGTTATAGCGGTACTGGCCAAAAAAAGGCGGCTGGCCCGGCTGAACGGCGAAAACCCTGGGTATTAACTGGTAGAGATCCTCGACCAGATGATAGTCCTGAACGTGGTCGATCTCAATCCATTCAAGCGTGCCTTCGTCTGACTGGACGGTTCTATCTGGGCTGCACGTTCCTCGAAACACAAAAATGCCGATCCCCACGTCTTCCCCGGTATCCACACTGATCACACCGCACAGCCAGGGTTCGATCAGGGATAAACCAGTTTCTTCGCGGAATTCTCGTTTTGCACCCTCCTGGATGTCCTCGCCTTTTTCGATGTGGCCGCCCACCCCGTTATAGTGGTTTGCCCAGAGTCGCTTGGTCGGTGCGCCTTTAATCAAAAGGACCTTATCCTCGCGGCTTGCAAAAACCAGAGCCCGCGGAATCAGCATGTAACGGTCGCGAGTGACGCCCTGTTCGTTTTTTCCCATAGGTCTCTCCTCTAACAAACACAACCATGGAAGCCTGTGGCAGCTCCATGGTTGTGGATGGTTTCAAGAAAAAATGTTAGCTCAAGAACATTGGCACGCCCATAAAATCGCGTACTCGCGGCTTATATCGCTCGATGTCGTAGTAGCTGGGAACGTCCACGCGCTTCTTCCCGGTCATAATCATGTCGATCGGAACGGTGGTGTATTTACCGCCATGTAGAGCGACCATCTTCCCGATTTCGCCCCGGCGGACGAGCTGCATCGCCAGGTTCCCAAAGGAGTTGGCCACCATCCGGTCCAGTGAGTCCGGCGCGCCGGAACGCATCAGGTAGGCAATCTGCTGGTACATGATATCCTGGCCGGTCAGTTTCTTGATCTGGTCGGACACCAGCATTCCCACCCCGCCGAGCTTGCGGTGTCCGTAGGCATCCGCTTCACCAGTCTCGATGACGTCCATCCCCTCGATAATCGCCCCTTCTGAAATGGTCATAATCGCATAATTCGATGGGTTATTGCGTTTATCTTCCTTCAGGAAATCGGCCAGCTTGTGGATCTCACAGGGAACTTCGGTGATGATCGCCCGGTCGACGTCGGAGAGATAGGCGCTGATCAGGCTGGTCTCCCCGGAATTGCGGCCAAACAGCTCCACGATCCCGATCCGTTCGTGCGACCCGACGGAGGTGCGCATGTTGGTGATAAATTCCACGCTGCGAGTCACGGCGGTGGAAAAGCCAATGCAGTAATCCGTCCCGAAAACGTCATTGTCCATCGTCTTGGGGATCGCAATCACCGGAATACCCTCTTTATTCAAACGAGCAGTGTAGCTCAGGGTGTCATCGCCGCCGATAGTCACCAGATAATCGATTCCCAGGTGATTGATCACTTTCAGGACGTAATCAGTGTAATCCATCACCTCTTTTTGTTCGATTTTTTTTCCATAACTTGAATTCTTCAGAAAATCGGGGATGCGGTCGAGGGACACGTTTTGCGGATTGGTCCGCGAAGTATGCAGAAATGTGCCGCCGGAGCGATCGATCGTGCGCACGTCCTCACGTTCCAGATGGCGAATGTAATAATCGTGGGTTGAAGGCTCATCCAGGTTATAGTTGAGCAGGCCCGCCCAGCCTCGCCGGATTCCCAGCACCCGGAAGCCTGATTCCAGGGCGTTCATGACCACGGCCTTCATACACGGATTCAGGCCGGGGACATCGCCTCCCCCCGTCAGAATTCCCAAAGTCTTCGTCATAGAAAAAAATCTCCTTAATGATTAAAAGATAGCGGTGAAACTTTCCCGGTTAGGCTCACTCCCCTGAGAAAGCAGTTTTCATAGAAGGTACCTGGAAGGAGATCCGCGTGCCCTGGCCAACCGTCGAATCGATATCCATGTAGCCGCCCAGCATTTCCACGCGATCCTTGATGACCTTAAGGCCGATGCCATCGTTGGTTTCGAGGATATCCTGGGAAAATCCTTTTCCGTTATCATCCACGGTGACGTGGACAGAGTTATCTTCAAGGTCCATTTGGACTTTGACCTGGCTGGCCTGGCTGTGGCGGGCGGCGTTTCCCATCAGCTCCTGGAGAGCGCGGAAGACCATCACTTCCAGATATGGCTCCATCCTGCGCTCAACCCCGGTCACCAACACGCTGATGTCCATTCCGGTCTGCTCTTTAAACGTATCGCCGTACCGCTTGATCGTCGGTACGAGACCCAGATCATCCAGCATCATCGGGCGCAGCTCGAAGATAAAATTGCGCACTTTTTGAAAGGTTGCCATGGCCGCCAGCTTTAAGTTGGTCAGCTCCTCCCTGGCCCGGGCCTGGTCGATATCGAACAGCCTCACCGCGATTTCAGTCTGCAGGATGAAATTGGAGAGCGCCTGTGCTGGCCCATCGTGCATCTGGCGCGAGAGACGCTGCCTTTCGGCTTCCTGGGCATTGATCAGCATCTCGACCGTTTCAGAGGCCGACCCTGATCGAACCTGTGCTGCCGGCTTCGATCCTCCTGCTGAACTGGAAAGCTGCTGAGCCCGATCCAGCAGCGAGATATACCGCTGCAAATGCGCCTGGTCGCTCTGCAATTTTTCCAACTGGCCGCGCATCACAAACAGGCGGTGCTGCGCATCCAGAGCAGCATCGTAGGCCATGCGGATATCCGCGCGCGGTAGTGTATCGATTTGAGATTGGACCTGCTGAAGGTGAACCGTGATGGCGGTATTTCTTTGGGCAAGTTTATTGAGCTCAGCCTGGCTTTGTTCCAGCATCAGGTTGATCTCTTTCAAGGCTCGCTCTGATTGTTCAGCTTCTGCGCGAAGATCGTCCTGTAAAGTCTCCCATTCACCTTTTTGTTCCACTTCACTGGGAACGGCCATAACATACACTCCTGTTTTGGAAAATGATGATCCCACAATGAAATTGCCGGCAGCTAGGTTGCCAGGGTGCCTGTATTGCTTGAGGACAGAAAGCCAGGAACAAAATTCGGTTAAGTATAGCACACCCGGCCGTTCGTTGTATAGGCATTCTCCGGCTGAGATTCCTGAACCTGAGGGTCAATGCCCCGTCCAACGATATATGCGCGTATTCTCCGCCCCTAGCGCTGGTGCAAAGTGCCCATCACTGGTATAAATCAGCTCTCCCTCTCGAGCCAGGCCCGGATACCAGCCAAAGGTCAGGATCAGGTATTCCGCGCCGGCTTGATGGATCAACTCGGCCATCTTTTCCTCGTTCCCCATCGCAGGAATGGCTTGCGGAGAGATTAACCCGGCCATGTCAAAGATGTTGTGCCGGCCAAAGAAACCGAGTGCGCCGATATCATGCGCCGCGATGGTGGTACCGGACGGGATATTCGCCGCCGCCCATTGAGCCGGGTTTACCATTTCAGTCTCGATAATCGCCACATCACTGGCATATGCGGATAGGGCCAACCCCCAAAAAACGAGCAGCGTCGCCGCGGCCGATACCGCCCAGGAAGTCCAAAGCAGCCTGTGGCGCTCCAGGAAATTGGATTTTCTCAGTAGAAACAGACCCAGCAGACCCCAGGTAAAGTAGACCGGCATCCCTGGCATCATGTACCGGCCGTGCTGGTAAGTGACCGGTAGTGTCAGTGCGAATATTCCCGCATATCCCGCCCACCAAAGGAACCCTAGAGCCGCCTTCCAATCTCTCCGTTGAATACAGTTCACCACCCAGGCGGCCCAGCCGGGCAGCAGGATCACGCCAACGCCCACGAGGGGCAGCTCGATCTCGGACAGGAATCGGCTGGGAAATGGGATTTGCTGGAGAGCAGCATATTCGGCCTGTTTTGCATACAGGGTGTTCGGCCAAACCTGGCCAGAAAGGAAGTGGTTGAATAACAAATAAGGGATTAGCCCGCCCAAAAAGGGGACCCACGCGAGGCAAAATTTGTGCCAGGACAGCCGGCCCGAGAAGATCTGAAAGAGACCGCCAAGAACGATTGGTCCGGCCAGGGTGATCAGGTCCGGCCGGATCCAGACCCCCACACCGATCAGCAGGCACAAAAACAAGAAATTAGGCTTTTCTTGAGCCAGCCCTAGCAGTACGAGCGTAACGATTAACGCGCTGGCCAGGGTTTCCATGCCGGATAATGAGGCCCACACCATGTGCCATTCGAAACAAACTAACAGGCCTGCCCAGGGTAAACCGGGTCGTTCATTCAGGTTTGATTTCCGCACGAACCATTCTACTCCCACGCCCAGCCCGCTGAGTAGAGCCCAACCGAGGCTGAAAGTCCACGGAATGGGGGGGATGTGCAGCCCATACCCGATCGAAAGGAGAAAGGACCAGAGGGGAGAGGTCGATCCCGCTGAAACTACCCCTGGCAAAAAAGCCCATTCGCCGCGCAGGGCAAGGTTTCGCGCGTAGGTCTGGTGGATCCAGGCATCATCCAGCGGGAAGCCAATCCGGTAGTTGTGGCTGCACCAGGCCAGGTAGAGAGCCATGGAAATGGCCGCAGCGGCTGCCAGGAGGATCAAGTGACGCCTGGGGATGGTCTGCATATCGTTATTGGTCGTCTAGTCGGTACAACCGGTTATCTATTACAGTCCCCAGGTAACGGAAACCTTCCCGGTCGCCTGGGGTCCCATATAAACTTTCCAACATCGTGGCATTATCGGCATCGAGCAGCAAAATCGAAGCGTGATACCTGCGGGCTGCAGCCCGTACGGCCGTTTCCCCGTTCGTCGGGATCACCACTGCCGGCCGTCCGGTGGCCAGGAAAAATCCGGGAGGATTGTTGACCATGACCACTTCCTTGCTATCAATCCCCTGCTGCTCCAGTGCCTGGCCTAATTCCCGGTTGATCCGACCGGACTCATTCCAGGCCGGATGGCTCAGGTCGCTTCCAATCACTCGACGGTAGGTGAACAACACCGAGATCAGGATGCAAAGGGTCAGCAGGCCCATGGAAAAAACCCTCCAGGCTGTAACCAGGTCCCAACCCCGCAACCGTTTGCCCAACTGGATGCATTGAAGCAGGCCTGCGGGTGCGGTAGCCCAAAGGAAAGCCTGGACCGCCGCTCCGGAGTGAAAAAAACCTCCTCTTGAGCCTGCCAGCGGGAAAAAGACCGTCATCGCGATGAAGATCGCCAGCTCGATCAATCCCATTGCAGCAATCCGGATATCCCCTCGTAACGGCCAGAATCCCAAAAAAGAGAGAGGCCATAAAATGATCCCGCCTTGAATCACGAAGAATGTTTGAAGGTTGATCAGCAGCGCATCCAGACGTACTTTCAGGATCGATCCCAAACCGCTGTCCAGCCAGTGTTGGACCGTCAATCCGGTCGGGGGGTATGAAAACATCTCATCGTAGTTCGTCAGCCACAGCGTCAACCGGGAGCCCGGCGGAAAGAAAGAACCGTACAGGTTCAAATTTCGCCAATACCAGGGACCCATAACTACCAGGTAAGCGGCGGCGATGCATCCCATACCGGCCAACCAGTACCCCGGCTGGCTTTGGATCGAAATGGGCTCGCCGTCCTCTCCTCTCCGCTGCCAGAAGGTGAACAGAACCCCAGCAACGATCACCACGATAATTCCATCCGCCCGCGCAAGATGCATTCCCCCCCCCACCAGGCCCGCGAGGAAGCAGGCTGCCAGAACCTTGTACCTGGATGGATTTTGAAAATACTTGACGATCTGGATGAAGATTCCGCCCAGGAGGATATACACGGGAAAGGTATCAACTGTCCCCAGGTAGGGAAGGTACATTCCGGGGAAAACCGCCAGGAACCCGGCCAGCAGTGAAACTTTCCGGGAATGGAATAGCTCCCAGCTAATCCAGGCGGTCATCGGCGGGATCAGCCCGGTGAACAGGATAAACGGTAATCTTGCCGCCCAAAAGCTGTTGACCTTAAAAAGGATCGGGATGATGGCTGATAGAAGCGAAGTAAGCGGCATCCAGTAGGTGAATGCCGGGGCAGGCAGTCCCGAAACCGGGTTTAAATAATTCCACAAATATGGTTCGGTCCCCCCCAACCCTAAAGCGGTGCGCAGCCCCCCTGTCATATAATATTCCGCGTCCATGTATCCTGGAGATCTTTGAATGGTGCTGGTCGCCAGGCAGACCAACAGCCCCGCGGCAAATAAAATCAGGGATGTCCGTATGCTGAGTCCGGATTTTTCCTCAATGGGCAAAGGTGTATATTTGTAGGTCATTGAAGTTTCGTTGAGCGGTCAGGTGATAATGATCCTTCAGCCAGGCCAGGCTCGGGTGATCGGCCAAACCTGAATCCGTATATTCCTGGATCGTTCGCGAAAACACGACAAAATGGATTCGCTGGTGCTGCACGGCGGCGGTCTGGATATCCGTTACAGGGTGAATTCCCATTACATCCGCGGATGACGGAGCCAGGGTATCGTTGAACGAGCCGGGTTCATCCGCGATGAATTGTTGGTCCAGGTCCGGGGCATAAAATTTCATTGGGAAATAACTCAGTTTATTATCGTGGATAACCGTATCGCCTGCCTGCGTGAGCTCGCTCAGATACCTGTCAGCTTGCTGGAAAGGAGAGCGGGGGAATTCGGCGTAACCGTACAGTTCCGGCAGCCCACCCACGGCGCAAGCAATGGCCGCTGTAGCCGCAAAAACACGCACGAACCGGGCTTTCGCACCGGTGATGATGATCCCAAGCAGCCCGGCATAGATCAACGCGGAGACGATAAAAACCCGCGTGACAAAAACCGGGCGCATCAGGTATGAAAGAACAAAGAGGGTTGCTGGTGGAATGATGACGTATGCTACCAGAACCCACAGGCTGGGATTTTTCCGGACCAGACGGGTGACCTCGACGCCCCCGAGGATCAAGATCTGCAGGCTCAACAGGAGTGTGATGCCCATGATCCAGGGTGAGGCCAGTGGCCAGTTGCTGTGGAAATAAACCACCGCCTGGAGAGCTTCGACCAGGCCCGGCCGTGGAGTCCAGAAAGCATGCTGTATCTTGGCTATCTGGCCCGGAATGTAGACCAGCCAGGGGAGGCAAAGCAGGCCAATCGCCATCTGGCTCGCCAGAAGCCGGAGCAGATCCTTCCAGCGCCGTTGCAGAAGGAGCGGTAGGTCAGCGACGGCCAGGGGGACGATCGCCAGATTATGGCTGTACATTGCGATCGTTCCAAAAAGGATCAACCCAACCCAGGCGGCTGTTTTTCTACCGCGTTCCGGTGTGTAAAATAGCTTCCAGAAACAGTAGATGTATCCAGTCTGCCCGAGGGCAAGGAGAGCATACATGCGGATATCCTGGGCATGATAGATCTGAAAAGGGGAGATCGCCGCGATCAGCGCTGCCCACAAGCCAGCCTGTGGGCTGGCAACCGAACGGATCAGGCAGTAAAGCAGGTAAATGGTCGCCAGGCTGATCAGGATGTTCAGGCTGCGCAACCACCAGACCTCCTGTCCCAGTCTCATCCAGAAGTGGAGGAAAAAATAATACAGCGGCGGCATGGTATCCGCGGCCGTGCCAGCGACGATTTTCCCCAGAGGTTGGCTGGACAGGAAATAACTGAAGGTATCATCGTAGGTTAATCCTCGCTGGTTGGAAAAAAACCATCGTAATGTAGCTCCAATAGCCAGGACTCCGGCAAGGAGCAGCGTAGTATTGACCCGCGCGGATGGCTCCACGCTGTCCTGGATATCTGCGGTCGGGACAACGGATTCCTGCTCCATGCTCAGGGTTTCATCCGCTTTCGTGGATTAGCTCGCCCCACAGGCTGGGTGGTTGGACCGACCACCACCGCACCCAATACATACCCATTAGCAGGAACAGCGGCAGCGGGAAGAACATGATTGGGCTTTGAACTGGCTGGGCGCCATGTTGAAGCGTCCGTAAAAAGAGCGCCCAAATCCCGACCAGCAGAATCAGCATACTGGCCAGGGTCACCACCGTCCCGGCTGTTTTCCAGCGCTCGATCCAGTTGCTGAAAATTAGTACCAGTGGAAGGATCAGAACGATGAAATTTCCCGGATCCGTCTGGATCCCGATCCATTGGCTGATGACCAGGGTCAACGAAGCGGTCCACAGAAAATGGCGGATTTCTTTGCCCTGCGCGGACAACCATTCCAGGAGAAGTATCACTGCCAGGACAAAGGTCAGTACCCAACCCATCTGCCGTCCTACCGCTGGGAACCAGACAGCCAGAGCAGCGCCTGGCGTTCCTGGTGGATTGTACGAAGGATAACGGATTACTTCACGCAGGTTCTGTAGGATCCAGTCTGGAATGAAGAGCATTCCCGCTGCGCTCAACAATACTACTGTACCTACGATCCATCCAATCAGGAGATAACGCTTCTTAGAGAACGCCCACAGGCAGATAAAACCGATCAACAGCAGGACCAGTTGGGGTTTGATGGTCGCCAGGCCCAGAAAGAGACCTGCCAGCTCATCGCGCTTCTCCCGAATGCACACGAAAGAGAGCAGGATAAACAGGGTAACGAGGGTCACCGCGTTTCCATTGATTATGGCCCTTACGCTGTGATAAAACAGGAAAATGAACATAACGTACGCCGCCAGCATCCCCAGACCCGGCTTCCAATGGGTCAACTGCAGGCATAAAAAGGCGATCAATCCCAGGGCGATCTCCAACGTGGTCATCCACACAGCCCGGGCCAGTGTGAAATCTTTGATCAATGCAAACGGAGCAAAAATGAGGGTGGAATATAACGGGTACGCAACCCGCAGCTCGTGTTCTCCTGGCTTAGCCGGCCGCCCATAGGCGGCTGTCTGAATCTGAAGCGCGACCTCGTCACTGTAAGGAGATTGACCGTGGATAAAAAATGCCCGTGTCCCCACCCAGTGCACCAGGAAATCATTCCCGCCAGGATTCTGTTCAGCGTACCGGAAGTTCCCCCAGGTAAGACCTGCTGCGATTGCCGCGAAAACCAACACGCCGGCAAAGACCTGAAGAATGCTGCTGCGATATGAATTCAAACTACCCTCCATGAGAGACAACTCCCATTATAATTCACCTATGCTAAAAATCGCTTTGGGCCAGATCGACATTCTATTAGGCGCGGTGGGCCAAAATTTCCGCAAAATTCAGGATTTCTCCGCTCAGGCTGCCGCTGACTCCTGCCAGATGGTTCTCTTTCCCGAGCTGTGGTCCACCGGTTATGATCTTGCTAATCACCGCCGCCTCTCCGATCCAATGGGTGCTGGAATTTTTGAGCGGGTGTCACAACTGGCCCGGGAATACCAGATCTGGATCGGCGGATCCATGCTTGAAGAGAAAGACGGCCAGTCTTTCAACACCTTCTCCTTGTATTCCGACCAGGGCGAGCTGGCCGCCGCCTATCGGAAAATCCACCTCTTTCGCTTGATGGATGAACATCTCTGGCTTGCGCCCGGTGACCAATTGGTCACCGCTCAGTCTCCCTGGGGCCTGGCGGGAATGGCGATTTGTTACGACCTCCGTTTTCCGGAGATGTTCCGCAAATATGCGACCGAAGGGGTAAAACTCGTTTTCATTCCTGCCGAATGGCCCTCTGTGCGCATCCAGCACTGGCAAACCTTGCTACGCGCCCGGGCAATCGAAAACCAGATGTTTGTGGTTGCCGTGAACCGGGTCGGCCAGGAGGGCAATGACCAGTTCAACGGCCATAGCCTGGTCGTCAGCCCCTGGGGGGAGATCCTCCTCGACGGTGGTGAAGCAGAGTCCCTGCTGACCTGTGAGATCGATCTCGCTGCCGTGGACGAGGCGCGCAGGAGAATTCCCATCCTCACCGACCGTCGTCCCGATATCTATGGCTGAACGGCCGGCCCTAACGCCTCCTTGTGCTGCAGAGCGCCCCTCAACTTTTGGTACCAGCTCAATCCCAGCACAAGGATGAGCAGCGTCCGCAGCGGGATGGTCAGCCACAATCCCCAAAAAAGGCCGCGGGACAATAAAACCGGCCATTCCAACAGATTCAGGAAGATCAAGACGAAGGCCATCAGGATCCCCTCTCGAGGCCGTGATCCCAGCAGGAGAAGTGGAATCAGGTAAAAGACCCACTGCGGGCTCCATCCCGGCGACCAGAGGAAGAGAAGGCAGAATGCCAGGCCGGTCATCCAGGTCATCTCCTGGAAGTTTTTAACCTTGACTGAGAGGAGCGCTCCCAGTCCTACCGATCCAAACAGGGCCAGGCTGGCCAGCGGCGAAAAAGCCGCGGGTTTACCGCGCGGAATATACGCCTTCGCCGGGTCGAGCCTCTCGATCTCCGGCCCAAAATTGCCAGTGGAAAGGTTGCCGTCGGCCAGCGCCCACACGGTCTCCCAGGATCCTTTTTGGGATTGTGAGGCCAGTGAAGCCGCCGTCATTTCCGGCGCCGAAATCCAGAGAATCCCATTAACGAGAAGGGTTAACCCCAATCCGGTGCACGCTGTTAGAAGGAATCTCTTCCCCCTCCCCTGCCGGTACATGGCCGCCAGAAGCAGCACAGGGAAATATTTGGTCAGGATTCCCGCCGCCAGGGCCAGGCCGGCCGGGATCGCCTTATTCTGCTGCCACCAGTACAGGCTGAACAGCATGAAAAACACCGCCAGCGAGTCAAAATACCACCACTGGTAAGGCAGGCTGCTAAGGACAACCGTGAAGGCGGCGGTGGCGATGAGTTGATCTCGACGATTTTCCATGGACATGGCCAGCCGGGTGAACAGGTACAGGCTGCCGGCGTCTGCGGCCATCAGCGTCAGGAACAGCAGGTACACGAAGACGTGTTCCTGACCGTGAGCGAGGCGGTAAAGGATTTCCGCCAGGAAAGGGAACATTGGGGGAAATTCAGACCAGGACTGCAAATACGGCCACCCGGGAAGGTCTGCCATCCGGAAAAAGTGGATAAAGTCGCCATACCCGCGCAGGCCGTCGAGCGGCAAAGCCATCACCGTCCAGAGGCGCGCGGCCAGCAGCAGGCCGACCGCTATCCATGGGACGATCCAGGCATCCGCCAGGTTTCCTTCGCCAGCTTCAGTTTGCTTCACCTTGAGCTTCATCGAGGTTCATCTGCCATATAGCACGCTTATCGAATCGGAATACAGGAGCTTCCATCCTTGATCGGCCAGCAAAGGGACGACCGGCCAATCCGGCTCCAGCAAGACAAGGTGGACCTCCCATCGGTTCAGCGTGGCCTGCCAGTTCGCTTTCGCGTTGACCACCCCCAGCCACTGGCCGATGATCTCATCATTATATAAATCCGTCCTCCCATCCACGAAAACCGGGTAATTGCGGGCATTCCAGAGCAGGTACCCACCCCAATCGTAACTGTTGAACAGCCGGCCCGGGGGATGGTGTATCTCCAGATAGCTCACTGCCCCCTTGGGAAATAGTCTGGCTTCGTATTCAGCGCTTGACTGCGGCGTATTGACCAGGTAGCACTTCCCAATCGCCGCCAATCCAAGCAGGACCAGGATTGCCAGGTTGAGCGCCGAATTGGTCCTGGGGGGAGTGAGTTCTTTTTTCCGAAAGGCGGTTTTCATCGCCCACGACTCGATCCGCTCCAGCAACCCGGGCGTTCCCTCCCACCCGCCCTGCAGCGCAGGCCACAGGTGCCGGGCCAGGACCGGTGCTGCGACCAGCGCGAAGGGTCCAAAATTCCGCCTGGCGACCAGCGCCAGTGTCGCAAAAACGAGCAGGCTGGCGGCATCGCTTCCATCCAGCCGCTTCTTCGAATAGAAGATCGCGATCAGCGTGATAAAAAACAAGGCCAGAAAGGTTTGCTGGCTGATCTGGTGAAAATCCGGCGAAGCCCATTCCGATACCTGCTGCTGCAGTGCCTGCACGCCGATGGTCTGGAAGGGCACCAGCCAGGTATTGATTCCGTTCGGATTGGCTAGCACGGCGATGCCGCTCAACAGGCTCCAGAAGAGCAAAGTTCGGATTTGCTTCCAGGTGAGGATTTCCAGACCGCGAAAGCCGAGAAAATGGTTGGAAACCTCTCCGATCAGCATGGTCCCAATCAGGATCAATCCCAGCGTGTACCCTGCGTGCAGGTTAGACCAGAGAATGAACAACGGCACGAGATTCCAGAGGTAGTTTTTCCCCTGCCACTTATACAGATAGAGCAGGTAGCCAGCCGTCGCGAAACAGACCAGG
>DATKLX010000096.1:0-9629 GCA_035542155.1 Anaerolineaceae bacterium
TAGGCGCCATCCTGATTGCCGGTGCCTTCGGTGCCTACACCGTGCGAGCCGTTTATGCCCAAACAACCACGCCTACCCCCAACCCCTCCGCGCCAGCACCCGGCAAGGGCATGCATTTCGGCTGGAAAGGTGGGTATTCAGACCAGGATCTGGCGGATGCCCTGGGAATATCCCTGGATAAGCTCCATGCCGCCTATCAGACCGCGAACGCTGAGGCGCTTAAACAGGCCGTCAGCAAGGGTCTCCTCACCCAGCAGCAGGCCGACCGCTTATCCCAGAAGCTGGATAGCCACTTCGCTGGCCAGTTCGAGCGCTTTTCTGGTAGTGGGATTGATTACGATGCCCTCCTGGCCAACGCCCTGGGGATCAGCGTCGATCAGCTCAAGACAGCCTATCAGAAAGCCTTCACTACCAACATCGACAATGCGGTCAAAAATGGCCGGTTGACCCAGGAACAGGCAGACAACCTGAAAGGGCGTTACGCCCTATCGAATGATACGAAATTCCAGGATAGCCTCAAAGCCGCTTTCCAAGCCGCCGTCAAACAGGCTGTTGCGGATGGGATCATTACCCAGGCTCAGGCTGACCAGATCTTGAAAAACCAGACCGCCGGCGGTTTTCCTGGCTTCTTCATGCATGGCTTTGGTCCCAGGGGACGTTTTGGGCCAGGTCACGGGTTGAAAGGCGGGAACCCCGAACCCAACTCGTCTCCTACCACCGCTCCCTCGTCCTCGAGTAGCGGGTTGTGACCCAATCAAATCTCGCCTGGTAGCCTTCCAGATCTGGGGGAAATGGAAGCTACCAGGCCGTTTTCTCTTCCCTCGCTTTTTCTGATTCTCAGTTCTCGGCCTTTACGGTTCTCGGTTCCCTCTTTTTCCGGGTCTCGATTCTTTTTTCCAATCAGAAATCTACAATCTAAAATCTACAATCCTACCGACCCACAAACCGTTATAATTCTCCTATGTTCGTCCTGCATGCTCAATGGGTCCCTTCAGCCCGCCAGCTCTTTCTGTGGACTGAGGACTCTGCGGTGGATCTGCGCAAGCCCACCGGTCGGGCGGCGGTGTTCTCCCATCCGTTCGCTGCCCATCTGGATCAGCTTTTAAAGGCGATTGCCCCGCTTCTGAAATCGCCGCTTCCGCCCATTACGGAAAAAATCCTGAAGCTGCAACTGCCGTCTACAGGCCGCCTGCCCTTTCCCTCCCCCAACCTGGTTCATGAGTGGAAAGCCTTCGAGAAATCCAAGCCGGAAGAAACCGGGCTACAGGCCTTCCGCATCCCCGCTCTCGGGTTCGCCCCCGCGGATGCCCTCGACCTGCTCAATCACCTTCCCTCCCCGGAAGAATTCCCTGCTCACCTCCTTCCCGCCGATGATCTGCGCTTCTGGCAGACTGCCGCGCGTTGGGCGCTGGAGTTACTGGCAGCTCAGCAGTACATACCTGGCCTGATCCAGGAAAGGGGGGCTTATCTCGCCCGCTGGCAGCCGCTCTGGAACCGCCCCGACGATGCCCCGCGCCTGCAGCGCCTCATCAAGGCGCTTCCCCCCGTAGCCCGCGCCAGCGTTGAGCCAGACGAGCATCCCCATCAGTTGGTGGAAAGCTTTATTGAGAGTACGATCGACGGCGCGGTGCGTGAGTGGCACGGCTCCTCCTGGCGCCGGCTGGCAACCGAGAGCGTTCCCGGTGCATGGCTGAATGCCCTGTTTTCTTCCGATCCCGAAATCCAGGCCGCCTCGTTCAGCCTGCGCTCGCTGGCCACGGCCCATAGCGCATGGCTGCGGCAGCTCCAGGCCAGCGGAAACGCAGCTTTCCGTCTCTGCCTGCGTCTGGGCGTCCCACCTGACCCTGGCGGAGAGTGGCCGCTGGATTTCCTCCTCCAGGCCCGCGACGACCCCAGCCTGCTCATCGAGGCTGCCGACCTGTGGGATGTGGGTGGTTCCACCTTCACGTACCTCGACCGGCGCTTTGACAACCCTCAGGAACGTCTGCTCACCGCCCTGGGCTACGCCGCGAGGATATTTCCACCCCTCGAGCGCTCTCTCCGCGAGCGCCGGCCAACATCTGCCCGCCTGAGCACCCAGCAGGCTTATACCTTCCTGCGCGAAGCGGCGCCCCTGCTCTCCCAGAGCGGTTTTGGCCTGCTGTCTCCTCCCTGGTGGAATAAGCGTGGGGCGCGCCTGGGCGCGCGGCTCACTCTCGCCGCTTCCAAACCACCGGCCACTGCCAGCGGCCTTCTCAGCCGCGATAACCTGGTCGCCTTCCGCTGGGAGGTAGTCCTCGGTGGGGAAACCCTCACCCGGGAAGAGTTCGAGGCCCTGGTGCGGCTCAAGCTCCCCCTGGTCCAGGTCCGCGGGCAATGGGTCGCCCTGAACCCCGAGGAGATCGAAGCCGCGATCGCCTTCTGGAAAAAGCGCCGCACGGAGGGCGAAATGGACGCCGCCGAAGCCCTTTCCTGGACGCTGGGCGGCCCCAATGGAGACCAGGTCGAAGGTCTTCCGGTCGAAGGCGTTCAGGCCACTGGCTGGCTGGAAAACCTCGTCGACCGTCTCCACCAGGGAGAAGCGGCTCCGATTCTCCCCTGCCCGCATGGCCTCGAGGCTTCGCTACGACCTTACCAGGAGCGAGGTTTTTCCTGGCTGGCGGCCATGCGCGACTGGGGGTTGGGCGCCTGCCTGGCGGACGATATGGGACTGGGCAAAACAATTCAGGCTATCGCCTTGCTCCTGCACGCCCGCGAGCTGGACCAGGCCCTGGCTCCTGCCCTGGTCATTTGCCCGACCTCGGTTGCCGGCAACTGGCAGCGCGAGATCCAGCGATTTGCTCCCGGCCTTTCCGTCCTGATCCATCATGGCGCGGATCGCGCGGTGGGTGAGGAGTTCCTGGCCCAGGCGCAGGAAAACGCGGTGGTCATCACCAGCTTCGGCCTCGCCCGCCGGGATGCCGGCCTGCTCGGCCAGATCCATTGGAGCGCCCTGATCGTTGACGAGGCCCAGAACATCAAGAACCCCTCCGCGCGCCAGACCCAGGCGATCCGCGGGCTGCCGGGTTCATTCCGCCTGGCGTTGACCGGCACCCCGGTCGAGAATCGCCTCTCCGAGCTCTGGTCGATCCTTAACTTCCTCAATCCCGGCTACCTGGGCTCCCAGGAGAAATTCCGCAAGGCTTATGGCCTTCCGATCGAGCGCTACCATGACCCTCATGCCACCCAACGCCTGAAATCGCTGGTCGGCCCGTTGATCCTCCGCCGGGTTAAAACCGACCGGGCGGTCATCCAGGATCTACCCGAGAAGATGGAGATGAAGGTCTTCTGCCCGCTGACCCGCGAACAGGCCACCCTCTACCAGGCCGTGGTCGACGATTCGCTGGGGGAGGTGGAGCGCCAGGAGCAGGAAGGCAGCGATGTGGGCCGCCGCGGGGCCGTGCTGGCCGCTCTCCTGCGTCTTAAGCAAGTTTGCGACCACCCGGCCCTATATCTGGCTGCTCGCCCCGCCCGGGCTCAAAACTCCCTGCCTGGCGCTGGAGAAGCTGCCGCTTCAGAGTTCCCCGGCCGCTCCGGCAAGCTGGATCGCCTGGCCGAGATGCTCGAAGAGGTGTTCAGCGTCGGCGAGCAGGCCCTGGTGTTCACCCAGTTCGCCTCGATGGGCGAGCTGCTGAAGACCTTTTTACAGGAAACCTTTGGGCGCGAGATCCTCTTTCTACACGGGGGTACGCCCCGCGAGCAGCGCGAGCGGATGGTCGCCCGTTTCCAATCCGGTTCTCATGCCCCACCGGTGTTCATCCTTTCGCTCAAGGCGGGCGGCGTGGGGCTGAACCTGACTGGCGCCAACCACGTTTTCCATTTCGACCGCTGGTGGAACCCGGCCGTAGAGGACCAGGCCACCGACCGCGCCTTCCGCATCGGCCAGCGCCGCAACGTCCAGGTACACAAGTTTATCTGCCAGGGAACGTTGGAGGAGAACATCGACCAGATGATCACCGGTAAGAAAGAGCTTGCCGCCAGCATCATCTCCGCCGGTGAGAACTGGCTGACCGAACTCTCCACTGCCGAGCTCCGCGACCTGCTCTCCCTCCGCCCTGAAGCAGTGGGCGAGTAAAATTGTGAAGTTGGACCACTCTTTTGATTAATTTCCTTTGTGTTCTTCGTGTTCTTTGTGGTGAAACCTTGTAGGATATCAAAAAATGCCATACTGGAGTGATGATTTTGAGCCAAGCCGGCCGCGCAAGGTAAGCGGCGGGATCAAGGCCCGCAGTCAGCGCGGCGAGATGGGCAGAAGCTGGTGGTCGGGACGCTGGCGCCAGGCCCTTGAACGCCTGACCGACCCCGGGCGGTTGAGCCGCGGGCGTAGCTATGCGCGCCAGGGCCAGGTGATCTCGATCGACGAGACTAACGGGATGATCCACGCCAGGGTACAGGGCTCGCAACCAAAACCCTACCGCGTGACCATCCAGCTCCGCGCGCTGACCGACAGGACCTGGGAAGATGTTCTCGACGTTCTGGCCGGGGAAGCGCTCTTTGCCGCCCGGTTGCTTGCCGGTGAGATGCCCCAGGAGATCGAGCAGGCTTTCACCGCCGCCCATACCAGCCTTTTCCCGGTCACTCGCTCCGAGCTGGTCACCGCCTGCTCCTGCCCGGATATGGCCAACCCGTGCAAGCACATCGCCGCCGTCTACTACCTGCTCGGCGAGGCTTTTGACGACGATCCCTTCCTCCTCTTCCGCCTGCGCGGGCGCACCCGCGAGCAGGTTCTCGAAGGTCTGAACGCTCGCCGCGCCGCCCAGGAGCCCGCTGGAGAGGCTGCCTCTCTCGAAGGCGAGCCTGCCGCCTTGCCCCTCAATCCGTTGGCCTTCTGGAGCCTGGTCCAGCCGCTCGAAGATTTCCCCATCGACCCACGCGAGCCGGAGACCCCTCTCGCCGTACTCCACCTGCTCGGCCAGCCGGCTTTTACTGACCTGTCCTTTCAAAATTTACTGGGGCCGATCTACCAGGCGGTGAGCAAACAGGCCGCTGACCTGGCGTTTGAAGAAATTGCATCTGGCGATTCTTCGCCTTCCCCACAACCGGCAGATAAATCTCCTGAATCCCGGGCGCAGTCGGATTGAGCAGACCGTAAACATCACTGTTCATCACTGTTCTTTGCTGCTCTCCACCCAATGGCTCGCGTACCAACGCAGGTATTCATCGACGTGCGCATGCCAATATTCTTCATTGTGGTACCCTGGCCGGAGCACCCACGTATAGTCGACGCCAGCCTGGTCGAGGATCTTTTTGAGATCTTTCATGGAATACAGCCAGCGGTCCCCTTCGCCGTCGTCCAGGTAAATGGGCGGCATTTCCTCAGGTGGGATTGCCTTAATCCACGAAAACACCAGCGGCGCGTCGCTGGCGAAAACCACGCCGCTGTGTTCTCCCCACGCTCCAAAAGACTCCCAATGGGTCAGCCCGAGGTGGAGCGCCCAGGCGCCTCCCCGCGACAGGCCGCCGATCGCACGGTGCGCCCGGTCGGCCTGGATGCGGTAATGGGAGTCGATCCAGGGAAGGAGCTGGTCCATCACTGCCAGTCCGAAACGGTCGCCGTCCGGGTCGACCCATACCCGGTCGCGCGGCATCACGATCAGGAAAGGAGGCGCCTCGCCAGAAGCGATCAGCCGGTCCGCGACCTCATCAGCTCCCAGCCGGTCCCACTGGTCGTCGGTAGAGCTCTGCCCATGGATCAGGTAGAGGACCGGGTACCTGCGAGCAGTCTCAATATCATAGCAAGGCGGCAGGTAAACACGGAAACTCAAACCCTCCGGCATTCCCCTATAAGGCAGCGGTCCGCCGATTTCAAACCGCCCGCCGGCTGCCAGGCACGCGCTTAGATCCTGGGTCGGGGTCAGGCTGGGCTCCAGGGTTGGAGTGACCGTTGAGCGAAGGATAGGAGTGGGAGGGAGCACAGGTGTGAAAGATGGGTCTATCTCAGGAAGAAAAGGAGTCCTGGTCGTATCAGGAGATTGGGCTACCTGTACTGTCTGTGCAAGATCCGCCTGAGTGGGCTGCCCCGCTGAGCTTCCGAGTGCGCAGCCAACCAGCAACGCCAGACATAAAATCATCCAGGCAACCAGCCGTGAACGATAAGAAATGGATAGACGCATTGAGTTTAATCCTGCCTCGATTGTAACAAATCCCTCGGGATCGTGAAACTTTTTGGCTCACCCTGCGTATATAGGTATGTACGGAGGAAAATAAAATGACTCAAGGTGATCACCACCATCAAGTTCCCTTACTCCTGTGGCCCTTCTGGGCGATTTGGAGATTGATTATCCTGGTCGTCGAGCTGACTGGCCGCCTGGTCGGCGCAATCCTCGGGATGGTTCTCATGCTGGCTGGCATCCTGATCAGCCTCACGGTGGTTGGGGCCATCGTCGGCATACCGCTGGCCATCATCGGTTTCCTGCTGACAGTTCGCAGCATCTTCTAAGCACTTCAAGAACAATTTCAGGGGGAAATTCAAGAGAGTGAACAATCCCGCCAGGGAGAAGGCAGCGTCCCTGCTTTTCCCTGGCGTTTTCCCAATCCGGTAAAATTGTGTTAGTATGACACCAGGCGACCCAGGGGGACGCTCCTGAGTTGCCGCCGGGCGTGTTTTGGAGTACGCTCCTTTCGTTGAGCAGAACGGGGACGCGGACTCCGGGTGCGTAGCGTCAGGGTCGGCCGAGTCCAGATTGAGAAACCAGATTGCCGGTCAGCTCGCAATAGTGTTTGGCGGCCCGTTCGCATGTTACTCAACTGGGACAGGGAATCTGCCCTGAGCCCGAATCTGTGTGTGAAACTGCGACCCGAAAAAAGAGACACGCCCGGCCTTCCTGATGAGGTCCATCAGGCGCTTTGACTGGAGGTGTCTACATGTCTTCGGACAAATCCCAACCCAAACGCTTCATTGGTCTCGACCTGCACAAATATTACCTGGTTGCCACCGGCGTGGATCAAGATCTCAATAAAGTCTACGGGCCGCGCCGCGTCGAACTAATCGACTTGGAGGAGTGGATCCAGAAAACGATCACCCATGAAGATGCGCTGGTCGTCGAAGCCACTGCCAATGCCTTCATGGTCTATGATACTCTCGTCTCTCACGCTCATTCCATGATCGTGGTGCATCCGGCGCACCTGGCCAGCATCGTCAAGGTCCCGGTCAAAACCGACAAAAAAGCGGCCTACGAGCTGGCTCGGCTGCTCGCCAAAGGGATGCTGGATGGCATCTGGATCCCGCCCCAGGATGTGCGTGACCTGCGCGTCCTGGTGAGCCAGCGGCGCAAAATGATCAACCTCAAAACCCGCGCCAAAAACTGGCTGCAAGATATCCTCTACCGCTATTCCATCCCGCTGCCGGAAGGTCCACTGTTCGACACAGCACAGCGCCCCTGGTGGGACAAATTGCCGCTTAGCAAGTTGGAACACGTCCGTATCACGTCTAATCTGGCAGCCCTGGATTTTGCCCAGGAACAGATTGATCTCATTGAAACCCACATGGCTGCCTGGGCTGCGCAAGATGAGCGCGTCTCCCGGCTCTTCGAATTGAGCGGGATCGGGCTGGTGACCTCGGTCACCCTGCTATCTGCGATTGGCGATATCACCCGGTTTTCCGACGCGGAGCACCTGGTGGGCTACGCAGGCATGGGCGTGCGTGTGCATGATTCGGGCATGACCACCCGCACCGGCAGGATTACCAAGGCCGGACGTCGGGAGATGCGCGCCGTTTTGGTGGAGGCGGCTCAGGTGGCGGTGCTGCATGATCCGCGCTGGAAAGCTGAGCTGGACCGCTTGGAGCCGCGATTGGGTCGTAATAAGGCCATTGTCGCCATTGCTCGGAAGATGCTGGTGGTCGTGTGGTTCATCCTGCACGAGCACGCGGTAGACAATCAACTGAACCTGGAACGACTGGCCCGGAAGTATTACGAGTTTGCCTATTCGGTGGGCAAATCCAATTGGGGCGAAAGCGGATCCGCGGTCGAGTTTATTCGCCGCCAGCTCGACCAGGCTGGAGTAGGTCAAGAGTTCACCTCATTTGTATACTCAGGGAAAAATGTCCAGTTACCCCCTTCCAAGCAGACGATTGCGGAGAAAAGAAAATGAGCGGTGGCACAAGCAGGTAAGGCGCTCCTGAAAACAGGATATATTCCTGACGCCCTGGGACTTGGGACCTGAACCCAGTACTTGGAACGGTGCTCACCGCTCGCTCTCATTATAGCCAGCGACTGGCAGTGTTTCAAGGTCGGGATTATTGAAATAACTGAATAGGTTCTCCCAACGCTTCGGCTGAATGGGCGAAGTGGAATTTATTGCTGGCTATTCACCTGTTAAGGTGCGATGTTCCCTCTATCCTGCGAAGTCACCTGAACAGCCGATGCCGCAGTGAGTTTAGCGCATTGTGGGCCTCCGGCTTCGGGCAGGAAGATCGCTCTCCCTGCCCGGCCGTTTGGCCGCTTGCCTGGAGCTCGAGTCGGTCTCCACCGGCGCTCTACCCTCCAAGCAAGTATCCATATAGTAGCATGTGCCTTGACTATTACACATTATCGGATCGATTTTATTTCGGATTCTTTCATATGGAAAAAATCTTCTACTTCGTTCTCCTCACAGTACAAAAAACCATCTAATTCCCCTTCATATGCTCCATTTACAATTTCCACATCTGATTTGAATGAAATCGGAAATACTTCTCTCGATTCTTTCCCTAATAATAAATAATTATCTGAAATTTCTTTTTCACTCGGTTTGGATGGTCCATACCAAAAAACCACATGACCTTTTTCAGTCACGATAACGGGAAAAAGATCTATCGGAACTAAATGTCCCATGAATGTATTTAGTAGATCAATTGGTTTTATAAAACCCTTAAATACTGTACCATCGACCAAATGAAAGGATGTCCTGACAAGCAGACGAGATTGGTGTGGATCGTAGGGTGGTTCTTGAGAGGAAGGTTTCATAGTCCTTTCACTCAATCCCTCTTCTTTCATTTCTCTAAACGCAAATTCCCATACAGGATATTGTTCTAAATCTGAAGGATTCAATTCATTATCCTTTTTCAAGAGTTTCATGTTTTTGGTATCCTCCATACTGAAGTAACTGTTCACATTTTGCAACTTACAACGATCTACTTTGGGGTGCTCGGTTTTGGTTTGGGTAACCAACCTTCTTCACGTAAAACGTCTTCTAAGGCTTCATAAGTATGGGTACCGTTGGTTTTATCGAAGTACTTATTAAATTCTCGTAGAAATTCATATACTTTAGCTTGTTTCTCTGGAGAATTCAACATTTCTTCATAATAATCCTTGCCAAATCTCCTGGGTAAAATTTCATCCAATTGATCATGATACAACCGATGAAGGTCCTCATTCAAACCATATAGTTTCTGGTTTTCTGGACCCAATAGATATTTGGGAAGAGAGTGATGCCCTTGAATTCGGCCAACCAATAGATTTAGATTATCACCTGCTCCTACTGCTCCGTTTACAGCAGTTACAGCCCCATTTGCTGTTAGAGCTGCCCCTCCAGCTACTGTTACAACGGCGCCAGCACATAAAGTTGCTGCACATGATAGAGCCGTTCCTCCCGTTGCCATTCCGACACCAGTACTAACTTCTATGGCGCCC
>DATKLX010000097.1:0-9665 GCA_035542155.1 Anaerolineaceae bacterium
TAAAAATGATCAGTGGATGCAGCAGAGTAAGTAAACTGTATTTTTATTGAGACTTGTGGAACCCCAATGGTCATTTTCTTCGCGAATCAGGAAACATCTTCTGCTACCCTCCCTCCGTTTTTTTTAATTCTTCAGAGCTGCACTTGACTCTCCCCTTGCTGGAGTTCCGATTCTTGTGCTACGATTAATTCAGACAATGTTGGTCTTTATGGTCAGGTGCAATCAGGTTTGCGATCTGGCCGCCGAACACCGTTCACAGATCACTTTTTTGCAGCTTTACCAAAAGGAAGGCGCTATGAAAAAAATGAAGTTCCTGGTATGGTTCCCGGTCTTAATTCTGTCCAGCCTGGCCTGCTCGCTGGGCAGTACCGTCGGTAATACGGTCGGTAATACGGTCAACAATGCGGTCGGAAACGCGGTGAGCGGTGGCAAAAATGCCGGTACGGTTAATGATCTCTGGCCGGATGTGCCCAAGATGGACGGGATGACCAAAGTCGAAGTCGACCTGCCCCTTACTGCCAGGCTGGCGTTCCAGGCGTTTATCTCCGCCAGCAGCAATAACGAGGGAACCATGGATTTTATCGCCTATCAGACCAAGGCGAAGCCTGAAGATGTGACCAGTTTCTACACGGTCGAGCGCATGTCGCAGGCTGGCTGGAACATGCCGGACCAGGCCGGCTGCCAGACTGGGGACAGCGGCCAGGTGGCAACCCAGATCAGCGGTATGGGCGGCGGGCTGTGTTTCTTCGGTAAAGACAGCGGCGATGGAAAAAGCACCTACCTGGCCCTTTTCTTCGGCCAGGATGACAAAACCAAAGAAACCCAGGTCTTCTTTATCCGCGTCGAGGCCAAAAACCCGACCCCGACCCCTTAGCCAGAATGGAACGGCTCAGGGATGCCCGCTGAGAGACGGGCATCCCTGATTCCTGGCTTCAACCCTGGCGAGGGCGCAGCGCGACCACCAGCGCGGCCAGTCCCAGCACCACCCCGGCCAGTCCGGCGATCAGGCCCATCGTCCCACTATCGGGGCCCGCGGCCTGGCCGGCGGTCGATCCGGCTGGCTTGGGAAATTCATACTTCGCCTTTTCCTCCACCGAGCTGAATGTATCCGGCGCGCTGGTCATCGAAATGTCCACCGGCGTTCCATTGATGGAGCCGGTGATATGCCAGGTATAATCCCCCGGCGCGGTCGGGATCACGTCCGCTCCGTAAGCGCCATCCTCTTCGTCCCGCGCGTAGACTGGCAGCTCGGTTTTCGAACTCCCCATAATCAGCTCGGCCTTCAGTGTCTGTTCGAGGCCGTTGACTTTTTCACCCGTCTTGCTGTGGGTCACAAAAAGATCCAGGCTGTTGGGCTCGCCTACCAGAGCCGGCTCGTTGTGGAACCCGATCTCGATTTCGTAATCGCCCACCTCGGTTTTACCGTGGGCGAAGGCCGGGCCGGCACCTGCCAGAAGAATTAACAGCGCGCCCAGGCCAGCGGCCAGTTTGGTGATCCATTGAATGTGTTTCATGGTAATATTCAACCCCTTATCAATATTGAAATAGTCGCAGATCCAGATCCTAAGGGTTTTCCAATCCCCTTAGGCCTTGTTAATGGGAGGCTTTTAGTCGTCAAGATCAATTTTTTGGCGGGGGAGTGATGGAAACGGGCTTCCAGGCCCCTCCCTGGGCGAGATGCTCTCCGAGGTAGCGGAAGATGTCCGCCAGGCCCATTAAGGCCAGGATCTCTGCCAGAGGGGCGAAAACGATTGGCGCGGCCGGAGCGGCCCCGCTCAAGACCATGTCCAGCAGGTAATCGTGCGAATGGGGTTCCTCCGCGTGCCCGAATGGGTGCGGGTGGGAGGCGCAGGGCTGCGCTTCCAGCCAGCAGGCCGGCAAACCCGGTTGAGCAAAGAGGGTATAGGCTGCCAGGAGGAGCAGGATCCAGCGGAGCGGTGCGGAGAGGCGGGGGAGAAGGGACGTCGCGTGCATCGCGAAAACAGGTAATCCAGATCAGATAACTATGAATATTATCCCTGCCCGGACGCGAGTTGAAAATACCATTTTTGGGTGATTGTGCACTCATTCGGTTGACAGTTTGGGACGCCTGCGGCTATGATTCGGGGTAAGCCCACGGGGATAGATGTCTTGCTTCTCTTGTGGATGAATATTGGACTCGTCGGAAGGTTGATTGGGAATGCCAAAACCGGTCATTTTTTGCATCGATGACGACCCGAGCGTACTGGGCGCGTTGGCCCGCGATCTGCGCGTGCGCTACGGCGAAGAATACCGCGTCCTTCAGGCGGAATCGGGCCAGGCCGCCCTGGATGCTCTCAGCGAGCTGAAGCAGCGCGGCGAGCCGGTCGCGCTGCTTCTGGTCGACCAGCGCATGCCCCAGATGAGCGGGGTTGAGTTTCTGGCTCAGGCGGTACGCCTCTTCCCGGCGGCCAGGCGCGTCCTGCTGACCGCCTACGCCGATACGGCATCCGCGGTCCAGGCGATCAACGCCGTCTCGGTCCATTACTACCTGGTCAAGCCCTGGGACCCGCCCGAAGATGCTCTCTACCCGGTGCTGGATGACCAGCTCGAAGACTGGAAAGCGGGGTACCGCCCAACTTTCAGCGGGATCCGCCTGATCGGACACCGCTGGTCCCCAGAGGCTCACCAGTTGAAGGATTTTCTCGCCCGCAACCACGTCCCGTACCGGTATCTGGATGTGGAGCTGGACCCCGAAGCCCGCGCCCTGCTCGAAGAGCTGAACCGCCAGGGAGCTGACCTGCCCGTGCTGATCTATCCGGATGGTGAGGTGGTGGAATGCCCCGAGATCAGCCAGGTCGCGGCGCGGATCGGGCTGCAGATGCAGGCCGAGCGCCCCTTTTACGACCTGTCCATCGTGGGCGGCGGTCCTGGAGGGCTGGCCGCCGCGGTCTATGGCGCTTCCGAGGGGCTGCGCACGGTGATGGTCGAGCGGCAGGCGCCCGGCGGGCAGGCGGGCACCTCGGCAAGGATCGAAAACTACCTGGGTTTCCCCTCCGGCCTGAGTGGGGCAGACCTGGCGCGCCGCGCGGTCACCCAGGCCCGCCGTTTTGGGGTGGAGATCCTGACCCCACAGGAGGCAGTCGGGCTGGCCGCGGACGGGCCTTATCGCATCCTGACCCTGAGCGATGGCAGCCAGATCTCCAGCCATACGGTGATCCTCGCCCCCGGCCTGGAATACCGCCGCCTCGACATTCCGGGGGCGGATCACCTCCTGGGCGCGGGTGTCTATTACGGCGCCTCGCAGACCGAGGCGACCTACTGCCGCGAGCAAACTGTCTTTGTGGTCGGGGCGGGCAACTCCGCCGGCCAGGCGGCCATGTATTTGAGCCAGTACGCTGAAAAAGTGGTCATGCTGGTGCGCGGCGAGACGTTGGAAGCCAAGATGTCGCAATACCTGGTCGACCGCATCCGCCAGACGGCCAACATCGACGTCCGCCTCGAATCGGAGGCAGTGCGCCTGGACGGGGAGGACCACCTCGAGGCGGTGGCGGTTCACCACTGCCCCAGCGGCCAGGATGAGACCATCCCCGGGGTGGCCCTGTATATCTTCATCGGCGCGATCCCCTGCACCGGCTGGCTGGCGGACGCAATCTGCCTGGATGACCACGGCTTCATCCTCACCGGCGACCAGTTGAAAGATTGGAAAGGCCGCCTGCCATACGGCTGGCCGCTGGAGCGCGAGCCCTTCCTGTTCGAGACCAGCTTGCCGGGGGTGTTTGCCGTGGGAGACGCGCGCTCGGGTTCGATCAAGCGCGTCGCCTCCGCGGTCGGCGAAGGCTCCGTGGCGGTGCAGTTCATCCACCAGTATCTGGCCAAATTGAAATAATCGAGAACTGAGATCCGCGAACCATCCCCCTTGATTCCTGGGTCCCTCTTGTTGGGCGATCTGCGCTCTGCTAGGGGTCGACCTATGTGTCGACCCGTCCTGCGACCTGCGACCGAAGGGAGGATCGACCCGGTACTGCGGCGCGGACGCGGATTGGCGCTGGTCGGCTTAGAAAAGAACCTGGCAAGCGGCAATTGAACTTGACATCCCGGATAAAAAATAGTTATATTTGATCTGTCCAGCAGGCAATATAGGAGTAGTGTGCATGGAGAGGGAAACAGGAGAATTCCGGGACCTGGAATGGATGCTGAAGAGCGGGCTGGCCAGCGTACCTGTGCTCGCCGAGGCGCTCCTCGACCAGTACGGCGCGGCGCTGAGGGGGCTGGCGTTTGCCATCCTGCTGGATCGCCCCGCGGCCCGGGAAGCGTTGGAGGAAGGTCTGGCCCGGGCCATCCAGCGCGCGGTCGGCGAGTGGAACGGGCTGGATCTGGAGGGCTGGGTGAGCGCGAACGTGGTCCAATCCGCCGCCCGGAGCCTGCGCAAGCAGCAGCCTTTTTCGAGGACTTTCTCGTCCCAACTGCTCAAAGATGCCGACTCTCCGGCCACCCCCGCCGAAATGGAGTTCTGGGTGATGGTTGCCAGCCTGAATCCCGGCGAACGCCTGGCGCTGATTCTCGTCAAGGGATTGGAGATTCCTGCTCCAGCGGTTGCCCAGTGGCTGAAGGGAACCCTGCCGGGAGTCCAGGGTCAGGCCAACCAGGCGCTCGAACGCCTCTTCTGGCAGCTTGACCAGGATGGATTTGATTTCTCCGCGGTAGTCGGTGATGCGGCTTATCCCCTTGGCCCGGCGACAGCCGCGCTCGCCCTGCGAACCCTCCTGGCCCGGCGAGCCGCCCAGGGCGTCGCTTCGCCGGTGGAAACCCGGGAAGCGGCCGCCCGGATCGCAGCCCGAATCCAGCGTCGCGACCGGACCGATTCCAAAAACCGCTTCCTTCGCGACCTGCTGCTGGGCGCCGCCGCCTTCGGGCTGGTTTTGTTTGGGCTGCGCCTGGCCAATCAGTTGCTGCCCAGGCCGTCCGTTCCGCCCCTTCCCCGGCCAACACCGGCTGTGATCCAAATCACGGCGACGCCGCGCGTCCTGCTGCCTATGCCGGCGCCATTCGAAGAACTACACCCGCTTAAGCCTTTATTGGGCTCGGCGTCCACCACCCAGGAAATTCTGCAGCGCATGGTCGAGAGCCGTAAGTTATGGAGCACGTTGTGGGCAGACGCCCAGATCGTGTATTACGGCCCGCCGGGTTACATCGGCCCGCCGCAGGTGTACCGCAACCAGGTGTGGCTCCGCCAGCTCGGCCGCCAGAGCCTCTTCTTGACCGGGGACTACAGCGGCTCTCCCGATTCCGTCTTTATTTCATACGTGGGCATGCAAATCGGCCGGGATTTCAGCTCGAAACCCGGCGGGCTGGATCTGATTGAAACCGACGGCAAAACCTTCCCGATGATCCACCTGGCCGACCTGGACCTCGACTCCAATCAGCTTCTCCGGGGTTACTACCTGGGTGACCTGATTTTTCCCGATCGGGATAGCTTCTGGAAAGGGATCTTGATTCCGGTGGGCGAAGAATCCGTCGCGGGGCGCAGCGCCATTCTGGCGGAGTGGTACCCCCCAAACGGGCAGGGCTTTATCTCCCTCTCGATCGATGCCCAGACCGGTTTGATCCTGCACTGGCGACAGTTCCACCCCCAGCAAGGCGATTTGATCTCCTTCGACATTCTCATCACCAGGCTGAAACTGGATCCGCTGATCCCCAGAGACGTGTTTAACATTGAGCAGTACCGGCAGGAAAAACTGGAGTGGGGGAACATCTGGGTCCCGCAAGCCCAGGCGAACCAGCGCCTGCGCTATCTCCCCATCACAGACGTACAGCGCGAGTCATTGACCCCTATCCCACCCCCCGCCGGCTTCGACCCCTCTCTCTACCGCCTGACGTTTGACTGGCTGGCTGACCCGCTCAAGCCGGAACGGGCCGGCAGCCAGGTGAACCTGTACGCCGCGATTTACTCCCTGGGGCAGGTCAACGTGGGCAGTCCATGGGGGCTGGCCTGCACGCGCTCGCCGGATGGAAGCCTGGTCGCGTTGATGTCGCCCAACGACCACAGCGATTCGGCGCCGGGGACGCCCTTCTACTGGCTGCGCCTGGCTTTCCCGGCCCTGGTCCACAAAGAGTACGCCCGTGAGATGTTCAACGGCGATCTGGCTTTTTCACCGGACGGAAAGTCGCTGGCTTATACAGGCTGCCCCAAAGAGGGCGACTGCGCGGTCACATTGCTGGACACTACCACCGGCGAGAGCCGCCGCCTGTTTCCCATGGCGGAAGCGGGATATTTCGCCTGGAGCCCCAACGGTAGGCTGCTGGCCTTCACCGGCCGGCGAACGGCGTCCCAGGAGCAGATGACCCTCTTCGTGGTCGACGCCGCCAGAGGCGGCCTGCTGTACCTGGCGCCGTTCCAGCCCAATCATCCCGATCTGAACCGCGATGCCCCGGTCAATTCCTGGGGGATTTCTTACCCGCCGCAGCCAGGAGGGATCGCCGCCTGTACGCGCGCGCCGGCCCGTTGAGTCCGCGCGCCTCCTGATTCCTTAGCTGGCCCCCATTCGCTTATCCGGTGTCTTCATTCGTTGACGGCTTGCTTTGCCGGGAACGCTCTCTGCGTTCCCGAATCCTCTCTTGCTATGATATAATCGCTAATGTTGCAGACCTAATCCGATCAACTTAGGGGGTATTGTCGCGGTGAAAATGAAGATCAATCAAAATTTAAACATTACAAAAATAATGGGCAACTCCACGGCCTCACTGACCCGGCGAATCCGAACGATCCCACTTTCGATCCGTTTTTCTGTGGTCACGGTATCAGCTTTGATGATTTATCTGATCACACTATCAAGAAACTGGACTTCGGCCAGTTTAGAGTTTACGGTTGAGATCATGTCGAATGACTGGAACGTGATCTTGCAGCGGCATAAATTATTAATTCATGCGATGGCCTGGGTGTTTTACCAGATATGGCGGTTGTTGGGGTGGACTGGAAAAGCGCTTCTCCCCAACCAGGTTTTCAATGCGATCGGTGGGGCCCTGGTCGTTGGCCTGGTTTATCTGATCGCGCGAAGCCTGACCAAATCTGAACCAATCTCATTACTGGCCGCCGTAGGAATGGGCTTTTCATTTGCCTCGTGGATTTATGCAACGGAGAGTGAATTTGCTTCAGTCCCGTGCGCAGAGAGTCTGCTCGTGTTGTGGCTGCTGCTGGAATTAAAGCCCGGTGTGGCCCCGCGCCTTCGGAGATTAATTGGATTGGGTTTTTTCAGCGCTTTTGGTTTCTTAACCTTTTTTTCGAATGCGTTTGTGATTCCCGTCGTGGTCGCGGGTCTTCTCCTTGCAAAAGGGCAAAATATCAAAGCGAGAATTCTCCAGGTAATTGCCTATGGGGCGACGTTCGCGGTGGTCGTCATTCCGGTATACGCCTCGTGGTTATTTTTTTTCAATCATATCCATACGCTCGATCAACTTCGAAATTGGCAGTTATATGGTGGACAAGGAACGGGAACTGTTTATGGGACATTTGAGTGGATGTCTCTCATTTATGGACCGTATGCAGTGCTGCGTTCTCTGTTTTCATATCCTGGCTTGCTGCTAACGTATCGCACAACCGACTTCCTGGCCGGCGCCAGTTTATTGCAGAAAGCTGCTTTTGGATTTTATTATTTGATCCTGGGCTGTTTGGTGATTTCTCCTGTTTTTCTGGCTATCCAGAACCGAGTCGTTCTTCTCAAAAAATTCAGAAGAGAGATTGTTTGTTTATTCATCTGGTTCGTGTTCTTCGGTGGATTTGCATTTTGGTGGGTGGTTAGAGATTTGAAATTCTGGTACCCCGCTATGGCCTCCTGGTGGTTATTGGTCGCCATTCTGATTTCTCTTTTCCAAAACAAGGAGATCTCGCTAAGGCCGTTTGAGAAATTTCCTTATCTTCCGGCTTTCAGTCTTGTTGTTCTGATCATGTTCTTGGTTAACGGATTCGGCTATATATTCCCGCACACCGATATTTCAATGAACACCAACTATCAGGTTGCGAATAGCATTGTTAATAGAACAAACCCAAAGGATTTGATCATCACGATTGATGAGAGTTTCTATGTTCTCTATTTTTCTGACCGTCCCACCGTCTTTATTTTGGACAATTATTTAAGAAACTCAAATAACAAAACGGTGACCTTTCAAGAACTCGACAGTTTAATCGCCGATACAATTCAATCCGGCCAACATGTATATTACATTGGCCTCTCACCCAACGATGAAGGTTTTATCAGCGATCTGGCAAAAATCGGTTTGACTCCCCAGGATTTTTCGCGCTGGAAAACAAGTCCGGCCTGGTCTGTGGACAATGTCGATTTCCTGGAAATTATCCAGTGACCCCGGGTAAAGATTGCCAGGGGATTTCTATGAATACATCAAGGGTCGACATATTCAATCGTGATGGTTGGCCGGTTGATCTCGTTCCAATCACCCGTATCACTTGAGATGAAATATTTTCCTGTATTTTGGCCGCTATTCTGAGCGTCCACATAGCCTCGATCGGCGGAGTACATCGCCAGACGCAGCGGCTTCCCCTGGCTGTACGCTTCGTCAACCGCCCGGGTGATATCCCAGTCATACTTGTTGTTGACATCTTGAGAGTTGGGCGGTATCACCTGTACCCAGGTGCCTCCAATGTTCTCCTTGGCCAGGGGAGCATTATTCCAGTTGATCGTATTTTTCGCCCAATCTTCCGACACGGTAAAAACCTGGATCCAGGAAGCAATCGCGTGGTATGGATCCGAACCGCCCCAGTGATCCAGCGTCAGCTTCGCGGACTTGATCAGCTTGCCATTTGGTATGGATTTGAGCGAAGTTGTCAGGTAATATTTCGAAAAACAGGGCCAGTCGGCGATTAATCCCTGGTTCTGGATGTTGAAATCGGGATTGGCGTAATAGTTCAGAAAACCCCAATCGGGAAAATAATTGTCAGCAGCAGCCCTGTCGCCGCAATTCCCACCCCCGCCGACCTCGCCGTCAGCTATCGTCTCGCCATTCAATTTATCCCGGATGACGAGCGTCTGAAGGTTTTTAGTTTGCGGGATTTGATAGGTGGGATATCCGAAATGCAGTCGGCCCCAACTGGATGGAGCAGAATTCGTACTTGCTTCAGGCCATACTTTTGATTCCCGCGCAGGGCCTGCCTGGGTGTCGCGATCGTAGATTTCAACCTGGAAGCGCCAGGTAGTTCCATTTGCGGGTTTACTGACCCCCAGGCTGCTGAAGGGGATGTGAAATGTAGCCCCCCAACCTTTCGAATCGCCTGGGTCGCCAGGGGCTACGCCCATCGAACCGGCATAATTTATAAAAGGAATGCCCTGGCTTGTCCAGCCATTGCCGTTCCCGCGGTATGCGGCCCGATAGGGCAGAGATATCGGGTTGGGCGGGGAATTCGGGGGGTAGGGGGAATTCGGGGGGTACGGGTAATAGTATTCATCCCGGAGGACTTCGACAAGAAACCGGGACGCGTTATTCCCCGGTTTTACGGTATCCCCTGAATCCGTCTGGATCGATATTCCGGCGGTATCCCACTGAGTCAGGTCAGAACCCACGACAGCATTAAAATCGAAAGTCAGGTAGCGGTCAAAAGTGGCCGTATATACCACCAGCTCTGTGTCGTTATACGCTACGCGCACGTCCGTGTAGTTATTCGCGTTGTCCACATCCCCCAGCCAGAAGATACCCAT